>DAOTWP010000185.1:0-50896 GCA_034435675.1 Anaerolineae bacterium
GATAATCATGTCCACATACTGGTGCAGCCTGAGCAGTTCATGAACATAACGGCGATCCGGGTTGGCAATAATCTGCATCGCGTCCGCCGGGAAGTCGTTCGCCGCCAGCGCCTCGCCCAGCACGCGCACCAGTGCGGCGTTGCTGTGCAGCACTTCGCTGCCCCCGCGCAGAATCACGGCATTGCCGGTCTTTAGCGCCAGTGTCGCCACGTCTACGGTGACATTCGGGCGCGCCTCGTAAATTACCCCCAGCACACCCAACGGCACGCGGCGTTTGCGCACGCGCAAACCGTTTTCCAGCGTGCGTGCCTCGAATTCCGCGCCGACCGGGTCGGGCAGCGCCGCCACACTGCGCACGTCCGCCACGATTCCCGCCATACGCCTGCTCAAGTCCAACCGGTCACGAATCCACAGCGGGTCCGTGCCCTTTGCCTGCGCCGCTTCCAGATCGCGCTGGTTCGCCGCGAGGATTGCGTCTGTGTTTGCTTCCACGGCGTCGGCAATCGCCAGCAGCGCGGCATTTTTCTCGGCGGTGGTTTTGCGGGCGAGCAGCACGGCGGCGGCTTTCGCCCGCTGCCCCAGCGCCACCAGATTTAACTCGGTTGCAACAGCCTCTAACATCGGGTTTGATCCTCACATATCCCCGGTCAGGCGTTCCGGGTGCATTTGTCCAATCTGCTGGCGAATCCGGTTGATGTAGCGCAGGACATACGCCCCTTGCTGCGCGTCGCCCAGCACCTCTTGCAGCCGTTCGAGCGTGTCTGCCAGCACTTCCAGCGCGTAGGGCGCATCTTTGGGGATGGTGAAGAACAGCGTTTCCAGCGCTGTATCGGCGTCTGCCAGGTTGCCCAGCGCCAGCCGCGAGGTAAACAGGTCGGAATATGCCCAGTAATTGCTGCCGTCAATCTGCGTTTCGGTCAGCGCCAGCCGTTCCACACGGGCATACATTGCCAGCATGTTGGCGCGATCCTTCTTCTCCATGTACAGCAGCGCCAGATTGCTGAAGGGATACGAGGACTGCGGGGTGACATCCGCTGCCTGTTCGTAAGCGTGAATTGCCTCGTCTACGCGCCCGCTGCGGCGGTACAGCCCGCCGAGTGACCCATACCACGACTCGCCATCGTCATCAATCAGGCGCGGTGAGATTTTCAGCGCGGCGATCAGATGCTGCTCTGCCCGGCTGAGCATTTCGCTGCGTTCCAGCCCCATGTCCATACGTTCGGCAATTCGCCGGAAGGTATAGCCCAGCGCGGCAAGCGCCTGCGGCAGGTCGGGGTACAGTTTCAGCGCCTTTTCCAGATGTTCGCGCGCTTTGTCCAGCACGTTGCTGTGGACATAGACATAGCCGAGCGCGTAATGAATGACCGGGTTGTTGTCATCCAGTCGCAGCGCGCTTTGATGCGTTTCAATCGCGCCCTTGAAGTCGCCCGCGCGGTACTGCTTTTCTGCCAGCGCCAGCAAAGACTGCGCCATCAGCCCGTGTGTGGTTTGTTTCCGCTGGTCGTCCAGCGCGCGCTGGCTGGCTGCCATTTGCAGATCCATGCGCTGTTGTTCGTTCACCAGCTCGCGCTGAAGCTCGCCAAAGGTGTTCTTGAGTTCGGTTTCCAGGCGAATTCGCGTGCGTTTCACATCGCGGCGCACTTCCTTGCGCGCTAATTCCAACTGCTCGCGCGAACGGTTGAGGTTGCGCACATAGATACCGCCGATAATGCCCGCCGCCGCCGCCGCTGCTGCCGTAATCACGGCGATGAGCACGCCCAGCGCCTCAAACAGGCTGCTGACCCCCAGCGCACGATCCAGCGCCGCATTTGCCGCGCCCAGCCGGGCGTCAAATTCCGCTATGGGCGGGACTTCAGTGGCGGATGCGGGCGCTGGGGTTGCTTCCTGTGCCCGGACACTTACCCGAATCGGCAGCGCCAGCAGTGCCAGCAGCAGCACCAGCAGCAAAACCTGCCGCCCAATGCGCTGGACAATCGCAGTTGGTCGTGTCACCTGTCGTGCATTTTCTCGCGTAGTGTGTTGCATCGCTCATCCTCATCGCAGAGCAGCGCGAAACGCCGCAGAGTTAGATCGCGCACCCATATTACTATAACGCAAAGTGGGAATTGGATAAAAGAAAGTGGGTAAAAATCGGAGGAAGGATTCTGGGAGGGGACAGGTTTCAACGGGGTGCAGTCGCTACCACACCCCGCGATAGCAAGCTCTGCGTCAATCTTCCGCGTCGTACTGGTTTTCGGCAGGCTGCCTTACCAGCACCGGCACCAGCCGCGTGGACAGCCCCGCCAGCGCGACGACAACTACCGCTGTCAGCAGCATCAACGCTGTACTCCACACAACCACCAGCAGCGTCAGCGTGGCGATCAGCAGTTCAAACGCCAACCGCCACAATTCAACTGGAGTAGGCAGCACAAAAAAGGCGGTAATCACCAGATCGCCAGCCGCGGCGAAACCGGGGACGAGCTGCTGCGGCAATGCCCATGAAAAGGTCAGCAGCAGCGCCAGGCTGAGCAGCACACGCATAATCGCTGTCGTTGCCAGCGCGTAGAAGCCGCTGGAGACCACGCTGGAACACAGCAGCCCAATAGCCGTCGTCAAGCCGATCTCAAACAGCGGGTAAACGCTGGCAAACAGGACCATATACAGCACGGTATCGCCGGGGACACCGCGCCCTGCCGCCGCCAGCGCCACCAGCACCGGGCGCACCAGCAGCACCAGCCAGAAGCGCCCCAGCAGGTAGCCGACAATCGCGCGCCACTTGTACCAGATCATCGTTTGTGCCGTGAGGTGCGTCAGCCGCAGCGTATCCCAAGCCTTTGCCTGCCGTTCGCGCACCACGCTGAACGCCGAGAAATGCATCGCCCGCACGCTGAACAGCAGTTGCGTGACAATCAGGAAGCTGGCGACGAATGCTTCGCCCGGCTGCATACGGAAGACAGGCAGCAGACTGAACATGACCGCACCAATGGTGACCATCGGCAGCAGCAGGAACAGGTAGAATCGCAGCGGGTGATGACGGCGATCAATGGCGAGTAGAAAGCGCTGCTCATGACGCAGAATATACGACGACAACATGGGCGACTCCCGGTGTCTGAAATAGGGTGCGCAGGGGATGATCCGGTGGTGAACGGAGCGCGCACGACGTTACGCCTACTATACCGCGCCAGTCCCGGTAAGTGTATGAGTAATGGATGAATTGTCGCCACAGAACGTAAAAAAGCGGTAAATGGCTGCTGGCGTGCGGTTGTGCTGCGCAAGCGAATCCAGCGCTCAGGTCAGCAGCACCAGATTGTTGCGGTGGATGACATAATCGCCGTAGCTGTAACCCAGCACTGCGCCAATGCGCGCGGACTGCACGCCGCACAACCGGCGCAGGTCATCCCCGGCATAGTTGCTCAGCCCACGCGCAATTGGTTTGCCCGCCGCATCGTGTACGACCAGTGTCGCGCCGCGTTCAAAGTCGCCTGCCGCCGCTGTGACGCCCACTGGCAGCAGGCTGGCTCTGCCGCTCAGCAGCGCTTGCGCCGCGCCCGCGTCCACCGTTACGCTGCCCTGCGGCTGGTCCACCAGCAGCCAGCGCTTGCGGCTTTCCAGGTGTGTGTTGACCGGCTCAAAGCGTGTGCCCAGCGCCTCGCCGTCAACCAGCCGTGTCAGCACGTCGGGCAGGCTGCCCTGCGCGATCACTGTGACCACGCCGCTGCGGCTTGCCGTTTGAGCAGCCTGAATTTTGGTGACCATGCCGCCTGTGCCCAGCGTTGTGCCTGTGCCGCCTGCCAGCGCGAAAGTGGCGGTGTCTATGTGCGTAATCTGCTGGATCAGTTCGGCGTTGGCGTGCTTGCGCGGGTCGGCGGTGAACAAGCCGGGCTGGTCGGTCAGCAGCACCAGCAGATCGGCTTCAAGCAGGCTGGCGACCAGCGCGGAGAGGTTGTCATTGTCGCCGACGCGAATCTCCTCGGTGGCAACGGTATCGTTCTCGTTGATGACCGGCACGACACGCTGCTCGATCAGGGTGTAGAGCGTATCGCGCGCGTTCAGGTAGCGGGTGCGGTGCGTCAGGTCGCCGCGGGTCAGCAGCACCTGCCCGACAACAATGCTGAAGATGTCGAATAAGTCACTCCAGATGCGCATCAGGTGACTTTGCCCTACCGCGCTGAGCATTTGTTTGGCAGGCACGGCGCGCGGCAGGTCGGGGAAGTTGAGGCGTTCGCGCCCGGCAGCCATCGCGCCGGAGGACACGACGATCAGTTCGTGTTCCTGCTGGTGCAGCCGGGCGACCTGCCGGGCGATTTCCAGCATGCGCTCGCGGTTCAGCCGCGCTGTGCCCGCCGTCAGGGTGCTGGTGCCAAGTTTGATAACAATACGCGCCATAGCGTAAGAAAGTCCCTGTGTGATTGTCATTTCGGGCAACAGATTTTAGACTGAGAATAGCACGGCGTGCAGTGTCATTGTAGCGAGGACTTGCTGTGGAGCACACAACTGCATCCAACACGGCGGCAGAACGCCTGCAACGCGCGCGCGACTCGCTGGAAGGCTTGTCAGTTGGGGATGCGTTTGGCGGCTTTTTTGAAGGCGCAGGGCATGATCGGCTGTCAGTGTTCGTGCGTGAACGCCGCCTGATTGACGCCCAGTGGCGCTGGACGGACGATACCAGCATGGCGCTGTCGATTTACGAAAGCCTGCGCCTGTACCAGCAGATTGACCCGGAGGCGCTGGCGTTAAGCTTCGGGCTGCACTATGACCGTTCACGTGGCTATGGACCGGCCATGCACCGCCTGCTGCCGCGCCTGGCGTTGGGCGCAAACTGGCGCGTGGCGGCAGCGGAGTTGTTCAGCGGGCAGGGGTCGTTTGGCAACGGTGGCACTATGCGGGTTGCCCCAGTAGGCGCATACTTCGCGGATGATCTGCCGCTGGCAGCAGCGCAGGCGCGGCTGTCGGCAGAAATCACCCACGGGCACCCCGAAGGCACAACCGGTGCTGTCGCGGTGGCGCTGGCGGCGGCGCTGGCATGGCAGGCGCGGCAGGCGGGCGAACGTCCTACCCGCGCGGAGTGGATCGGGCGGGTGCTGGCACACCTGCCGGACAGCGAGGTCAAAAGCGGTGTGCGGCGCGCGGCAGCGCTGACAACCCGCACGATGGCGCATGTCGTTGGCACGCTGGGCAATGGCAGCCGCGTGACCGCGCAGGACACCGTGCCGTTCGCGCTGTGGTGCGCGGGGGAGTATCTGGACGATTACGAAGAAGCGATCTGGCAGACGGCAAGCGGCGGCGGGGATGTGGACACCACCTGTGCCATCGTCGGCGGTATTGTCGCCTGTTATACGGGAGCGCCGGGGATTCCGCCGGTGTGGATGCAGCACCGCGAACCACTGCCCGTCTGGGCACTGGGGGAAGCATGACAACACATGAGCAGCGCCTGCAGCGGGCGCGTGACTCGCTCGAAGGGTTGGCGATTGGCGATGCGCTGGGTGGGTTCTTTGAGGGCAGCGATGTGGGGCGTTTGTCTCACGTCATTCGCCAGCGCATTCTGATTTCTGGTCCCTGGCGCTATACCGACGATACCAACATGGCGCTGTCGGTCTATGAAACGCTGCGCAAATATGCCGAGATTCGCCAGCAGGGACTCGCCGTCAGCCTGGCGATGCATTTTCACCCTGGGCGCGGTTATGGCATGGTCATGCGCCGCCTGCTGAGCAACATTCTGCTGGGAATCGCGTGGGACAAAGCCGCCCAGGACACCTTTGGGCGCGAAGATTCTTACGGGCATCAGGCAGCGCTGCGCGGCATTCCGGTGGGCGCGTACTTTGCCGATGACGTGCTGAAAGCTGTCGAACAGGCACAGCTTGCCGCCAGCGTTACCCACAGCAGCCCGGAGGCAAGCGCCGGGGCAGCAGCACTTGCCGCGGCGGCAGCGCAGACCTGGCAGGCGAAACAGGCGGGGGAACGTCCCTCGCGGGAGGTGTTTATTGCGCGGGTGCTGCCCTTTGTGCCGCCTGGTGATGTGCGCTATGGCATAGAGCAGGCGCTGCGCTTTCGCATTCCCGACATCGCGCGCGTTGTGGGCACGCTGGGCAGCGGCAGTCTGTTGACCCCGCAGGATACTGTGCCGTTCGTGCTGTGGTGCGCGGGCGAATTCCTCGACAACTACGAGGAGGCGATCTGGAAAACGGCAAGCGGCGGCGGCGCGGTTGATACTACCTGCGCGATGGTCGGCGGTATCGTCGCGTTGTACACCGGCATTGAGGGGACTCCGGCAGCGTGGCGTGAACGGCTGGAACCCCTGCCGGTGTGGGCGCTGCGCGAAGGGGGCTGAACGTATAAGTTAGTTATACGTGCCAGCGCGCTGCCGGTTGATTGTGGCAGCCGCAAGAGGCGCTAAAATAGGATCAACACTGCTGATGACGCGGCAGTTCTCAAATCAAGGGGTAACGAGCTATGCGTAAACTCTCCTTCATGCTGCTGCTGCTGTTGATTTCCGGTGTGGGCGCGCAGGAACTGACCTGCGATGTGCTGATTCAAGAGGCGCTGTACCGTGCCACAGAGCTGTGCCTCGGCATGGGGACGGACGAAGTCTGCTACGGCAACAACCTCGTCGAGGTCGAAACACGCGCTGCTAGCGCCGCTGTGGCATTCGACACGCCTGGTGATGTCGTCGCTTTGCCGGACATCCAGACGATTCGCGCGACGCCACTGAATGTTGAGTCCGGTGATTTTGGGGTGGCGCTGCTGCGTGCGCGGGTGGAAGTGCCCGGTTCACTGCCGGGACAGATCGTGACCTTCCTGATGGTTGGGGATGTCGCCCTGCAAGACACGGCGGAGGACGGCGACACCGGCGGGCTGCGCACGTTCGTGTTCAGCACAGGCATCGGGCAGTCGCGCTGCAACGAACTGGACTACGACACGCTGATCGTTGATGGTCCTGACAATGTGGAAATCACCTTCACGCTCAACGGCGCGGATGTTCGTCTGGGGTCAACTGCCGTCTTCACCGCAGCGCCCGGCGGCGCGATGGAAATGCTTCTGCTCGATGGCGCGGGCGAAATCACGGCGAATGGCGCAACACAGGTCGTTGAGGCTGGCGAAGGCACGCTGCTGACGCTGGGCGGCAGCGATGGGCTGACCGCTGCCAGCGCGCCCGCTGAACCTGAAGAATTCCCGCCAGAACGAGTGGCGCACCTGCCCACAGCGCTCGCCGATGCCGGGCAGAATGTGGCACTCGGCAAGCCTGTGCGCGCCTCGAATGCGCTGCCCACTGACCCGCCGGAAAACGTCGTCAACGGCATTACCAGCGGCGCTGACAACTGGAACGCCGGTGATCTGCCGCCGCCGCAGTTTATCGAAATTGACCTGCAGCAAACCTATACAGTCTCACAAATCCTGCTGCAAACCAGCCAATTCCCGCCTGCCGAACCGACTCCTACCGTGCATCAGCTTTATGTCGGTGACGCCAGCGGCAGATTCACGCTGGTGAATACCTTTGCGCAGGAAACTCGTGATGACGAATGGCTGATCTTTGCCCCGACAGTTCCAATTCCTGATGTCCGCTTTGTTCAGGTGGTTACACAGGAAACTATCCACTGGGTCTCATGGGGCGAGATCCAGGTGATTGCGGCAGGTATTGTGCCGCAAACTGCCTGCGTTATCGAACCGCCGGACGGCAATGTCAACCTGCGTGCCGCGCCGGATGCCAGCGCGCAGCAGACCGGCGTGCTCGAACGCGGGCAGGGGGCATACGTCATCGGGCAAACGGTCGGCGCGGATGGACTGATATGGTGGCAAACGACCTTTGGCAGTTGGGTGCGCAGTGATGTCGTCGCCGCCGATGCGGAATGCGTGAACGTCCCGCGTAGAGGCGATTAGCCCGGTTTGCCACCCCCGCGCGGGCAGCTTCAGCAGTAATTCCCGGTACATCACCGGATACACTATAGCGATCCACAGGAGGCAAGCGTGTGAAGAAGCTCTACTGCATTCTGGCATTTGTACTGCTGTTGAGCATAACCGGGGCTGTGCTGGCGGCACCAGCGCAGCAGGCTACTGTTTTTGATGCGGAAGTGGTGCGGCGGGCGGCAGAAGTGCTGCCTGATTCGACGGTCCTGATGCTGGTGATTGACCTGCGCGCGGTGCAAGCAGGCGATCTGGATGCCTTTGGCGAGCTGTTCAACATCAGCCGGGTGATCGCGCTGAATTCCTACGGCGGGGAGCTGCCACCCACGCTCACCGACCTGCTGGCGGACGGCGTTGCCGGGGTGCTGACATCAGTCTATCAATACATGCGTGATGATGATCAGGCGCTTACGCTGGCTGATGTGGATAGCTGGTTGGGTGATTACATGGTCGTGGCGGTCAATCTGCTGCCCGAAGCGCCCTACTATCCGTTTATGGAATACAGCGACCCCGCGCTGGCGACCCCTGTGCCGAGCGCAACCCCCGACCCCGATGATCCTTACAGCGTTTTCTATGCAAACAGCGAACAGCTGCGCCTGCGGCATGAGGTTATTGTGCTGGTCGAAAGCCGTGACGACAGCGCCGCCAGCGAGTTTGTGCAGCAGCAGCGCGGTCAGTGGGAAAAATACCAAAGCAGCACGCTGGAGGAGTATCCACTGGCAAACGGCGGCATGCTCTATGTTGCCCCGCGCTATGGTGATGGCTACCAGGTGCGCCCATTTGGCACGCTGCCGGGTTTTGTGGCGCACGGGCTGCCGGAGTCGCTCAATGCGGTGCAGCGGGCGCGCACGGGCGAACAGCCGAGTTTAGCGCGCAGTGCCCGCTACCAGACCGACCTCGCGCGCCTGCCGGGTGACAACCCGCTGTTTACGCTGTGGGTTGATCTGGATGGCGACTCCGAAGCCCTGTACAACCCTTATCCCTACGACGTTGTCCGCCTTGCGCGGGAGCGCGCGCTGGTCGAGCCGCTGCTCGGTGGTGTTGGCTTCAGCGCACGCCTGTTTGACGACGGCGCGGCGGCGTTCGATTTCACTTATCGCGGGCGGCTGCCGCTGGCAATGCCCGCTGCGCCCGGTATCATCGGGGAGAACGGCTTGCCACGGCTGGCGCAGGTATTCCCGCAGGAAACGCTGCTGGTTGCTGAGTCTAATTCGCTGGCACTGGCGTTTAATTATGGCTACGAGTCGCTGCGCACGATGGCGGCGGTGCTGGATGATCCCGACTACGAATACGATCTCAGCCCGCAGCAGCTTGACGCCGGGCTGGCATTTATCAATGCGCAGATTGGGGTGGATTTGCAGGAATTGTTCGGCATGATGGACGGCAACTATGCGCTGGGCATTATCGAAAGCGCGGATGCCTTCGCGCTGTACAACGGCTACGAAACCCTCACACTGCCGTACAGCGTCGTGCTGGTGGTCGAAACCGCCAGCGCGGATGCCGCCGAGGATGTGTATGACTTGTTCACCGACCTGCTGCTGACCGCGCGGCTGAACCCGCGTGAAACGGGTTTTGGCGCATTTTCCGGCAGCAGCATTGACCTGAGTGAAGTGCTGCCCGGTCTGGAAGTGGCAATCAACTATGCGCCGGTCGGCAACCTGTTTGTCCTCAGCACGGGCGACGGTATCATGCGTATCATCGAAACGGCGCAGGGTGGCGCGAACCTGACGCAGACCGCAAGCTGGACACAGGGCTTTGCGCATGCGGCGAGTTATGGCGATCTGGTGCTGTATTACAACAACGAGGACTTCTTCCGCACGCTGCGCCGCAGCCTGATCGGTCCGGCACGCGAAGGCGTGGAGCAAGCGTATATTCTGTTTGAGAACCTCGGCGTTGTGACCTTCACCGGGGAAATTGTCGCGCCGGATGCGGTAACTGCGTCGCTGTTCCTGACGCCGCGCTGACGACCGCCGGGCTGCTGACAGGTGTTGAGCTGACGAGGGCACGCCGCTGGTGTGCCCTTTTGTGCGTTGTTTTGTTGGCACAGCGCACTTCCTGCCCTAAAATAGGCGCACATCCAACGTATCCATAGCGTATGCAGTCCGCGCATTGACACAAAAAAGGCAGCCGTACCATGAGCATTACGCTTGAACACCTGCGTCAGCTTCCGCAGACTTACCGCGTGACCGTGCCGGAGGATTATCTCGATGAGATGGGGCACATGAACATCCGCTGGTACTTTGCGATTTATGATCGCGCCGCGTGGGGGCTGTTTGAGCATTTTGGCATGACACTGGAACACTACCAGCAGACGCAGACCGGGGCGTTCGCGTTAAAGCAGTTTGTGCAGTATCTCGCGGAGGTGCTGGTCGGCGACACGGTGGTGGTGCATTCGCGGCTGGTAGCGCGTTCGGCAAAGCGCGTGCACTTTATGCATTTCATGTGGAACGAAACGCAAAACGTGCTGGCGTCCACCCTGGAAGTGCTTGCCTCGCACGCAGACCTGACCGTGCGCCGCACTGCACCATTCCCGGCAGAGATTGCCGCGCTGCTGGATGCGACTATCGCGGAACATGGGGCGCTGCGCTGGCAGCCGCCGCTGTGCGGGGTGCTCGCGCCGTAATAAACATCTGCCGCCGGGATGGGCGGGCGATGTCGTCCAGCGTCCACCCCGGCAAACCGCTTCCCGCTACGACGGCACTTCCCACACGGCTTCGCCGCTGAGGATTTTGCCCAGTTGTTCCGCAAAGTGCCGCCCGTCCAGCGGTTTGCCCAGAAAGCTGTGGAACCCGGCGCGTTTCGCCTCGTTCAGGTGACTGGTATGCGTGGTGTAGGCGACGACAGGGACCCCCGCCAGATGCTGGCTTTGCTGGATGAGTTCCAGCACGTTGTAGCCGTTGCTGAAGGGCATTTCCAGATCGAGAAAGATGACATCCACAGAGTCGAGAGACGCGATCTGTTCGCCAATGGTGTAGCTGTCCTGCAAAACGCCCGTGCTGACACCCACCTGCTTGAGCAGCTGCTGCAGCACTTTGATGCTGCTGGCATCGTCCTCAATGATTACGGCGGTCTTGCCTGCGAAGATACTCATTATCGGATTGATCCTTTCTTTACAGTCGCAAACTGGACTGTCTTAAGCGACAAAGTCATCCGCCCACACCTGTTCACCTTCCAGAATACGCGCGATGGTCCTGGCAAAGGTGTGATTATTGATCGGCTTGCTGATATACCCCCGGAACCCATGCTGGCGGGCTTTCTTGAGTTCCAGTGCCGGGTCAGAGGCGCTGACAACAATCGCCGGGATATGCGCCAGCTCGGGATCCTGCTTCACCAGCTCATACACATCATAGCCCGTCAAGCCATTGGGCAGCATTAAGTCCATGATGATCAGGTCAATGTGACCGGCATCCCGGATACGCGACGGTGTGTTGACACACCAGCGGTCAAAGAAGACCTTTGCACCGCTTGCCTCCAACATGATTTTCATGATTGTGCTGTTGCTGAGGTTGTCCTCAACAATGAAGAACCGTTTACCGATGAGATGCACAGTTGGCTCCTGGGTACTGTTTTCGGCTAAGGCACAAACCAGATTGGCTCGCCAGCCAGAACGCGCTCGACAAGCTGGGGAAAGATGTCCTTGACCAGCGGTTTGCCAATCAAGCCGTCGAATCCGACCTGTTTGAGTTTTTCGACGTCATGCGACATGACATTGGCGGTCATGGCGATTACGGTGGCGCTGGCGAACTGCGCGCTGCCGCGCAGCATCGAAAGCACTTCGTAGCCATCATGCGGTTTCATCTGAATATCCAGAAAGAAGACATTCGGCGCGGGCGAAAGCTGCCCCAACCGCCGCAAGAAGTCCTGGCTGTTCTCAAAGACATTCAGGTGGGTATGCCCCAGCACGCGTGTGATCAGCACCTTGAGAATCTGCCGGCTGGCGAAATCGTCTTCTACATACAAGAACACAGGCTGTTCGATAATCATCCTGACCTCCTGCCGCGCGGCTCCATGAGCGAGCACATTATGCGGCGTTGTAACCCAGTTTTTGCAAAGCCATGCTGGCGTGATCGCGCACATGGCGGTCATGATCCTGCAAGTAGGGCATCAGGGCTTCCACTGCTGCCGGGTCGCCCAGTTCACCAATCGCCCGAATCGCCATGATGCGCAGGGTCGTGCTTGCAGTGTGGTGGATAAACGCACTAAGAAATTGCCGTGTGCGTTCGCCACCCTGCTTGCCCAGCGATGTCAGGCACCACATGGCGACCAACCCTTTTTCGCGCTGCACGGCAGCAATCAGTTCTTCCACAATGCGCGGATTGTGAGCAAACTTGCCCATGACTTCGGCGACATTGCAGCGCACAATAACATGATGATGCCCGGATAGCAGCGCCAGCAGCGGCTCGATGGCGTCGGGGCTGGCAAGATCGCCCAGCACCAGCACCGCATTGGCGACCTGTCGTTCACTGCCGGTGCGCAGCAGCGCCAGCAGCGGCGCCAGTGCTTCGTCGCCGGATGCCGCCAGCGCGCGCCGTGCTGCCTTCAATTCCTCATGGGTTCCTGTCGCCAGAATGGTCAACAGCGAACGCAAGGTAACATTCATCAAATCTCTCCCCAGACTTCCTTGCCTTCCAGAAGATGCTGCAACATGCGTGGGAAGGTACGATGATTAAGCGGCTTCTCGATGATGCCATTGAATCCCAGATCACGCAGTTGCTGATATTGCTCTCCGCTGATACTCGCCGTCATGGCGACAATCATGACCCGGTTAAATGCTGGTTGGGCGCGCAGCAGGGCACACACCGCGTACCCGCTTAGCGGTTCCAGATTGAGATCCAGAAAGAGAATGTCTGCTGGCGGCGACAACTGCTCCAGCCGTTCCAGCACATTCTGTGTATCTTCGAACAGCGTCAGCTGCTGGAACCCAAGCAGTTCCTGAAGCATGATTTGCAGCACCTGTCGGCTGGCGAGGTGATCTTCGATGTACACAAAATGGGGCTGGATCTTCATCAGGTTATCCTGTTGTTCACTGCATCTGCCGGTCCGCAAGGCTGAGGGCACTGGCTTCTGCTTCGGTCAGCAGCGGCAGTTCGACAAAGAACGTGGTTCCTACCCCCGCCGCGCTCAACAGCCACATGCGCCCGCCATGCGACTCGACAAAATACTTCGAGATCGGCATGCCTAAACCGGTTCCGACCACATCCTGCAATTCATGGCGCGCCTGCTTGAACGACTCGAAAACCAGTGGTTGGTCTTGCGGCGCGATGCCGATGCCGCTGTCCTCAATTTCGACATGCAGGTGTGAGGCGCTGTATCCGGCGCGGATGGCGACATGCCCATACGGGGTGAATTTGACGGCATTGGACAGGATGTTGAGGAACACCTGGCGCAGACGACGCTTATCGCCATAGGTGACCGGCAGATCATCCGCAATGCTGGCACGCAGTTCAATCGGCTTATCCTTGACCAGCCCCTTGCCGACTGCGACTACCGCATTGAGGACTTCGTTCATGTCCACTTCCTGAATGAACAAATCCATCAACCCGGCTTCGATCTTGGTGACGTCCAGAATATCGTTGATTAGCGCCAGCAGGTGCTTACCGCTGGAAATCGACTGTTGCAGCGATTCGACCTGCTCGTCATTGACGGGACCCATCACGCCATCGGCGACGAAGGCGGTGAAGTTGAGGATGGCGTTCAGCGGTGTGCGCAGTTCATGGCTCATATTGGCGAGAAACTGCGATTTGATGCGATTGGCTTCTTCCGCGGCTTCGCGCGCTTCAACCAATTCGACATTGCGTTGTTCCAGTTCGGCAGTCCGTTCAAGCACGCGCTGTTCCAGATTGGCTTCGGACTGGCGCAGTGCCTCGTTGGCTTTTTCCAGGCGGGCGCGGCGCAGGGTTTCAATTGAACGAAGATGCCAGCCCAGAGTGACGACCAAGGCATTGACGACGATCAAGAAGTACCAGAGCTGGTTGTGGATCTGTGTGGCGCTGGGCATCACATTGTTCAGAACAAAGACACCGGCAATGATCAGGCTGGCAATTGCGATGGTGGCTTCCACGGTGAAGAACATGGCAACGACCAGCACGCCGACAACGACGTAAACCAGCGAAGTATCGCCTGATCCTTCGAGATAGGTCGCGAAGACAAAGATCGTGACTTCGACGATGCTGAAGATGCCCGCTGCAAGTGATGTGTGCCCTTTGTGGTTGATCAGCAGCAGCACGAACGTCAAGCCGATGCCGAAAATTGATCCGAGGATGTCCGCGCCAAAGAGGTTTTCTGGTTCGCGGATCACCTCACTTCCGATAATGAAGGTTGCCAGAACCATTGCTACGATAAACAGCGACGCCAGCAGGCGTGCCCGCCGCCGTTTTTCTTCCGGTGATGGCTGCGCTTCTGGCAGCAGATGGGCTGCAATCCACTGGAACAACGCCGGGTGCTGCGTCAGGTCTGCCATTCGCGGCAGACCCGCTGTGTGCCGGTCTTTGATTGTTGCGTTGAGTTGTGCCATGCCTGTCTCCGCATCGACCTTGTGATGATGTCGTTATCTATGGTCATTATGCGACTTTTTGGCGGCGGACGTAGACGAGGAAAGAGGGGGGATTTTCTGAAGTGAAGACCTGTCCGAAATACTGGTCAGTTGACCAGTTTTTTTTCCAGCGCCAGCGATACCGCTTCGGTTCGGCTGCTGACGCCCAGTTTTTGCAAAATGTTGCTGACATGAAATTTGACGGTGGACAGGCTCAGCGTCATGGCTTCAGCAATTTCGGGGTTGTGGCTGCCTGCCGCCATCAGTTGCAGAATCTCCAGTTCGCGGCGCGTCAAGCCATACTCCACACGCGGATTGATGGCAGCGGTTGGCGTGAGCAGTGTCTGAATCACCTCACGCGAGAGAATTGAACTCCCGGCATAGGCGCTGCGGATGGCGCTGGCGATTTCCTGCGCGGAGGAAGTTTTCAGGACATAACCTACTGCCCCTGCCGCCAGCATTGCCTTAACGCTGTCCTCGTCCTGAAAGCCGGACAGCGCGACGATTTTGATGTTCGGGTGCTGCGCCAGAATATCGCGGGTGGCGTCAATACCATTCATTCCCGGCATGATGACATCCATCAGTACGATGTCCGGTTGAAAGTCTGTACAGAGATCAACGGCTTCCTGCCCGCTGCTGCCCTGTGCGACAAGTTCAATATCATCGAGCATAGTCAGTAGTGCCGCGATTGCCAGATGTACTTTACTGTGGTCATCAATTAACACGACCCGGATCGGTTGGTTCATCTTTGAGTGCCGCCTGTATTGCCTTGAGTTCTGCCAGTGCATCTTTTATTACACTATCTAACTCCAGTATAACCTTTTTTGCCAGTATAGGATTATGCTCTATGGTCTCCACCGCTACCCCGGCCAGTGTAGCTGCTGAAAACAGGCTCTGTGTGAGCGTGTCATGCAGCAGCCTGCGGATGCGCCGCCGTTCATCGGCAGCGGTCTTTGATTGCGGTGATTGTTCAGGGGAGAGTGGGTCCTCGGTATCATGCATCTTGCGTGTCTCCACGGCTTCACTGCCTGTTATTCTAGCCCATCTTGCGTAGTCCAGCGCATATTTGATGAATTTCCTGGAACGAGACGCAGCATGTGCTGGCGTTCACGCCGGAAGTATACGCCTCGGACGCGGACCTGACCATGCGCAGCGCGCTTTTCGGTAAGGCTTGGCGCACCGTTGGATGCGTCTATCGCGGAACACCATAATAGGCTGGCAGCCGCCGCTGTGCGGGGTGCTTGCACCGTAGTGACCATGCGGTCTGTGTTTACCCGGCTTGGTGTTTTGCCTGTGACCTGACCAACCGGAAGCGCAGCAGCCCTCTCGCATTCTGGCGCACCCCGCGCTACAATAGAACACACGTCTAACATATCCATAACTGTACACAGACGATTGTTCGACCCAACAGGTGTTTTGACGGTTGGCTTTCATGTTCACACCTCCAGACCACATCCGCACAATTCTCGATAACCTGCCGCTCAAGCCCGGCGTCTACATCATGAAGGACGCGAACGGCAAAATTCTGTATGTCGGCAAGGCAAAGCGTCTGCGTGACCGCGTGCGCAGCTACTTTGGCAACACGGCGGACATGCTGCCCAAAACGCGCAGAATGCGTGAACTGGTTGCCGACATTGACTTCATCATCGCCGAAAGCGAAGTTAAGGCGCTGATCCTCGAAGAAACGCTGATCAAACGTCACCAGCCGCCCTACAACGTGCTGATGAAGGATGACAAGCGCTACCCGTATATTAAAGTCACCTGGGATGCGCCGTTTCCCAAAATCGAAACCACGCGGCGCATCAAGAACGATGGCAGCCGTTACTTTGGTCCCTACACGGCGATGTGGCAGGTGCAGAACACCCTGCGCGTGCTGCGCAAGGCATTCCCGTATCTGACCTGTGATCGCGACATCACCGGCAAAGACCAGCGTGCCTGCCTGTTCTACGACATCAAATTATGCAATGCGCCATGCATCGGGGCGGTTAATCAGGCGGATTACCGCGCGATGATCGCCGAGTTGATGGATGTGCTCGGTGGCAAGAGCGAAGGAGTCGAAGCACGCCTTCGGGTAGAAATGCAAAGTGCGTCCGAACGGCTCGATTTTGAGAAAGCTGCCGTGCTGCGTGACCAACTGAAGGCAATCGAGTTCATCACCCAGCGGCACAAAGCCGTCAGCCCGCAGATGAGCGACCACGATGTGCTTGCCATTGCGCGCGAAAACGGCGAGGCAATCGTGCAGATCATGTTTATTCGCAACGGCAAGCTGATCGGCAGTGACTCGCGCCTGCTGGATAACGCTGAGGGCGAAGGCGATTCGCGTGTGCTGGAACAATTTCTGACGCAGTTCTACAGCGATGTGGCGGAAGTGCCCAAAGAGGTTATTCTGCCTGAAGAAGTCGAAGAAGCGCGCATCATCGAACGCTGGCTGAGTGACCGGCGCAGCAGCAAGGTGACGATCACCGTGCCCCAGCGCGGCAACAAACGCGACCTGATCAAACTGGCGCAGGAAAATGCTAACGAAGCGCTGCGTATGGTCAAGGCGCAGTGGGAAGCGGACACGACCAAACAGGAGCAGGCAATGGCAGAAGTGCAGGGCTTCCTGAACCTGCCCGGTCCGCCCAACCGCATTGAGTGTTTCGACATCAGCACCACGCAGGGTACGGCGATTGTCGCCAGTCGCGTCGTGTTCGTGCGCGGTACGCCCGCCAAAGGCGAATACCGCCGCTTCAACATTCGCAGTGTCAGCCATGCCGGACCGGATGATTTCCAGTCCATGCGCGAGGCGCTTACCCGGCGTTTCACCCGCTGGAAAAATCTGGTCGAGAATCCTGAACCCGTCCCGGTGGGGCAGGCAGATCGTGACGAAACCTGGCGTCTGCTGCCCGATCTGCTGATTATTGACGGTGGCAAGGGGCAGTTAGGCGTCGCCATCGAAGTGCTAACCGAGTTTGGGCTGCTAGGGCGGGTGCCGGTGGTCGGGCTGGCAAAGCAGTTTGAGGAGATTTACCAGCCAGGCATTAGCGCGCCGCTGGTGCTGCCGCGAACGTCACAGGCGCTGTATCTGGTGCAGCGCGTGCGTGACGAAGCGCACCGCTATGCGATCACCAGCCACCGCCAGCAGCGCAACAAGTTGGGCATGGCGAGCAAGCTGGAAACCATCCCCGGCATTGGACCCGCCCGGCGTAAGGCGCTGCTCAAGGCATTTGGCAACTCGGTCAATGCCATCAAGCAGGCGACTGTTGAAGAATTGATGGCGGTGAAAGGCGTCACCGAGCAAATTGCCCTGACGCTGAAGGAAATGTTGTAGTGGTGTGAACGTGCGTCAGGTGGCTGCGGGTTCTATGCTATAATGGCAGCAATAACGCATGAGCAGCATGAGCAGCCAGCCCCGGCGAACCACCGCTTGCCGGAACTGCCGCGCAGGTGACAGCATGGATCAACAGGTACGCGACGTTGTTAGGAACATTTTTGTCCATCTGGATAATCCCACACTCCAAGAATTTCTCAATGTAGTGAAGGTCAATCGCTACCCGGCGCAGGAACATCTGTGCCATGAGGGCGCGCTTGAGCGCACCTTCTATATCATTGTAGATGGTGAGGTAGAGGTCACCAAAAGCCGCGCCGGCACTACCGTGCTGCTGGATCGCAAACGCGAGGGGAGCTTCTTCGGTGAAATCGCCCTGCTGAAAAACAAACCACGTACTGCCGATGTCGTTACGTCGCGCGAGACCACCGTTGTTGAGCTGGATCTGGCGGCATTCCGCGAAATCATCAGCAGAAGCCCGGAATTTTTCGATCACCTGACGCGCGTTGTGGATGAATACGAAGCGAATCATCGCAAGCTGCAAAAGACGATCATCTTCACCAGCTACTCGCGCAAGGATGAACGCCTTGTCAAACGGCTGGTCAGCGACCTGCGCCGTGAGCTGATCAACACGAACATCTTTATCTGGCTGGATCAGACAGAGATCAAACCGGGTAAGGATTGGGACGACGCCATTGAAGAAGCGCTCAATCAGTCGGTCGCGATGCTGCTGATTCTGTCCAATGCTTCGGTGAAATCCGGTAATGTCAAAGGCGAATGGAATTACTGCCTCGAAGAGGGCAAAGTGATTATCCCCGTGCGTATCGAATCCGATTGCAAACTGCCGTTCCGCCTGCGTACCTATCATTACCTTGATCTTGCCGACTACAACAACGAGGACAACTACGCGCGCGGGTTGGAACGCATCGCCAATATCCTGCGCGAAGTTGAGGCGCAGGCAAACAACACCTGAGCAGCAGGGCACAAGCCATAAGTCACGCTGCAAGGTTGTGCAGCCACCTAACAGGCTGGTCTGTCAGGTTTGCAAGGTATGCTGCGGCGTTGGAAAAGCGTTTATGTTAGGTTAGTTGACGGTGGCGCAGGATATCGCGTAGGCGTTACACAGCACTGTGCCTTCTTCATGAGTTTTTGTACAACCTAACAATTTTCGGTAAAGGCGAGGATTTAGTTTAGCGCAAGGCATAAGACCTACAGTGAACATGTAAATCACAATCGCTGTATCGCATTCTTGGGACACTCTTATGTCTAGCCAGTACCCGACCTTTCTGCAAGCCACAACCATCACGAATCATCTGCAAAACGGCACCGGCGCATCGCCTACTCCACCTGCCGGTGCCCAACAGCAGGCGCAATCTGAGGCGCAGCGCCGCCCCAAGCACATTGGGGACATTCGCGGCAGCCAGCGTCTGACCGCCAAGAATCAGCAGTTCACCAAGTTCGCACGCGCTAATGTGCAAGTGTCGCTCGCCAGCGGTGTGCCATTCGCGCAGCGATTGCTCGATGTGCTGCTGGCGGGCAGTATCGTGGTTGCCGTGCTGCCAGTGCTGCTGGTTGCCATGCTGCTGGTACGCCTGAGTACACCCGGTCCGGTATTTGTCGCTGTGCGGCGCACCGGAACGGATGGCAAAGCGTTCACCGGCTGGGTCCTGCGCACGACAGACAGCGCCAATCGTGAAACCGCCGTCGGTGGCGCACTGCGCGCTCTGCGGCTGGACACGCTGCCGCTGCTGTTCAGTGTGCTAAAAGGCAGCACGAGCCTGCTGGCTTCAAACGCACCGCTCCCCCACCTGGCATAACGCCAGTCCGGCACACCGCCGGATGATCAACGGCGTTTCACCGGCGCCGTGTTTTGAGGAGATCGCCCGTTATGCGGGCACAGTAGTTGCACCAACAGGGGTACTGGCACTTTACGGGACGTTTCACCACCGTCCCGTTTGTTTTTTTAGCAAACGCAGCCCACAACTCATGAAAAATTGCTGAATGTTATCTGTCTTAATGAATCGCACACTGTTCTTATGATACTGTGTGGGGTATAGAGTCAGTGTCAAACGGGACGGCAATGCGATGGGCTGTGTTCTGATTATTGATGATGAACCGAGTATCGGTGAGAATATCAGTGAATCACTGTTGTTCAATGGCTTTTCAACGCATACCGCTACCTGTGGCGAAGCCGGTATTGCGCTGGCAGAACGTTACCAGCCTGATCTGATCCTGTGTGATCTGGTGATGCAGACCATAGACGGCTATCAGGTGCTGAATGCGCTGCGCAGCAATCCGCGCACGCAGCATATCCCGGTGATCTTTGTCACTGCCAGAGCAGACCAGCGCACGAAGCAGCACACGCTGGAGATGGGGGCATCCGGCTACCTGTCCAAACCGTTCACCATGGAGCAGCTTCTCGACACCGTGCGCCAGTGGACGAGTTAAGTTTCTAGCCGAGAAATCAGATTTTCCTGCAGGGGCGCGGCGTACCTCGCCTGGCTTGATGAATTTACGGATAGGTTCTAATCCGCGTTGTTGTCATGACCGGGCAGAATCACGTTCGAGGTTGTTCTCTGCCCGGTCAGCATTACCCCCTGGACTGCGCAGCTTCAACGAAGGCGCGTGCCAGCGCCAGGGTTCCCGCGCAGGTTTGCGCAGCCCCCGGTAACGTATCATTCCACAGGCTGAACAGAATGCCCACCACCTGCCGCGTCTGTGCCACATGGCGCAAACTCGCGCTTACGTCCGCCAGCGGGGGACCGCCCACTGCCGGATAGCTCATCGCAGGCATTTCGGCAGGGTCAACCACATCCGTATCCAGATGTATATACAGCGGTTTTGCAGGCAGTGGGGCGGTGAGCAGGTCGCGCACCTGCTTGAGATGCGTAACCTCGCTGGCGTGCAGCGCCTCGCGTTCGCCGGGGTCCAGGTCGCGGGCATCGGTCAGGACTACATCACGTTCGTTTACGGGGACGGCTCGCACACCCTGCATGTAGCGCTGGTCGCCGCGTCCTACCAACCATGCCAGCGGCATGCCACCGAGGAATCCGCTGGGCGTGGTTTCCGGCGTATTGAAGTCGCCATGCGCGTCGTACCACAGCACTGCCGGATCATGCACTTCCAGCCCTTTGCGCATCCCCAGCGCAGCAACACAGTCGGCGGCGAACACCAGCGGCGTCTTGCCCGTGTGGGTCACAATTGCCTGCGCCAGCGCCTGGTTTACAGCGGTGATGGCGTCCGGCGCTGCCGCGAAATCCGGCACAACATCCAGCCATTCCGCGCCAATCTGCTGCGCGAAGCCGCTGGTCCTGATCGCGTCCACTTCTGAGCGTTCCGGTAGGCGCTCCCCGATAAAGTATGGCACTCCGATACATACAAATTGCATCAGCGCTTGCTCCTCAGCATGATAGGCGTACAAATGATCGCGGTCAGCCGCTACACCCGCAGCGGGCGGGGTTGTCCCCTGCGTGCCGCGTCCACACTGTCGCGCAGCAGCGCCGCCCGGCTGCGCAGCTTTGCGGCAGTCCAGGTGCCGTCGCCAGTGAGCCAGTTTGCCATGCCGCAGGCAACCGCGCCCGCTTTGACGAACTCGGCGGCGTTGCTGTCGTTCATCCCGCCGTTGCACATAAACTTCATGTGATCCAGCGGCGCGAAAATCGCCTTGAAGTAATCTACGCCCAGCACGCCGATCGGGAAAATCTTGAGCAGGCGCACACCCATACCCCATGCCGCCACTGCTTCTGACGGCGTAATCACCCCTGGGGCGACCAGCACATCTGCTGCCTGCACCGTGCTGACAATCTCCGGCTGGAAGGCAGGCGAGACGACAAATTCCGCGCCGGCATCCAGCGCCCGCCGCGCACTGTCCACATCCAGCACCGTGCCCATGCCCACCAGCGCAGCCGTGCCAAATTCACGCTTGACCGCCTGCATCGCTTCCAGCGGCTGCACCGAGTTCATCGTGAACTCAAAGGCGTTAATGCCTTCCGCCAGCAGCGCCGCCGTTGTGCGCAGTGCCACCTCCGGCGGGAAATTGCCGCGCATTCCGGCGAGGATCACTTGCTGCTCCAGAAATGTGTAGGCTTGCTGTGCGTTCATCATCAACCCGTTTCTAGGCTATAATCAGTGCCTATAGTGTACTGGCGAATATGAAAGGCGGTCTAGATGCGCCTGAAACTGATCGTGACAAAACTGCTGTTCCTGGTCGTGCTGGCGCTGCTGGCAGCCTGCCAGAGTGCGCCGCCGGTGCTGCCTACACAGGCGTTGGATGCCCAGGCGTCCGAGGAAGCGCAGGCGACCATTGCCGCGCTGAGCGCCACGCCCACCGCCACCAGCGCCCGCCCCACGCTGCCCCCTGAACCGACTGCTACGCCAACATTCACGCCTGAACCGACGCGCACATTGCGCCCGCAGGATCAACCGACAGAGCAGACTGCGGGCGGCGGGATGATCTATTACATCTACAATCAGGATTCGATTGCGCGCGTGCCTGCCGATGGCAGTGCGCCATCAGAGCTGATTGTGCGCTTTAACGGCGGGCGCATCACCGACCTGAGTGCCTCGCCGCAGGGCGACCTGCTGACGTTTGTTGCGCCCGGCGCAGGCAGCGCGCGCGAAGTGTTTGTCAGCAATCTGGACGGCTCCTATGTGCAGCAGGTGTCGTGTCTGGGATTTTCGCGGGTGCGCAGCCTGGCATGGCAGCCCGGCACGGATCTGATCGCCTTTATTGCCGCGCAGACCGAAAGCGACCCGATGAGCATTTACGTCGCGCGCGTCGGCGGTGCGGGCAACTGCCCGGCGGACAACGGACAGCGGATTCTCGTGCCGCTTCAGCGCCCGGTGCTGACGGCAGAAGGTGAGCAGATGGTCGGTGGGCTGCTGGCGTCCGAACTGCTGTGGAGCAGCGACGGCACACGCCTGTTCGCCAGTGATGACGACATTATCGCCGTGTATGTGCCCACGGGCGGCTTGTTCACGCTGACCGACGCTGCCGGGTTCGGTCCCGATTTCAGCCTGACCTACAGCCCGCAGGAAGACCTGCTGTACTACCTGCGTTCCACAGCGCCAAATGCCCAGGCACTGGGTACAGCACAGGTGTACCTGGTGGATGTCAGCGGGCTGGCAGCAGGCGAAACGCGCGACCCAATGGGCGGTGGGCGGCTTACGGCGGGGCGCATTCGCTGGAGCGCGGACGGTTCCGCCATGCTGATTGTCGAAGGTGGCAATATTTCTGTGCTGACGCGCCGCACCGGTACAGCAGTGCGCATCACCAGCGGATTAGTCTTTCCGCCAGACCCGATTTTTAGCCCGGACAACACGCTGATCGCCTATATCGGCGTGACGACCGACCCGCCCGCGCAGCAGATCTTTGTGCTTGACCGGACGGGGGCAAATCTGCTGCAAATCACACAGCACCTTGAAGGCACGGTGCAGAATCTTGTCTGGTTGGCACCTTAGCGTCGGGCGCGCTGGTTGATCGCCCGCATCGTGGTGTACAATCGTTGCAGGCAAAGACCATCTTGAGGATGGCAGGATGAGACCACTATGGCAACTCAAATCACGTTGACGCTTTCTGATCGCGTCTACGATTATGCGCGCCAGCTTGCCGAGCTGAGCGGGCGCGATATTGCCAGTGTGCTCAGCGACACGCTGGAAAACACGGTGCCGGAGTTCGTCGCGGATGTTATGGTGAACGTCGTGGCGTTGTCCGACGCGGATGTGCGCACACTGGCAGACACGCATATGGACGCCGAGCAGAGCAGCCGCCTGAGTTTGCTGCTGCAAAAGAACCGCGAGGATCAGCTCAGCGCTCCGGAACGCATTGAACTGGAAATCCTGATGCAGGTCTACGACATCAACGCTCTGCGTAAGGCGCAGGGACTTGCCGAGGCAGCGCGCCGGGTACTGCTGCCCCCACTTACCCTATGACGGTTTCCAGTGCTGCTGCCCCACAAGCAGTGGGCGGCTGTTGGCTGGCATCCCCCACAGCACTAAAGCAGCGCGCACTGCCGCGCTGTCCCTTTTTCAGGTGTAAAACGTAATTCGCCGACAAAATACGAATGTCTCGCCGCGTCCTGTTGACAAATCAGTGAACTAGTTTACAATGTAAACAAGTATACAGTGCGTAGACTCAGGAGGTTTGCGATGAGTACAACCCTTTCACCTTCAGCATCCGTTCAGCAGCTTCAGCGCCGTACAGAACGCTACGAATTTGCCGACGGTGTGCGCGATTTCCAGATGGCGGTGATGCTCCTGGGCATCGGGCTGCTGCATCTCTTTGTCTGGGACTTACCGCAGGTCTGGCTGCCTGCGCTGGTCGAATTTAAGCGCGCGCAGGGCGATGTTTTGACGATCGTGCTGATTATCGTGATCTTCCTCGTGCCATCCCTGCTGACGTGGGGCGCGCAGAACCTGATGAACACCTACATCCGCCGTCGCTGGTTGTGGCGCGAAACCGGGGTGATCAAACCGAAAACCTCCCTGCTGCCGCGACTGGTGCTGTTCACCGGGCTGGCGCTGATGCTGCTGATTTTTGCGGGCGGCATGCTGCTGGCGCCTGTACTGCGTGATCCCTGGCTGTTCGTGCGGGCGATTCATCTGGGCACGGGCGTAGAACTGGCATTCATGTATTTTGTGCTCGGTCGCCGCTGGCAGATTCCGCGCTATCGCCTGCTGGCGCTGGCGGGGCTGCTGGGGACGGTGGCGCTGGTGCTGCTGCCGCTGAGTATTGGGCTGCTGGGGCTGCTGGTCTGCGGTTACTGGGTGGGCTGCCTCAGTGTCAGCGGGGTTTACGGCGTGCGTGCGGTGGCAGCGCAGCAGCAGGAGGTCGCCGGTGGAGCGTGAAATTCAGGATATGACCACGATTGATCGGATGATTCATGAACCGGCGCGGCTGGCAATCGTCGCGGTGTTGTCTTCCTGCGAAAGCGCGGATTTTAAGGCGCTGCTGCATCTGACCGGGCTGACCAAAGGCAATCTTTCGGCGCAATTGCAAAAGCTGGAAGAAGCAGGCTATGTGATGATCAGCAAAAGCTTCAAGGATCGTTACCCGCACACCACCTGCGCGCTGACCGACACCGGGCGGCGCGCCTTTACCGAATACTGGCGGCGGATCAAGGCGCTGGGCGGCACGCTGGATCTGGGCTGACACGGGCGGCGAAATTGTGCCGCCTTCCAGAACCATGACGCTTGCCGGGTAGTTGCTGTGGTACACTCATTGCGAGGTTGGTTTTGCGTTTCTTTTCTCAGCCCGAAAAAGATGCATAAGGAGCAAGCGGCACAATGGCAACCATCGAAAAAGAGATCGTCATTAACGCCAGCACCGAGCAGATTGACCGCTACGCGCTGGACGCGACCACATGGCCCCAGTGGTTCGCGGGCGTGCAGGCAGCCGAAACTGACGGGCAGTTTCCGCAGGTCGGTGGACAGGTGCGCACGCAGTATCGGTCTATGGGGGTTACGTTTGAACTGATGATGACGACCTCGGCGCTTCAGATTGGCGACCATGTCACGTTTCAGATGGCGGGCATGATTAACGGCGAACAGCGCTGGCATTATGAACCCGTCAGCGGGGGCACCAAGGTGGTCTGTGTGATGGAGTACGAACTGCCGGGTGGGGGATTGGGCGCTATTGCCGACAAGCTGCTGTTCCAGCGCACCAACAGCGCCAGCATTGAGGAGAGCCTGAGCAACCTGAAACGGGTTGTGGAGGGCTGAAGCGGCGCGAACCTGCCGCAGCAAATCACTGTAACAACAACAGGCGTCCCTGAGTGTGGACGCCCGTTTGTTGGCGATTGCGGAGATTTATTTCTGGTGCTGCTGTGCCAGCGCGGCGATTTTGGTGAAGGTCTGCGGGTCGCGGACGGCGATGTCCGACAGCACCTTGCGATCCAGTTCCACCTGCGCCTGCTTCAGCCCGTATATAAAGCGGCTGTAGCTCAAGCCGTTGCTGCGTGAAGCGGCGTTGATGCGCGTAATCCACAGGCGGCGCAGCTGCCGCCGACGCTGGCGGCGGTCACGGTAGGCATACCAGAGGCTCTTGATCATCGCTTCGTTGGAGCGTTTCCACAGCCGTCCCCGGCTGCCAAACTGCCCCTTAACCATTTTGATGATCTTTTTGTGCTTATGCCGGCGCACAACACCGGTTTTTGAACGTGGCATTGTCTGTTCCTGTTCTGTAGAGGCAAGGGAGCGCCGTAGTTACCACGATGCTGCTTCGCCTTCCCCTACACTGCTGCGATACGATGAAAAGGGCTGCGCCGGGCTGCGCGGGCGCAGCAGCAGTTCCTGACACTCAGCGGCACAGGGGCGCGTCGTCAGGACCTCAATCCGGCGGGGGTTAAGCCGGCGGATTTGCCCGGTAACGGTGCATATACGGCGCCAAACGCTTGACACGGCGGGCATTGGTGTTGTTGACCATTTCCAGCATGCGTGTGAATTTCGCTTTGGTGCGCTTGGGGGTGCGGCGGCGCAGATGGCTCTTGCCACCTTTGGTCTGCATGACTTTGCCGCTGCCTGTCATTCTGAAACGCTTGGCAGTTGCCTTGTGCGTTTTGAGCTTATATTTCTTCAGCTTGCCCACGATCAATTATCTCCACTGTGCAACGTGTCCTGAGTTGGTTTCTGCCGGATGCACTGTGCTCATCTGGCAGTGTCACGTAAAGGCGACCTCTGTGGTCGCCCCTACGCTGCTATTTCTTCTTGTCCGGCTGGGGTGCCAGCACCATCAGCATTGTGCCGCCGTCCATACTGGGTCTTTGCTCAATTACGGCGATATCCTTAAGTTCTTCAAAGATGCGGTTGAGCCGTTCCAGCGCAATATCCGGATAGTCGCGTTCGCGCCCACGGAAGCGCACCCGCACCCGCACTTTCATGCCTTCCTCAATCCATTCGCGTGCGCGCTTGATGCTGAAGCCCAGATGATGATCATCGGTTTTTGGGCGCAGTTGGATTTCCTTGATTTCGATGATCTTTTGCGCCTTGCGCGCCTTGCGTTCGCGCCGCTGCTTTTCGTACTGGAATTTGCCGAAGTCCATAATCCGGCAGACCGGCGGACTCGCATTGGGCGCGACTTCCACCAGGTCCAAGCCTCTTTCTTCAGCAATTTCCAGTGCTCTGGAAAGCGTCAGCACGCCGAGGTTGACATTCTCATTGTTGGCATCCCCGGTAATGACGCGAACTTCGCGGGCGCGAATCTGGCGATTAATGCGATACTCTGAGGAAGAAATGACCCCATATCCTCTCTATGCACTGTCGAAATTTAAGCCACAAATCCGAAGGGATTTTGAGGAGAAGTCTAGCACAGCCCCTACTTGGCGTCAATACGCGGCACAGGCGCAACTCACAGCACACACAGATTGTTACTGTCTGCTGCCTGGAGCCTTTCCCTAAACCTATCTTCCTGAACAAGGAGATTAATCCCCTTGTGCGGGTTTACGGATAGCCACTTATGGCGCTGCAAGCGGCATACCCGCACGGGCAGCACCCAGCCCGGTTCGCTGTACGCTGAGGCATGCCGGCAGCGTATCTGCGAAACATCAGACGGTCATGCGCTGGCGCGCTGGTCATCGGCGAGAATGTCCATCTGCGGATGTTTATCGGCAAATCCGCGCACATCCTCCAGTGCCTGCACGAACATTTCCAGCAGTTCCGCGTCATCGCCTTTGAAGCGCCGCAGTGTTTGGATCGCACACGCTGCGCAGCCGCGCATTGCCCGGTAGCTGTCCGTTTCGCAGGACATGCAGCCATTCAGCCGGATCATCAGCAGCATAAAGGCGAGCTTGTCTTCATGGGTTTCGGGCAGTCTGGCGACACGCTGCACCAGCGTTTCCCATTCTCCACCCCGTGTTTTAGGCAGCGCAGGAATGGCAGTATGCGGAAAGAGCAGTTCATTTTCGGAATACATAATGCCCCCTGTGTCTTCTGAGTCATGTGGAACGCGGGTCGGGAATTGTTGACAGTGTTTGGGTTTGTGACACAACCTGTCACTAAGATCAGCATAATTTATCATGGCAGGGCTGGCAACTGGTACTGAAGTCCCATTACTGGATATGGAACTCGTTTGATTCGAACTTGCAGGTATCTGTGGCTGCCCGATTTCCCGCTGCACACGGCGCACGAAATGAGTATGATGAAGGCACTACAGCGCCAGAGTCTAGCCGAGGAAACGAGCTGTCAGAAATCATGAGCCGTGCAAGTCGGAATGCGAGTCGGGAGTTCTACCCAATATTAGGCTGGTCGGGGATGCTGTGGCTGGCACTGTCAGCGCTGCTGACGGCGTGCAGCGGTGGCGCGGTGGTCTTTGCCCCGGCTGCGCCCCCGCCGGATGTTTCGCCCGCGCCGTACAGCCATCCCAGCGGCACTTTTTCGCTGCTGGCGCCGCGCAGTTGGGCATTGTACGAGCAGAACACGACAACCCTTGCCGCCGCCGCGTTCACCCCGCCGGGCGAAACCGAACCGGTGCTGGTGGTGGCAGCGGTGAATCTGGGTGCAGACCTTGACCCGGCTCGCATCAACGAACTGCTCAACCTGTACCAGCAGGAGATTCGCCCCGATCACGCCTATTACAAGCAGGAGTCACGCGAAGCGATGGGGGATGGCAGTTGGCGTATGACCGGGCTGCGCCAGTACCCCGGGGGCATCACGCGGCAGGTGAATACCTTTTTCGACTGGCAGGGATCGTTGGTGATCGTCAGCGAGGTGCTGCTGCCGCTGGCGGATACCCCCGCCGCGCAGGCTGCCGCACGGATAGCCGAATTGCAGCGGGCGCTCAACAGCGTGATCGCTGGCACGGGCAGCAGCCTGCAACCCGCGCCGCTGTCTACCTTCGAGTTCGTCGCCCGCAGCGGGGTCGAAATCGAGCATGTCTCTGCATGGCGCACGCCGGAAGGGATCTTTTACATCACCGGGGAACTGCACAACACGGGCACAGTGCTGCTGGTGGATGTGCCTGTGCGGGCGGTGCTGCAAACGGCAGACGGGCTGCCGGTTGCCGAAGCGCTGGACGTGGCGATGCTGCGTGCGATCCCGCCGGGTAGTTACGCCCCGTTCAGTCTGCGGTTTGGGGCAGGGCAGCCTGCGCTGACAACAGGTTATGTGCTCGAAGTGGGCAGCGTGCCTGTGCCGCAGGACGGCGTTGTGTTCATCGGCGATGAGGCGCTGGATGTGCGCGATGAACTGGTCTTCACGCCGGAGGGGGCGCTGGTCATCAGCGGGACAGTCACCAACACCGGGACGCAAACCGCCCGCGACCTGCGCGCCGTTGTCACGTTGTTTGACGAGGCGCGGCTGGTAACGGCGGCAGCATTCGCCGAGGTCAACCCGCCGGTGCTGGCAGCGGGCGAAACCGGCAGCTACAGCTTCATCCTGCGCGAATATGGCAGCAGCCCGGCGAATTACGTTGTAAGCGTTCAGGGGACGCCGTAACGATGGCGGTGACGCATGTGCTGCTGGACATGCACGGCACACTGGTGGATGGCGCGCGGCTGACGCCGGCAATGGCGCGGGAAACCGGGCGGCTGCTGGCGGCGCGATATGGCGGTGATCCGCAGATGTGGGCAGATGCCTACAGGCGCATCGTGGCAGATTGGGACAGCTATATGACCGATCTGGATTTTGGCGCGGATGATGGTATCGCGCAGATGTGGGAAGCGCGCTACCGGACGACACGCGCGTCGTTCCGGCGGGCGAATATGCCCGAACCCACGCAGGAGGAACTATGGCAGCTTGCGCGGGAACTGCCCGTGCAGGCGGCGGTTGGCTGCACGGACGCCATTTACCCCGACGCCGTGCAGGCACTCCCAATGCTGCATGCACAGGGTTATGTGTTGGGCGCGTTCGCGCAGACCCCGGCAAAGCTGGCAGCGGCGGAGCTAACCGGCGGGGGTGTCCGGCAGTATTTCGCGGCAGTTATTGGGGCGGACAGCACGGGGCGGTTTCATAAGGATGCCGGCTATTTTGCCTTTGCAGCCAGGCAGCTTGGCGCAGCGCCGCAGTGCTGCGTGGTGGTGGATAATACGCTGGATGGCATTCACGGCGCGGCAGACGCGGGGATGCAGACCGTGCTGCTGTGCCGAGGCAGCGTGCCGCCGGGGGCGCGTGCTGCCGGGCATGTGCTGCACGGCGCTTCTGCGCCACTGCTGGGGCTGTTGGCATGGCTGCGCGAACTAGGACACTGACAAGATTAAGTTGACTACTCAGATACAGCCCTCACCCCCTCAGTCCCCCGCTCCCTAACGCCGCTGCGCGGCTGAGCGAGGGGCAGGGAAAATCCCCGGCAATTGGGTTGCGCCCCGCTCCTGGTGCCGAAGGCACGGTCGGGAGCGGGGTTGGGGGTGAGGGCTGGACAAGGGCATCGGGTGTCATTCGCATCTTGTTGGACTACTAGAGCAGGCTTAACACAGGCAGGTTCTGGACGCTGCCTGATTCCCATAGACAGGAGGCGCAGATGATGACGATTGAGATTCCCACGCGCACACCGCTGCGCATCGCGCATGTGGTGCTGGATGTGAACGGCACGATTGCTACTGATGGTGTGCTGATTGACGGTGTGAAGCCGCGCCTGTCCGCGCTGCGCGAACAGGTGGGCGTGCATCTGCTGACCGCCGACACGCACGGCAGGCAAACCGCGATTGACGCTGAACTGGGCATCAAGGCGACGATCATTACGCGCGGGACGGCGGAAAAAGGCGGCTATGTGCTGACGCTCGGCGCGGACGAGGTTTGCACGATTGGCAATGGCGCGAACGATGTGGCGATGTTTCAGGCGGCTGCGCTGCGCATTGCCGTGCTGGGGCAGGAAGGGCTTTCGACGGCGCTGCTGGCGGCATCCGATGTGCTGGTGCGCGACATCAACGACGCCCTGGATCTGCTGCTGTACCCGGCGCGGCTGGTGGCAACCCTGCGGCGCTGAGTGTCGGCACAACCTGGACAGGGCACGGCGCACCATTACGCCGTCTCGTGTTCGATTACTTAGGATTTATCCATAAACCGGTTTTCCCGAACAAGGGGATTGTGCGCTTTAACGATTTAATACGGAGAACAAGGGCGGACATGCGCTGCGCTTAGGGGCGCCTGCGCCCGCTGAGCGCAGCAGTCCGTCCAAACGCCGTATTATGCTGGAAACCTGCATTATCCCCTTGTCGGCGTTTACGGCTAGTCTCTTGATTCTGTCGCTGCTGCAAGTGCTGCATCTGGCGCGGCTTGCAGCGGCGTATCAGATGTGTTGAGCTGCTGCCGCCCACGCACATAGAGCAGCAGCAGCGGCGCGAATGTCAGGCTGGCAGCGAAGACCGCATGGCGTGGGCTGAACTGCTGCCCGATCAGACCCATCAGCGGACCGCCGCCGACTTGCCCGATGGCGTCAGCCTGTCCGGTCATCGAAAACAGCGTTGCCCGCACTTCCGGCTGCACATGGGCGTTGAGCCAGGCGCTGTACAGCGGTCCATCAATGCGGCGCAGCACTGAGTTGAGTATCAGCAGCACGATGCTTAGCGCGAAAAGCTGCGAAACGCTGAACACCGCAATGCCCAGCAGCAGCGCAAAATTGACCAGCAGCAGCAGCCGTGTCACCCGTGCATGGTTGTCCAGCTTCAGGCGGCGCAGGATCACCTCGCTGGCAAGCAGCGAAAGCAGCGCCGACGCGATGCTGATGACGCCCAACCAGTAAACCGGCATCACTGCCTGCGCCGCCGTGCCGCCGTTATACAGGGCAGGGGACAGCGCATAGTTGTCTTCGAGGATAAAAATCCACAGCCGGTCATAGGCTTCGCTGTACAGCCCGCGAAACAGGGCGATCAGCAGAATCGTCAGCAGTACCGGGCGCAGGCGCACCAGCCGCACCCCGGCGCGCAGCGTGATGAGCATCTGCCGCAGTCCTTCACGGTTTTCAGGAGCAGTGCGTTTAAAGCCGGTTTCCGGCATCACAGCAGCCAGCAGCAGCGCCAGCGCCACCAGCAGCACACCGCCACTGAAGACCGCCACCTGCACGTTGTAGCTGCCCACCAGCACACTCAAGCCGACACCCGTCAGCCCGGCGATGGTGCCGACCTGCGAGGCGCGCAGGAATGCCCGCGCCGCCCGCTGTTCGCCAATCTCGTCGGTGATCCATGCCTGGGTTGCACCGCTGGTGAAGGTGTAGCCCACCCCCCAGATGACCTGCGCCAGCAGAATGCCCGTGAACGAAGCGAACAGCGCCTCGACCATAAACCCCACGCCGATCAGCCCCACGCCGATCAGAATGGACAGGCGGCGGCTGTAGGTGTCTGCGACGATGCCGGTCGGGACTTCGAACAGCAGGATGGTGAGTTCCAACGCCGTGCCCACAAGGATGATTTGCAGCGCATCCAGCCCGACGATGTTGGCGTGATAGTAGATGTTGACGGTGAAAATTAGCCCTAGCAGCAGCGACTGACCGCCTTCGAGCAGCAGATAGACCCGATAGGCATCGAGCTTACGCCCGCTGCCCCAATTGTTAAGCACACGAAACATAGAGGACACACTTTCCTGGTTAGATGCTGTTCACGCCCCAACGGGTTCACCCGGCGTAATCGTTCCGTCCGCACCAGCCCGGCGGCTGGCGCAAACAAAAACATCGTGTACACAGATGGGTGTGAACCCGCAGATGAACAGCAGTATGCTAAGGACTGTTGAGGTGGTGCAGCAGGGACGTGCAGCAGCTTTGCGCGAAGCTGGACAATGGGATTAATCCCCAGTTCAGGGAGCTGCTTTTTGGATATGCCGCGCTGCCCGATTAATCCTTAATTGTGAGAAAGTGTGCAGACTGACATGAGCGAAATCCTGTATTGCTGATCTGCCGCACAGCGTATCATGCGTGGTTGCGGTGCGTCAATCGGTCTAAAGGCGGAACTGGCGCACACGGGCGCACCGTGTTCAGCGGGGCTGCCAGCCGCTGCCGGCTGCAACCGCCGCGCATGTCTCACCATGCTGCCCGGTGCCGCGTTTGCGCCCGTGCCAGTGATTCCCCATACGCTAACATTAGCGCTGCCAAACAATCCTTGCACATCTGCGGACAACTCTCTAATATTGTGCATTACTGACAATCCAGTCAAAGTAAACACACGCCTGTGGCTGTCCCGCCCGGCAGACATTTCACACCGCGCCAGAAAATCACATACACACACAGGATAAGGACATTCGAAAGGAAAGTGACAGTGTTCGTACAGGACTCAACCTTCGGCACTATCGTTGATTTCAACAATCTCCGCCAGAAGATGCGCCTCGTCTATGATCGGCTGTATCCCAAATTTAACATGCTTGGGGCAATGCGTCTGGCAACCGATCTATTCGACGACGAGCCAAGTAATATCATCGCCGGGGGTGCCAGCATGCTGTCGTATATGCTGCTGCTGGCGGCAGAAGAACATGAAATGGCAGCGTCGCTAAAAGGCAGCGTCTTTACACTTGGCTGGACAGAAGAACACTGCGGTTCTGACCTGTTGAGTGTGCGCACCCAGGCGACCCCGCTTTCCGACGCGCCGGGCGAACGCCAGTATCACGTTCGCGGCAGCAAATGGCTGATTAACAATTCTTTTCATGCCGATTATCATATCGTGGTGGCCAAGATTGACCCCTCGCAGAATGGACCACGTTCGCTGTCGCTGTTTCTGGTGCCGCAAAGCAGCGCGCGCAACTGGGAACGCCTGAAGACCCATACGCTGGAAAACATGGTGCTGACCAAATTCGAGATTGATGGTCCCGGCACGCTGATTGGTAAGCCGGGGCATGGGCTGACCGTCATTCAGCGCATGGCGATGCCCAGCAAATACCTGTGTACGTATTCCGGGCTGCGCATGCTGCAAAAAGCACTGCCGCAAACCCTGAAGCACCTGAACACCAAGAACATTTTTGGCAATAACCCGATTCGCTTCAGCAATGTGTTCCGCCAGCTTTACAATCTGGCGCTGCAAGCCGCGCTGATGGAGTTCATGTTCTACCGCGCGATTGTGTTCAACGAAGGCAGCTTCCTGCAATTTCATGGCACGCTGCTCAAGTCGTTCCTGCTGCTGCGCATCAACGAACTGCTGGGGCAGAATCTGCTGATTGCCGGTTCAAAGGGCTTCCTGAAGGAGTCGTTCATCGGCAAGGCGGCAATTGACAGCTTCGTGCTGCCAGTCTTTGACGGGCACTACACGATCAATACGTTCATGTCTGCCAAGCACCTGCCGCGCTATCTGGCGGACAATCCACCCGGCGACCTGAATGCCCGGTTGGAACTGCTGCGCCGTGACCTGTACGTTGAAACCCTCCATGAGGAGATCAATGCGCGTCCCAGCGACATCCGCAAGCCGGATTTCTTCGACTGGGCGGATTATATCGAGCAGATGAACCCGCCGCTGGAATTGCAGCCGCGCCAGATAGTCACCCTCGCGCGCGAAATTGATACGGAAATCACCTATCGCGGTTGGTCCGCCGACCCCGAATATCGCTATAAGACCGGCGATCTGATTCACTGGATGGAAGCGCTGCTCGCCGCGTGTGAATTGTGGAAGCTGACAGCGGACGACAATTACCTCAACCTGATTGTGCAGCAGTACAACCGGCTGGGGCAGTACATCAACACGGTGATCTCCGAAGGCGGACTGCCGCAGCCGTTTATGCAGCCGCTGCGCCAACTGCCGCTGCCGGAAGATATTGCCGATCCGCATGCTTTTCTGACGCGCCTGATGCATGTAGAGCCGCAGGTGCGCGAGGAAACGCGCCACGCGCTGAGCAGCAATGGTCAACTGGCGTTGGGGCACTGATCGGGTGCGCCAGCGCCGCTTACCCGGAGGACTGCCCGATGCCAGCGATTGAGATTCGCCCCGCCCGACTGGACGATACGGCAGCCATCAGTGCGCTGTTCCGCGCGCGGATTCCGGCGTGGCAGCGGCTGGACAGCAGCGGGCGGGTGCAGGATGTTGCCTATGAAGTGCTGACCCTTTATGAACGCTGGCTGCACGGTGGCGCGTGGATGAGCGTTGAGACGGGGGCAATTCACCTGTGCCGCCTGCTGCTGAGCACAGAAGTGCCGCTGGTAGCGCTGGTCGATGGGCATGCTGCCGCCTATGCCGAACTCTATCCCGGCTCAGAGCCGCCGCCCTTTGGCGAACATCTGCACCTGGGGGTGCTGGCGGTGCATCCTGATTTTGAAAACGCGGGTCTTGAACAGGCGCTCCTCGACAGCCTGTTGGCGCGGGCAAAGGCGCACAAGTGCGCTCGGCTGACGGTCAGCGCGGTGCTGCCGGCAGCAATTTACGACGAATACCGGCTTGAAGCCATCGCGCGGGTTTCGCGCTACAGCCTGCCCGCGCGCACCGGGCAGGTCTTTTACCGCGCCGTCGAACACCCTGACGATGACCCCGCCCAGATCACCGGTTGGTTTATGTCGGTTGGGCGTGCCAACAGCGCGCGCCAGCAGTGGGAAACACTGTGGCATCACACCTGGGACGCCGTGCCCGAAATCCGCGCCCGGCGCACAGAACGCCTGCGTTTCGCTGCCGCCGGGCAGGACGCCTTTGTCTGTTTGCAGCAGCAGCTCTACGCTCCGCGCACGCTCGATGTGGCGCTGTGGTCGCCCAAACCACTTTCACAACAGCTCCTCAGCGCCATCCGCGATTGGGCTTACCGCGAACAGTTCCGCACGCTGGCGCTGCTGATCCCCGACTCGCTGGTTAAGGTGCTGGGCAGCGAGGCAGAGGCAGATGGCTACTATCTGGATGTTTTCGCCGTAGCGGTGTGAACTGTCCCGGTTGGCTGCACAGGCACACACCTACTGCACGCGCCAGACATGCACGACGGGCTGCGCGCCATCGGCAAACAATTCCAGCACGTACAGGAGCTGGTGTTCGCGGTCATATGCCGCGTCCCCGATGCGCCCGCGCCGCTGGTCACCAGTCCCCAGCATATCCGGTTCAACCGTATCCGCATTCAGGAACAGGTGCTCGTCCACATCGAGATAGGCATAGGGCTGCGGTTCATCCGGTGCCAGTTCACCCTGCGCCACCCGCGCCAGATCATCCGGGTTGTACAGGATGAAGCGCGCCGCAAAGCGCGAACTCCACCAGCCGCGATAGTCGGTGTGCCCGCTGCACCCCAGCAGGTCTTCCTGCGGGCAGGGTGTACCATCTGCCAGGCGACATAACGTGAACGAGCCGAGCATTTCGGTTTCCACGCAGGGAGATTGCGCGCCCTGCGGGTTGACCCAGCCGTACCAGTATTTTTCGCCCACGCCTTTTGTGCCCACAAACAACACCGCGGCATGCCCTTCGGCGGTGGTCAGCCACGCGCCGCCTTCCCACTCGTCGGCGTGCTGGTAGCCGCTCATGTTCCCGGTGATGTCATTAGTCGTGCCCGAGTCGGAGTAATGCAGCAGCATCACGGCATCCAGCACTGCGCCGTCTGGCGCGGGTGTGCCCTGGGCGTCAATCCACGGGCGATAGGCAAACAGCGCCGGTCCCATGCCTGACCAACCGCCATCGCGGTAGCGTCCGGTGGCGAGATAGCGCCCGCCTACATACGTATCCGCCCAGTCTGCCGGGATGTCGAACAGGTAGCCGTTGACGCTGTAGGGCGTTTGCGGGCTGACAAACCAGCTTCCGTGCATGTTGGGCTGCGCCAGATCGAGGCTGAACCAGGCGTGCGACGGCGCGGCGGGGGCGTCCGGTTGGAAGTGCTGTCCCCATGCAATATGCAGCAGGGGTCCGGTTGCCGGGGTGTTAAGATATTGCAGCCCAATGCGCGGGATTTCGTCCAGTCCTGCAAAGAACCCGGCGGCAGCATCGCTCAGCGGTTGCAAGTACGCTGCCCGCTGGAGCGCCTCCGGGCTGCTCGCCTGTACTGGCGCGGGGATGGTCACCTCAGCAACACGGCTGCCATCCGGCAGTTCGCCATAAGGCATGCGGTCATGCCCGGTGACGAACAGCGAACCGGAAAAGCCATCGTCTGCGCTGTTCGGATCACCCGCTGGATAAAAGGTCATGGCATTGCCGCCATATTCAAACGTGTCCGGGCGCATGCCGCCTTCCGGCAGCCGAAACGCGCCCAGGTAAACAAAGTCCTGCGGCTGAATTAACGTGGTCTGCGCTTGTGCAAGCGTTGGCAGAGATTGCAGGGATGTTAACACGATCAGCGCCATAACCAGCGCCAGGATCGAGCGCATTCGCGTCCGTAAAACGTGCGCGTCCATGAGAGCACCTCGCTGTGGTGGCAAGCACTTGTGAAGATTGTAACAAAGATAGTGCTGTGAAACCAAATCAGCGTTGTGGGGCAGCCCGCAGTGCTGGCGGACTGCCTGCCGCACAGAATCAGGTTGTCAGGGGATTGTTTCGACCCGGAATTCGACTGTCAGGGCTTCGGGGTAGCTGAAGTTGTCAATGTGCGTGATGGCTGTACCGCTGTACTCCGCCGTGAATTCGCAGGTGAGTTCCGTTGCCGAGTCTACAACCGGACCCGATCCGATGTGCTCATTGCACAGCAGACCGCGTCTTGTGCCGAATCGGACATCCAGGAACAGGTCGTAACTATCGCCGCCTTCTACATGGATAATGCGCAGTTGAATGCGGTACGTGCTGCCCGCTTCGATGTCGAACACATAGCGGATACTGCTGGTGAACCCCTGTGCGCGAGCTGGCGGAATGACGGCGGTCTGCGGCGCTGCGGTCAGCTCCGGCAGCGGCTCCCCTCGTGAAATTGTCAGGCTGAAAGCGCCAACAGGCTGGTCATTTGCGGTATGCGCGAGGTAAGACACCCCCACACTGAACGTTCCTGACTCGGAGAAGACCACCTGCCGCAGCTCGGGGTTGACGCGCGAGCCGGAATACTCAAGCTGGTAGTCACTCTGTGTGTAGAGCACAATGGCGCTGTTGAGAACGGTATTGGTCGTCTCGACTGCGAAATCGAGTACATCGCCCTGCTCGGCAGTGAAGACGAACCAGACCTTATCCGGGATATAGTCGCCTGCGTCAACACCGGGAAACTGCGCGCTGACCGTTTCGCCAATGGCAATCGAGAACGTCGTGTCTTCCGGCGGCGGGGCATAAGCAGATATGCCAAGCGTATATGCGCCGGAACCTGCGCCATCCGCGCTCTTGACGATCAGCAGGTAATCGCCCGCAGCAGGTGGCTGCCACACGAGCCACACGTTCGTGCCAGCGCCACCCCCGTCAGCACTCGTGAGCGTGACGGCGCTGCTGTCCGCGATTTCCAGCAGGGTGTCGAAGGCATCAGACTCCAGCGTGATCAGCAGTTCGGCGGGGGAGTCTTCGGTCACGGTCAGACGGTAGTAGTCGGCTTCCGGCGCGACGAGTTCGGCAGTGATGGCGTCACCGGGGTTGATCAAGGGCATGTTCTGCTGGGCGAAACCGGGAATAGCAGAGAACAGTAGAAGTACGGTCAGGAAACTGGCGGTCAGGCGCTGCATAGGCTGCCTTGCTCCCTTGCACTCAAATCATGTTTTCAGATCAATTGCAGCACACACAAGCTGTACGAGTCAACGGGCGCACGGCGATTTATGCAGCTTTTTTGCAGGGGAATGCGCGCTGGGCATGGCTATTCGGGCAGTTGGCTCAACACGTCCTGCACCGCTTCGTCTGCCGTCCGTTCCTGGCGGATCACTGCCGTAAAGGCGCTTTGCAGAGCGCGGGCGACCACGCCCCCGGCACTGTCAGACAGTGGCAGATGGGCGCTGCTGAGCAGGTCACTGGCGAACGTCGCGTAATCCTGATTGGATAAAAAGCGGAACGCCGTCTGCTGCGAGGGCAAGAAGTCAAGCAGGCTGGTGAATGTGGACTGCCGGCGGGCATCAAACAGCCAGTCAACCAGCCGCAGCGCGCTGCTCTGGCGTGCTTCGCTGGTACTGGTTAACACCCACATCCAGCCGTTCACGGTGGTAATCGGCTGTCCGTCCGGGGTGGGCAGGGCGGCATAATCCAGTGTGTAGCCTTCCTGTGTCAGATCCAGATAAGTGCTGGAAGTTACCACCGCGACCGCCGAAGTCGTCTCAACCAGCAGGAAGCGGTAGTCAACAGGGCTGGCATAATCCAGCACTGCCTGATCCACCAGCCCAGCAGAAACCGCACGCTCATAGAAGCGCAGCACGGTGCGCAGCGCTTCGGCGTTCACGGTGGTGCTGTTTGCCGACAGTGGCGCGCCGCCGGCAGCATAATACTGGGACAAAAACAGGCTGCTCAAGCCGCTGTTCTGTTCTGCCGGAAACAGGAAGGGCAGCCCCTGCGCAAGCAGCGCGTCGAAGGTCAGCGCCGCTGCCGGGAACGTTCCGCCGCTGAGTACCAGATGTTCAACCGTGACGGCGTAGGGCAGCCCATACAACATGCCGTCTACCATGCCCAGTGCCAGCACCGGGTTGTAGAGATCGTCCAGCACCGCCGGGGCGAAGCGCCCATCCAGCGGTTGAATCAGCCCGGCACGGGCGGCAGTCACCAGATCATCACGATGCAGCAGCGTCAGGTCGGGCAGTGCCCCCGGAGCGACGGTGCTGGCGCTGCGCAGGGTCGCCACAATACCGCCGGCGTCGCCCACGCGCTTGCGCCGCAGTTCAACCGTGACCGCGTTTTCATCACCGAAGGCGGCAAACTGTGTCGTCCAGAAGTCTGTGACCGTTTCATCACCCAGCGGCGCCAGCATGTCCGGCATCCAAACGGTCAGCCGCCCCAGCGCTTCCTGCGTGACTTCGGGCAGGGCGGTGGACTGCGGTTCATTCAGCGGGTCAACGCCGGATTGTAACGGTTCTTCTGTGGGTTGTTCGCCAGGAAATATCTCGGTGGAGTCGGACAGCGCGGGGGTATCAGGACTACAGGCGCTGAGAAGCGCCAGCAGCAGCAGCAGGATACTTGTCCTCCTCAGCCCGAAATGTGGTGTTTTGCGTATCTGCGCCACTAGTTGCAACTCCTCCGCACGTTTTCGCCAGCCACTTCAACAGCACGGGCATGAGCAGCCGCCACATTGGTGGCTTTCACCTGCGGATGTGCACCATGCCGGCATCCTGACCAGCGCATTATACAGCACGGCGCAAACTGCCTACAGGGATGATCCCGCGCCGGATGCAACTGTGAATTTTTCCCTAACGCCCGCGACATTTCCGAAGTCAGGGCGGTTTAGCAGTTGCCCGACCAGAATCCATTGTCAAGGTTGGGTACAAGCAAAGAGGAGATTCATATGAACAAGCAACAGCCATTCCCGATGGTCTGGCGTGTGGCGCTGTTGGCAGTCCTGCTGCTGGCGAGCCTGGCGCTGCTGCCTGCCCCTGCCAGTGCGCAGGCGCGAGATGACACCACGCTCCCAACGCTCACCTGCCCGGCGGGTTACACACTGGCTTATACATTCCCCACTGCCAATCCATATGATGTGGCGCTGCTGTCGGACAACCCGACGCAATCTGAGGCGAACTTTACGGTTAATATCCTCCAGAACGTGAACGGCATTCTCACCGTGTGGTCCGGTATGGGGCATCCGGAATTTCGCTGTGGACAGCCGGATGAGATTCCGAGCTGGTTGTGCGGGCTGCCAGATCAGCCGAATGAAGCGTTCTATGTGCTCTATGATGGCGCAACGGTTGGGCAGTCAGTTGACAGTGGTGAACACATCTGGGTGCAGCAGCCGAGTATTGATCTTGGGCTAGTGACGCCGGGTGATCACACCTTCACGTTCCGCCATGTGCTGCAAGGCGTAGTGGGTCCCACCATCAGTGTCTACTATCTCGCCGGGCTGTGCACACAACCGCCACCTGCCGACCAGTGCACCTACACGCAGGGCTACTGGAAAAATCATCCCGAAGCCTGGCCCGTCAACGCGCTGACTCTCGGCAGCGTTAACTACAACCAGGCGCAGCTGCTGGCGATCCTGAATCAGCCGGTACGGGGCAATGGACTGATCTCATTGGCACATCAACTGATCGCCGCCAAACTAAACGCCGCCAATGGTGCGGATTCCAGTGTGGTGAGCGGGGCGTTCACATCGGCAGATGCGCTGATTGGTGGCTTGGTCGTCCCGCCTGTCGGGTCGGGCTACCTTGCGCCGCGCAGCACCAGCGGGCTGATCGGGACGCTTGACAACTTCAACAATGGCGTGACCGGACCGGGGCACTGCGGCTAGACAATGCCGCAGCCTCACCCTAAAGCCGTAACATACGGATAGAAGCATCTGAAAGGTTATCTTTACCCTCACAGGGGGAGTTTCAGCCTCTCCCTGTGCTATTTTTCCCTGGCTGTTCTTATGGGCAGTCCGGCGGGCGTACATCCGGCTGCACCTGCAAATAGCGCCAGTAGGGCATGAACCCGCGCCAGGGCCGCCGGGTGTCCTGCAGTGCCCTTTCGGTGCTGACCAGCCGCAGCGTTGTCACCCGGCTGTAGGGCGACAGCCAGCCCCGGCAGCGATCCCCTTCGACAGCGGCGATCACCGTAAAATTGGCAAATGCCAGCGCGTTGCCCGAAGCAAACACACTGTCCGGCGTCCCGGCAGCGGCGAACACATCCCCCAGCCGAATATCCGGACAGTTCTTAAGGATCAGCATTTCGATGACGCTGCCGATGTAATGCACTTCGACCACACACTGCTGCGGCGGGTCAACCGGCAGATAGCTGACGACACCCTCCTGATACGATGCCGGGTCCACGATATAGCCGATGCTGGTCAGCACGACATCGGCATTGCTGACGGTACTGCCGCGCGGGGTGAGGCGCATCCAGCAGGGCAGCGCACACAGCGTCAGGCGGCTGCCCCCCGGCGAAAGATCGTCCGTGCCCGCGCCGATGCCACGCGCCAGCACAATGCCGCTGCCCCCCAGCAGACACAGCAGCAAAAAGCTGCGCAGCAAACGCGGGAACATGCGCTTCATAACCGGACAGCACGCCGCTGGCGTGCCGCTTCGAACAGGATCACTGCCGCCGCCGCTGCTGCATTGAGCGATTCGGTTGCCGCCGCCAGCGGGATAAAGACGCCTGCCGCTGCCAGCCTGCGGGCGTCTGCGCTGGCGCCATGTGCCTCACTGCCGATCACCAGTGCCCAGCCCGCCGTCCAATCGCAGCGGTCATATGCCAGTGTGCCCGCGCCATCGGCGATGTAGACTGGTAAGCCGCCGCACAGCGCCGCGATCTGTGACCAGTCAGCTTCCTGCACGGGCACGCGAAAATGCGCGCCCATGCCCGCCCGCAGCACTTTGGGGTTATAGGGATCGGCGCAGTCGGGGGACAGCAGCACCAGCTCAACACCTGCCGCCGCAGCCGTGCGCAGCAGCGTACCCAGATTGCCGGGGTCGCGCACCGCGTCGAGGATCAGGACTTGGCTGAGCGCAGCAGGCGGGGTGAGCAGCGGCAGGGGGAATACGCCAATAACCCCCTGCGGCGCTTGGGTTTCGCTGGCGTGCGCCAGCACTTCAGGGCTTGCCTCCAGCAGCGTGCTGTTGTACTTGTGCAGCGCTGCCAGCAGCGCGGCATCCGCGTCGGGCGTGACCAGCACGTAATCGGGCGCGCTGCCCTGCGCCAGCGCATCCAGCACCAACCGCGTGCCTTCCAGCACGATTCGCTGCGTCTTGCGGCGGGCGCGGGGGCGGGCTTGCAGTTCGCGGATTTGTTTGACACGTTCGTTTTGCAGGCTGGTTATCATGCGGGTTAGACGACTGCCTCGGCTTATGTTGTTGACAGGCGGCAGGGACACACTGGCAGCACGCCCGGCGTGTCCCTGCCCTGATTTATCGTCGCGCGTTCACGCCTTGGCTTTGGCGTCCTTGTCTTTGCCGCCGGTTGCCACATCGCCATAGACCTCGACCTGCTGCGTGGGCAGGCGTTTGTACAGGCGTGTCAGGTACAGCAGGCGCTCTTTTGCCGGCTTTTCAAACCATTCTTCGGTGAAACGCCAGCCCCAGTTGCCACCCAGCTTGCCAGGGGTGTTCATGCGCGTGTCCGCGCCGAAGCCAAACACATCCTGAAGCGGTGTAACATAAGTATGCGCCACCGACGCCATGCCCAACCGGATGAATGTCCAGTGGATGTCGTTCTCGCTGACTTCCTGCCCCAGATATTCGTGCATGAACTGCTTGATACCGTTGTGCGCTTCCTGATGCCACCAGCCGAGCGTGGTGTTGTTGTCATGTGTGCCGCTGTAGGCGAAGCAGTTGGGCACATAGTTGTGTGGCAGGAACGGATTGCCCGGATCGCTCCACGCGAATTGCAGAATCTTCATGCCCGGCAGGTTGAACTGGTCGCGCAGTTCGATGACATCTTTCGTGATATCGCCCAGGTCCTCTGCGATGATCGGCAGTCCCGCCTGCAAGCCTGCATCCCCGTTCAGCGCTGCGCCCACGACGTTAAAGAAATCTGCACCCGGTCCGGGCATCCACTGCCCATCAACAGCAGTGCGTTCCGCGTTGACCGGGACTTCCCAGTAAGCGGCAAACCCCCGGAAGTGATCTACGCGCACGATGTCCACCAGCTCAAAAATTGCCTGCATGCGCTTGATCCACCAGGCGTAACCTGTTTTGCGGTGAATTTCCCAGTTGTACAGCGGGTTGCCCCAGTATTGTCCTGTCGGGCTGAAGTAATCGGGCGGCACACCAGCGACCACCGTAGGCATGCCCTTTGGGTCGAGGAAGTACAGGTCGCGGCTCTGCCAGACATCGGCGCTGTCGTGCGCGACAAAGATCGGGATGTCGCCGATAAAGCGCACGTCCTTTGACCGGGCGTAGGCGCGTAGTTCCGCCCACTGCGTGAAGAAGCACCACTGGCGGAAGCATTTTTCGCGGATGGACTTGCCCAGCGTCTTGCGGGCGGCGTCCAGCGCGTCGGGGTGGCGCAGCGCCAGCGGCTCGTCCCACTCGGTCCACGGACGCCCGCCGTTGGCATCTTTCAGCGCGGCGAACAGCGCATAATCGTCCAGCCAGTCCGCCTGCGACTGTACCCAGGCTTCATAATCAGCATGCTGTTTGGGGTCTGCCTGATCCTCAAAATTCTCAAATGCCTGTCCCAGCATCAGGTTGTGATAATCTATCACGGGTCCGTAATCCACTTCGTACACGGGGAAATCCGGCACCGTTTCGAGATCTTTTTTGCTCAGCCAGCCCATTTTTTCCAGCTTGTCGAGGCTGATCAGATTGGGATTGCCCGCGAAGGCAGAAAGCGTCTGGTAGGGCGAGTCGCCAAAGCTGGTTGGACCAAGCGGCAGCACCTGCCATGCCGTTTGCCCGGCGTCCGCCAGCCAGTCCACGAATTGATACGCATATTTGCCGAGGTCGCCAATACCATAACGCCCCGGTAGTGAGGTGGGGTGCAGCAGAACACCGCTGGAACGCGGAAAGAGGGATTTTTTGTCGGTCATCAAGCACATCCATTTCTATGTAGTCTTGGGGCGTATTGTACCAAACAATGGGGGCAATGTGTCCGGCTTGCGCTGCTGGTTGATGCCCGGCAGCAAGCGCATGATACAGGAGGGCAGCAGGGATCGGGCTTTGGGCGTGTTAACTATGGGGCGGGGGTGTTTCCGGCGGGCAGAGGGGCGTTCACCGTAATGATTGTACACCCGAACACCGCGCCGAACTGCGCCGCGACCCGTGCTGCCACTGCCGGCAGATCAACGGCGCGTCCCAGCAGCCGCGCGAGGCTGGTCACCCCTTTGTCCTGGATGCCGCAGGGGACAATGCCCGCGAAATAGCGCAGATCCGTGTTGACATTCAGCGCGAAGCCGTGTTTGGTGATGCCCTTTGTGTTCACGCGCACGCCCAGGGCGCAAATCTTCTCCGGCGCGGTGGCATCGCCCACCCACACGCCGGGGGAGCCTGCCAGCCGCCAGCCTGGAATACCGTATTCCGCGAGTACATTCATGATCACCTGCTCCAGCCCACGCACATAGCCGACCACATCGGCTTTCAGGCGTACCGGTTGCCCTGTCGCCAGCGCAGGCAGCGGCAGGCGCACAATCGGGTAGCCCACCAACTGACCCGGTCCGTGATAGGTGATGTCACCGCCGCGATCCACGTCCAGCACAGCAATGCCCTGTGCCGCGCACTCGCCGGCGCTCAGCAGCAGGTGTTCGCGTCTGGCAGATGATCCCAGCGTGTAGGTGTGTGGGTGTTCCAGCAGCAGCAGGCGATCAGCGATTGCGCCCCGCGCACGCTGTTCGACCAGCGCGTTTTGCAGTGCCCATGCCTCGGCATAGGGCAGGCAGCCAGGCAGCCAGAGTTCACAGTCAGCCATGAGTCACGCGGTGCCGCCTTAAATCACTCGCTTTTTTGCAGCAGGTTTAGGTTGTTTGAGGTGCTGTTCCAAAAATGCCAGTGTGCGATTCCACGCCCTGCGCCCAAGCTGGCGCTGGTCGTCGGTCAGCCCATCGGCGATGAAATCGTGCCCCAACCCCTCAATCAGCAAGACTTCATGCTGCGCCGCCAGCGGGGACTGCTGCAATTCCGCGCGCAGGCGTTCAATCACCGGCGGCTTGATATGCTGCTCACGCCTGCCGTAAATTGCCAGCAGCGGCGTTTGCACCGCGCTGAACTGTCCCAGGTAACGTTGTGGAAAGCCATAAATGGCAATCGCCGCTTTGAGATCGGTGCGTTTAATCGCCGCTTCAAAGGTCAGGCTGCCGCCCATGCCCACGCCAATGACTGCCACCTCACGCGTGGTCTGGTGATGCTTTGCCAGTACCTTCAGCGCCGCATCCACGCGCTCAAAACCGCCATCCCCCAGCGTCTGAATGCACTGCATCGCCTCTACTGGGGTTTTTGCCAGCCGCCCATCGAATAGGTCGGGCACAATCGCATAATAGCCCGTCTGGGCGAACAGATGCACGATACGGCGGATAATCGGGGTCACCCCCCACCAGTCATGGATCAGCACAACTGCCGGGTGGCGTGCGCCCGCTGTGGGATGCGCCCAGTAGGCGGGAAGCTGGCTGCCGTCATCCAGCACAATGTGGATATGCCCGCTGCTGATGTTGTACTCAAGGTGGTTGGCGTCGTAAATTGGCATCTGCACCGCCTTTCCTGCGTTCGCTGCGCGGCAGACTGTCAGGATCGAGATTGTTTCAGGAAACCCCTACTTTGAGCAGCGCTTCTTTGAGTGTGCGCAGGTTGATCGGCTTCGCCAGATAACCGTCTGCCCCTGCTGCTTCTGCCTCAGCGATCATCGGCGGCGCATGCGCAGAAATCATGATGATTGGCAGGTCAGCAGTTTCGGGGGCTTTTTTCAGGGCAGCGCACAGTTCCAGCCCGTTAATGTCCGGCATCATAATATCCAGCAGAATCACATCCGGACGCAAATACGCCAGTTTGTCCTGTGCCTGCCTGCCACCCAATGCACTGATTGGTTCGTGTCCGTTGATTTGCAGAAACGCGGTTAGCATATCCAGCGTCAGCTGTTCGTCATCGATCACTAGAATTTTTGCCATCATCATCGCCACTTTCACCGCTGCGCAATGCGCACCATTCACTGTGTTTACCACACCTGTCATTGCCCTGCATGCTGCTTCCCAATTATCCGGGCTGCCGGGTTAGTCTTGTCTGCCCGGTGCAGGTATGCCCCGAACAATGCCGCCGCAACTTATCCTGAGTATAACGACCAGATATGTTCTGCGCACTAACCGAATGTTCCCACCGGTCATGACTCCGGCGTCAGGCGTTTTTCGTAAAAGCGATAGGTCTTATAGATTTCCATGCGCATCCCGCGCAGCGACCCGACCATATCGTGATTATTTTCCAGAATCCACCCCGCATCAACATTATCACGCCCCGGCTGCTTCAGCATCGCCTGGGTGCCATAGGCGCACAGGGCAATGTCCACGCCTTTCCGGCGATACTCCTCACGCACGCCCAGCAGCGGCACGCGGAACCAGGTCATCTTGGGGCGCACCTTCCAGTGCCACAGCGCTTGCAGCAGCGAGATCAGCTCCGGTTTGCCGGGGCGCGGGCTTGCCAGTTGGAGCACCTGATTAAAGTCCGGGATCGCCAAAAAGAAACCAATCGGCTCATCATGGACAGTGGAGTACGCCATCATGGAAATATCGGGGTCAAAAAACATCCCCAGACTCTTGATTAAATCATCGAGTTCTTTTTCCGTCATCGGCACAAAGCCCCAATTTTTCTCCCAGGCGGCGTTATACAGCTCCTTGAACACTTTGAACTGTGCCTGTTTTTGCCTGCGGTCAAAGGGGCGCACCACAAAACTGCTGCGCTTCTGGGCGCGTTCGGCAAGGCGCATAATGCGCGTCTGCGTGTCATCGCCCAGCCAGCGATCGCGGTTAATGTAGAAGCTGTGGACATCCATGCATTTTTCCCAGCCGGGGATACTCTCAATCAGCCGCTGGAAGTAGGGATAGTTGTAGGGCATCAGCAAAATCGGGCGCGAGAAATTGTCAATCAGCAGCCCGGTTTCTTCGTGTGTGGTGAAACTCTGCGGACCGCGAATCGCGTCATAACCACGAGAACGCACCCAGTCAGCGGCGGTGTCCAGCAGTTTGGTGGCGGCTTCCTGGTCGTCATAGACCTGGAACGCGCCAAACCAGCCGATATGTTCGTTGTGGAACTCGTTGTGGCGGTGGTTAATCAGCGCGGCAATTGTGCCGACCAGCCTGCTGCCGCGCCATGCACAGAAATAGTCACCTTCCATGTATTCCCATGACGGGTGTTTCTGCTGGTCCAGCAGGGTGCGGCGCATGGACAGCAGCGGCGCAACCCAGTTGGGATCGTCCTTGAACAGCACCCACGGGAACTCAAAAAACGCCTTGTAATCGGCTTTGGTTTCCACTTTGCGGATCACCACCGCGTCCGTCATCGTCAGCCCCTTTCGGACGAAAATTCTGCTACAAGTCTAACATCTTTGCTTGAGCGCAGAAAGGCACAGGGCGCAGCAACAGTGAAACGGCTGCCCGAAACACGCAGGCTGTTCACCGCCGCGCCGCCAGACACCCGGCATTCGCTTGACACAGTTCTGGCACACGCATAGCATTATGCGTAACGCAACACAACCCTACCTGTAAAAGGAGCAACCTGCATGTCGATCCCAACACCTCCGACGCCCGCACCGCCTCCCGACGGTGGTCCCCCTGCGCAGGCCAAAGCCGCGGCAACACAGGGAAAGGCGGGTTTTCGCAAAAATCTGCCGGAATGGATTCGCCAGTTGCCGCGGCTCAACTTTGATGCCGCGCCCAATTCTGGCTTTGAACTGATCAACCGCGCCAAACTCCGCGAGGCTCTGAAGAACGAGGACCCTGACTCGCTGCGCAAGATCGAAGAAGACCTCGATTTTTTGGATCATGAACTAATGCGCTTGTTCCGTGATCGTGATTTTGAGGCAAGCAAGCAGCAGAACCGCTATCGTCTGTACCAGCTTGGGTTCATGGGGTTGGCGACACTGGCGACGCTGTTCGGGTCGCTGCTGGCGGTTGCGCTGGACAAATCGCCGAATCTGGTGCCGCTGCTGGCGTTTGGTGAAACGGTGGTTGCGTTGTTCACCACGTACCTGGCGACGATTTCCGGGCGCGAAGCCCCGCTGCCGCTCTGGCTGTCCAACCGCCGCCGCGCCGAGCATATGCGCCGCGAGTATTTCCGTTATCTGATGGATTTGCCGCCTTACGACAGTGTCAGCGGCTACAGCCGGCGCTACCTGCTTTCCAAGCGGGCAGCAGACATTAATCGCGGTGTTTACCCCGATTCGGGCGGTGAGGGCTAAGGGAGGCAAATATGGCAAACCTGACACGCAAAGATTTGCATGCACGCTATCAGTTGTTTGATGATTTCGCGCTCGATGACCAGCGCGTCTACTATCAGCGCACGCTCAAACGTTATCGCCTGGCTGCAAGCCAGGTCAACCGCATCCGCGCGCTGATGGCGCTGTTCACCGGTATCGCCGCTGCCGTCGCCGGGTTGATTGTGCAGTCCTCGTTTGTGGATGGCACACAGTGTAACCCGGTAGACACCGCCGCCGCGCTGCCTGCTGAATGCAGTACCTTGAGCGGGCTGGTGCTGTTCTTCACCATTCTGTCGATTGTGCTGCCGGCGCTGGGCGCGTTCTTTAACTCGCTGGCGGATCTGTTCCAGTGGGATCGCATGACCACGATTTACGACACCGCGCTGGAAAATATCGAAGTGGCTGATGCGCTGTCGCCGCTGCCGGAAATGGAGGATGATGTTTACCGCGCCAGCTTCGTCGCCTATGCTGAGGGCACGCTGCTGGTCATGCGCGATGAAACCTCTCAGTGGGGGCAGTCGATCCGCACACCCGCGCAGGTCGACAAGTTCCTGGAGCAGGAGCGCGAAAAAGCCGCGCGGTTGGGCGGCACAATCGAACAGCAGCAGTTTGGCGGTCCACAAGGCACGGGCAGTCCGCCGCCACCACCTGCACCGGCAGGCTGAAACACGCGAGACGGGGCGCGTTCCGGGCAGTCCACCGCGCCCCGCAAATCCACCTGTCCGCAGCGCCATTCGCCGCCTTGACACCGGACTCGCGCTTTGCTATGATGTTGCGTGTTATGCCGTTCCAGCATAGCTCAACGGCAGAGCAATCGGCTGTTAACCGATGGGTTCCTGGTTCGAATCCAGGTGCTGGAGCTAAACACCGTCAGCGATGGCGGTGTTTTTGTTTGCCTGCTGCGCCGCCTGCTGCACCGCCCGCTGCACTGGCTGCCACATTTTGCCGTTGTTCAGTTCATATATCAGCCGCAGCCCTTCCAGTGTCAGCTCTGGCGCAATCCGGTCAATCAGGGCGGTGTGCTTCTGGAACAGTGGTGCCAGCCCACCCGTAGCGATGACCTGAATATCCTCTGCGTGCAGGTGCATGTCGCTGACCATCGCCGCCTTCAACCGCGTGACCAGTCCTTCGATCAGTCCGACATAGCCCCAGAAGATGCCCGACTGCATCGCGTGAATCGTGTTCCGCCCAATCGGCGCAGGCGGCGGCACCAGATCAACCTTGTGCAGGCGTGCCGCGCGGCTGACCAGCGCATCATGCGCGATGCCAATGCCCGGCGCAATCGCCCCGCCGTGATACGCGCCATCTGCCGAAATCAGGTCAAAGGTCGTCGCAGTGCCCAGGTCAATCACAATCGCCGGTCCGCCATACAGCGCGACGACTGCGGCGGCATTGACGATACGATCTGCCCCTGCCTGTTCCGGCTGGTCAATGGCAATTTTGACGCCGCTGCGGGTCTGGTGTGTGACGACCAGCGGATCAATGTGGATGTAGCGCTGCGCCAGTTCCACAAACGAGGTCGTCAGCGGCGGCACCACACTGCTGATGATCACGCCGGAAATCGCCTTATAGCCCACATCAGCACTGTGCAGAAAATTGCGCACCAGCACGGCGTATTCGTCAGGCATTTTGTCGGCAACGGTGCGTGCCCGCCAGGAGAGCGTCCAGGCGTCGCCCTGCCATAACCCCAGATGAATGTTGGTATTGCCAATATCGACTGCCAGTAACATGAGCTTGACCCTCAACTGCTGCTAACGCTGGAATCCCTGCGCAGAATATCCCCTCATTATGCCGCACACCGCTGTGCCCGGCTATGCCGCCTGCCATGCGGCGTTAGAACGCGCGCAGGTACTGCGGCGGGGTGGGCAGGGTGTCTTTGTGCCCCAGTCGCTGCGCCGCGTGGTATGCCCAGTAGGGATCACGCAGCATCTCGCGCCCCAGCAGCACTACGTCCGCGCGCCCGTTGCGGACAATCTCGTCCGCCTGCATCGCGTCGGTTATCATCCCCACCGCCGCAGTTGGCAGCTCTGCGCCCCGGCGCACTGCCTCCGCCAGCGGCACCTGATAGCCCGCGCCTGCCGGAATCCGCACGCCCGGCACCACCCCGCCTGAACTGCAATCCACCAGATCAACGCCTTCCGCTTTGAGCAGGCATGCCAGCGCCACCGAGTCGTCCGCCGTCCAGCCGCCTTCCACCCAGTCCGTCGCGGACAGGCGCACCGCCAGCAGTTTATCTGCCGCCCACGCCGCGCGTACTGCCCGCGTCACTTCTAACAGCAGCCGGGCACGGTTCGCAAAGCTGCCGCCGTAAGCGTCGGTGCGGTGGTTGCTCAGCGGCGACAGAAAGCTGTGCAGCAGGTAGCCATGCGCGGCGTGCAGTTCGACCAGTTCAAAGCCCGCCGCTGCTGCCCGTTCTGCTGCCGTGCGGAATGCCGCCACGATGCCCGCAAGCTCGTCTGCTGTCAGCGCGTGTGATGCGCGGTAGCCGTCGCT
>DAOTWP010000186.1:0-4239 GCA_034435675.1 Anaerolineae bacterium
GTCGCCGTGTTCCGCAATGCCAACTTCACCGAAGCGGCAGGCGCGCTGGCACGCCTGCGCGGGGCGTAGCGGCTGTACAGGGTGTCCCGGCAGCAGCAGGGCGCTGGCATCCACCTGCCTGCTGGTTGTATTGCTAGTGCCCACAGCCTGTTGGGGTAGCGGTGATCATCAATCGTCGTCACCCTTTTTGCGCCTAACCTAACCCTCAGCCGCCATCAGCGACGGCATCAGTCGCGCCTGCCCTGTTTGCGCCGCAGCCCGCCGGCAGGGGCGGAACCGGGAAGGGTCAGCCGGGCGAATTTTCCAATGACAGCCCGTCCTCGATTAATGCCTTTGTTCAGGACGCCCGGTTTACCCCCAGGCTCTTAGCTGAAGCGCCGTGTCTGCGCCCATGCTGCCCACTCTGGCGCGGGGCGGGCACACCACGCGGCAAATAGCTGCCCGCTGCTGCCGAAGGTCAGCGCCAGGGCTGGCTGCGGCGGCGCACCAAAATCGCCCAGCAGCGGCGCGGCGTTCAGACTCTCGCTGAGCGTCTGCCATGCGCTGCCATCCCAGCGGGCAGCGGCGAGCAAACCGCCCTGCTCCCACAGCAGCGCGACCAGTCCTGGCGCAGCCGCCAGCCGGTAGCTGCCCCAACCGAGGAAGTCGCGCGGCAGCGGCACAGACAACCACACGCCCCAGCCGGGCGCATACTGCCACAGCGGTGCGATGCCGTTCAAGCCCTGCACGCCCAGCAGCAGCGTGCCGTCTGCTGTCCCGGCAAGCTGTAAGGCGGTGAAATCATTATCCAGCCCGGTGGGTGCGCGCAGTGTCGCCCAATCTGTGTCACCCGGCTGCCAGCCCAGCAGCAGCAGGCGCGGACCCTCGGCATGGCGTTCGATGAACCCCAGCGCCGCCCCCGCACCCCAGCGCACCAGCAGCGGGCGCTCGATGCTGTCCAGCGGCTTATAGCTGGCGATCAGCAGCGTAGTTTCGCCCAGCGGACGCCACAGTGCCCCGTCAAATGTCCAGCGCCGCGCCGTGACCCAGGTTGTGCTGTCGGCATAGTTCAGCGTGCGCCAGCTTACGATCAGCGACTCGTCGGTGAGCACCAGACTCAGCGCGTCGGCATCGTAATCCTCGCTTTGCAGCGCGCCGCCCAGCGCCGTCCAGCGCGCGCCATCCCAGCGGGCGACCTGCGGCACAGAGCGACCATAACCGCGCAGGTCTTCCAGCCACGCGGCAACCACGCGCCCGTCCGGCTGCACACCCAGCGCGATCTCTTTGACCGTGCGCTGGCTGAGCGCACCCGCACCAAGCAGGTCCCACGTGTGCCCATTCCAGCGTTTGACGTACAGCGCCTGCGCTTCGGTCCATGCCGCCACCACAGTGCCATCCGGCGCGACTGCCAGGGCGATCTGCTCGGCATCGGTGAACGTGTCCAGATTGAGCACACCGCCCGGCGGGGTGGTGATGGCGGTCAGCAGCAGCGCCAGCGCCAGCAGCAGCGCCGCGAATACCAGTTTACGCACGACTTCCTATCCTCTCGTGATGGCTAAGTAGCTATCCGTAAACCCAGCCAAGGGCTGATGCAGTTTACTGATCCGACAGCAACTTGCTAAACATTTCGCACCGTTGTTTCCGCTTTCCAGGTTTAGTTTTTCATGGTCGGATCAGTAATTCTGCGGGATTGTTTTCCGCAGGGGCGGGTCTCAGACCCGCCCCTACATCCGACATTTTCAATTTGCTTGTACTAGCCACAGCCCGCCGTCAGCGCTGACCAGCTCAACCCGGAGATGCTGTCGCCCAGCGCCACGCGCAGCAGCCCGTCGCTGCCAGCACTGCCCCACGGCAGGCGGGTGAAGCCGTCGCCATACAGCCGCAGCGAGCCGCAAACGGCTCCGCTTGCCGCATCGAACACCGCAATATGTCCCTGCGCTGTCAGCAGCAGCAGGCGTCCATCGGCGCGAGTCAGGCTTGCCTGCCCGCTGGCGCTGAACGGCGTTTGCCAGCGCAGCACCCCGGCAGTGTCGAAGCCGCTGAGCTGGCTGCCGTCAAAGACCACCAGCCCGCCGCTGTCCGCTGCCAGCGCAGCCGCTGCGCCCAGCGCCGGGGCGTTGTCCAGGGCGTAGCTCCATGTGCCGCTGCTGTCCACGCGCCACAGTCCGCCCGCGCTGTAGACCAGCAGCGTACCATCCGGCGCGGCGGCAAAGGCGGGCAGCGCGCGCAGTTGTGCCTGATCCAGCAGGCGACCCTCCAGCGACACGGTGAACAACTGATACCAGCCATCCGCGCTGCGGCTGACCAGTGCGATCATCTGCGGCGTGACCTGCGCCAGCACAAACGGCGGCACGTTGTCCAGCCGCCACAGCACAGCACGGCGCGTCGGGTTAAACGCCACCAGCGCATTATCCGGTGTGTGGAACAGCAGCGCGTCACCATCGGGAAAGACCGCTGCCAGCGGGGCACTGTCTACGGGCACGGTGCTGTCCCAGCGATCCAGCGCCGCGCCATTTTCGTCGATCTGCGTCACGCCGCCGTCGGCATAATGCAGGTACGTGCTGCCCTGATAGCCGGTCACGCCAACCGCCGTGCGTTCAAGGTTGACGCGCCACAACACGCGCCCGTCCGCCGTCGCCCGTTTGAGCAGTGTGGGTGTTTCAAGGTAGATCAGGCTGTTGTCGTTGAGCTGCAGCGGCGGCGCCTGCATGCCGTTGGGGGTGCTCAGCGCCACATGCCAGCGGTGCGCCGCGCCCAGCCATGCCGACCAGTTGGTTATGATCCGCGCGGGCTGGCGGTAGCCCAGCGCCAGCGGGTTTTCCCATTCGTAACCGGGTCCGGGGATGTCGCCGTTATTGATGCGGAACTCAAAATGGAGGTGTGGGGCAGGACGCGCGTCACCGATCACGCCGACGATATCGCCCTGCTGGACGCAGCCGTAGCGCGTGGGGAACGCGTATTCCGGTGTCTCAACAATATGCCCGTAAACACTGTAGAGGATGCGGTTGTCCGGCATGGTGTGTTCAATAATGACCACACCGCCATCGCGCCCCCAGCCGTTCGGCGCAGCATAAGTCACGCGCCCGCGCGCCACCGCCCGCACGGGCTGTCCCCGGCTGCTGCCGCGCCCACCGTACCAGTCCTCGCCGGTGTGATAGCGCCCCTGATGGCGCACACTGGCAACGCCAAAGTTCTGCACCAGCGTAAACAGCGAAGTGTCTACAGGATATTGCAGGCTGTCCACCACGCCGCACTGCGCTTGCAGCAGCAGGTCGGCATAGGGTGGCGATGCTGATACCAGCACAGCCGCCAGCAGCAGCAGCCCGAACAGATTTCCAGGTCGTTTGCGTATCAAGCCTGTTCACCCCGACTCAGCCAGTACACTGACATGATTAGTTTGCCTACCGGACAAGGGGATTAATCCCCTTGTTCAGCCAGCACACTCATTTTGTTGGACTCCTGGCAAGTGTGCCATTGCGCAGCGGCAGCAGCGCCCGCGGCAGGTACGCATTGTAACTGATCTGGCGCGTGCTGCCGACTGTTTTTCTCAGCCATACCGTCGTATCACGAGGGAGACGAATGAGATTGGGTATGCTGCCGCTGCTGCCATCGGCTACGTCCTCGCCCTGCCACCCCTCACCCCGGCGCTGCAAGTGGCACTGGCGGCAGGCGAACAGCTTTACCCGGAGACAGGCGACGGGCACCCGCTGCCCGCAGGCTGCCGTGTGATTGCTGAGGTTGTTGCGGCGGCGCGGCGGGAAAGCAGGACATTTGCGAATTGGTCCGGCTATGGTACAGTCTGCGCGTTTGCTGCTGGTTCACCTTCAGGAGTCTCGTGCCATGCAAATCCGCGCCGCTGTGCTGGAAGCCCCCAATACCCCGTTCGTCGTGCAAACGCTGACGCTCGACCCGCCGCGCAAGGGCGAGGTGCTGGTGCGGTTGGTCGCCAGCGGGGTGTGTCACAGCGATTATCACCTGCTGACCGGCACAACACGCCACCCGATGCCGGTAGTCTGCGGGCACGAGGGCGCGGGCATCGTTGAGGCGGTGGGTGACGGCGTGACGCGCGTGCAGGTGGGCGACCCGGTGGCGCTGAGCTGGACGCCCGACTGTGGCGAGTGCTTCTACTGTCGCAGCGGCAAACCCAACCTGTGCGAAACCTACACCGAACCCATCTGGGCGGGCACCATGCTGGACGGCACGACACGCCTGAAGCGCGCCGGGCAGCCGGTCTACGCTTACTGCGGGCTGGCGACATTT
>DAOTWP010000187.1:0-59736 GCA_034435675.1 Anaerolineae bacterium
CAGCGCGTCGGGGGTCAGGTCACTGTTTGTCAGGCGCGCTTTCGGGTAGCTGACCCACAGCTTGCCGCCGCGCGTCAGATGCTGCTTGATCGTCCCCCACTGTGCGTCCAGTTCGGCACGGCGGCGCACGAACACCTGAATAAAATCGTATTCCCCATCCAGCCGGGTATCCAGCCGCAGCCCGTCCGGCAGGCGTTCCAGGTATCCCTCCGGCGGGTTGAGGATGATCGAGCGTTCATTGCGCCGCAGCACGAGCTTTTCGGCGATAGTTCGGGCAGACATGGGCATCTCTCCACTAGAACACTTGATCTAATTCTACCTCCTGCCAATACCGGGAGTCAACGTCCGGGTCGCCCCCAAATACCCCCAGAATTTAGGGTTAAATGCCGATCAGATAGGCTTCGCGCGCGTGGGTTTCCAGGGTAGTTCCGGGGGTGGTGTTGCTGCACAGGCAGCGCCGGGCTGTGCCACCGTGCAGGCTTACCGGTATGTGCATTATGCAGCCCGATAGAAGCGGTATTGCGCCTGCCCGCGCCAGAACATGCCGCTCAGCCGCCCTATCAGTGTGTTAACCAGATGTGAAATCTGACCACATATAACCTAAACTGCTGCGTCGTAACCTTAATTGACATATGCGCGTGAAACGGGTAACGTGTAACTATAGAGACCTACCGGGTGACCGATGAAGACACTCGACATTGACAGCCAGACATTGCAGCGTCTTAGCGCCCTTGCAGAGCAAGAACACTGTTCAGTAGATGCGCTGTTGAAGCGCTGGTTGGGTGCGGAAGCTGGCACAGTGCCCGATTCACGCCGCCCGGTACAGCAGAAAAGCGCGAAACCGCAGCGTCTTCAGGACATCCTCTTCGAACAGGTCTCCGATGCAATCATCACCACCGATATGCACCTGCGCATTACCTCGTGGAATCATGCCGCTGCCCACATTTACGGTTGGTCAGAAGCCGAAGCGCTGGGATACGACGTTGATACACTGCTGCACACTGAATGGATCAGCGCGAGTCAGGCAGAGGCGCAGCACACCCTGTTGCAAACCGGGCTGTGGCAGGGCGAAGTCCGCCAGCGCGATAAATTCGGCAGAGTGCTGACGATTCTGGCGTCGGTTAACTGGATCAAGGATGCCGGCGGAACGCGCCTGGGTGGAATTACGATCAACCGCGACATCACCGCGCGCAAGCAGGCGGAAGATGCGCTGCGCCAGAGCGAACAGCGCTTGCGTTCGCTGGTTGATTCGCAAACGGCGTATATTATTCGCACCGACATGAGCGGCAGTATCACCTATGCCAACCAGCCTGTCCTGCGCGATTTTGGCATGACCGCGCAGGAGATACTGGGCAGGTCGTCGCTGGAAACGATTGTCGAGGAAGACTGGCCGCAAGTCTGGCAGGCGGCGATGCAGTGCATCAGCACCCCCGGCGAACCGGTGCAGGTGATGCTGCGCAAAATTACCCCGGCGAAACAGGTCTTCTGGTCGTTGTGGGAATTTGTCGCGCTGCAAGATCAAACCGGCACGCTGACCGAAGTCCAGTGCATCGGCTTCAACATTGACAAGCAGGTGCGGGCAGAAGAAGCGCTGCAGCGCCAAAATGAGTTTCTGCTGGCGCTGCACCAGACGTCGCTGGATTTGCTCAACCACCGTGAAATGAATGATCTGCTGCAAGTGGTGGTTGAACGGGCGGCAGCAATCCTCGACGCGCCGTTTGGCGAACTGCTGCTGCAAGAGGGCGATGAACTGGTGGTGCGCGCTTTTACACCGAACATGGCATTCCTGCGCGGCGACCGCATCAAACGCGGCAGCGGGCTGCTGACCTGGCAGGCATACGACACCAGAGCGCCGGTGATCCTGGACGATTACTCTGCCTGGGCGCTGCGCAACCCGCTGTACGAGCCGGTGATGCTGCGCGCGGTGGCAGATTTTCCGATTCTGCTCGGTAAGACATGCGTCGGTGTACTGGCGCTGGGGCGCAGCACACCGGAGCAGCGCTTTACGCCGGAAGAAGTGCGTAACGGGCAGTTATTCTCTGAGCTAATCGCGCTGGCGCTGGAAAATCATAACCTGTTCAACGCCGCGCTGCAGGAAATTGCCGCGCGCCGCCAGACCGAAACCGACCTGCGCACCAGCGAAACGCGCTACCGGGTTATCTCCGAACTGATTTCCGATTACGCCTATGCCTATCAGGTTGCGCCGGATGGCACGCTGATCCATGAATGGATGACCGATTCCTTTGAACGGGTGACGGGCTATAGCTGGGATGAAGATGATGCGCGCGGGTTTTACAGCCTGTATCACCCCGACGACATGGAAAAAGCACAGTGCGATGTACAGCAGGTGATCGCCGGGCAGGAAGTCACCGGCGAATACCGGATTATCACCAAACAGGGTGACACGCGCTGGGTGCGCATCTACCGCCGCCCGATCCGCGATGAAGCAGAACAGCGCGTGGTGCGCTTTTACGGCATCGCGCAGGACATCACCGCGCAAAAAGCCGCAGAGGCGGCGGAGCTGGAACAGACGCGGCTGGAAACGATCCTCAAGCGCGAGCAGGAATGGAACGCGACGATTCATCACATGATGAAAGTGCTTTCGCATGAGCTGCGCAATCCGCTGGCGGCAATTTCCACCTCTGCCGACATTCTTCGGCGTTACTACATGCAGTTGGATGAACAGCGCCGCATCGAAAAACTGATGTCCATCCACAGCCAGATTCTGCGCATGAACCAGTTGATTGATGATGTGGTGATGGTGGTACGCGGCGCGTTTAACCGGGTCGCCTTTCAGCCCCAGCGTGTCAATCTGGCGCGTCTGTGTCAGGTCAGCCTGAACGAGATGCAGGAGACGCTGACCACCCGGCATACCCTGCGCTTTAGCAGTGATGGACAGGTGCAGCAGGCGCAGGTGGACGAAACGCTGCTCAGCCGCATTCTGGTCAACCTGCTCTCTAACGCGATCAAATATTCCCCTGAAGACAGCGAGGTGCGCCTCGAATTAGCGCGTGCCGCCCAGGAAATCGTTATCAGGGTCGTGGATCAGGGCATCGGCATCCCGGCGGATGACCAGCAGCGGATTTTTGAGACGTTTTTCCGTGCCCGCAATGCGCTGTCCGTCAACGGCACCGGGCTGGGGCTGAGCATTGTCAGCGATTGTGTGCGCCTGCACAACGGCAGCATCAGCGTGGAGAGTGTGGTTGGCGTCGGCTCCACGTTCATCGTGCGCCTGCCTTATATCCCCGCTTAAACGCCGCGCCGGGGCAGGAGGCGAATTTGACGCCTTTGCGCAAGTCCCCTTGCCAGCAGCGGCTATCTGAAATTCTGCCGCCGTGAAAACCAGCCCCTGTGAAGGGCAAAGCATGCTTTACCCCTCGCCTCTGTCAACGCTCACACTGGTAGTAGTCCAACCAGATGAGCCTGCTGACTGCACAAGGGGATTGATCCCCCTGTTCGCGCTTGCAGATAGATCAGTGCAAACAGAGTGATTCTGTGGGATTGTTTTTCCCGCAGGGGCGGGTCACAGACCTGCCCCTGCATCTGACATGTTCAATTTGCCTGTATTTAGCGCACACGCGGGATGCTGGAACAGTTGCCGCGCAGGTTGACAACATCCTCGCGCACCCACGCATCATTGACCAGCAGATACCACGTGAAGCCGGATGTGCTGGTCGTCTGCCCGACGATCTCCGCCTCGTCGCCGGGGTTAAGCTGCCCGACCAGTTCAAACGATGTGCCGGGACCGCTGCGCAGATTGACCAGATCGGGCGCGACCGCCACGCACACATCCGGGCTTTCGGACTGTACATCGCCGCCCAGCAGCGGTTCCAGCCAGTATTCGCGCGCGTCGGCTTCGGCAGTCCAGCCGGTGATCGTGCGCGTTTCCACCAGCCACCAGGCGTAGCCGTCTGCGCAGACCGGACCCTCCAGCACATCAAAGCCTTCGCCTTCATTGATGAAGCCAACTTCGCGCCCACTCAGGCTCGGTTCGGTGCGCACGCGGTTGCGCAAGCCTATGCCGGAAATCACGCGCGCCCGTTCGCCCGGCACCAGCCGCGAGGTCAGCGTGCCTGGGCAGGTGATCGGGGTGGGCGTGAAGGTGGGCGAGGGCGTAAACGTGCTGGTCGGCGTCAGCGACGGCGTGAAGGTTGCCGTTGGCGTTGGCGTGTCGCTCGGTGTCGGCGTCACCGTTGGGGTGAATGTGTTGGTCGGCGTCGGCAAATCCGTGTTGGTCGGTTTGGGCGTCGGGGTGTCGCTCGGCGTGGGGGTGTCACTCGGTGTCGGCGTATCACTCGGTGTCGGCGTATCGCTCGGTGTCGGCGTGTCACTCGGCGTGGGCGTGATGGTTGGTGTAGCCGTCGCAGTGGGCGTGTCGGATGGCGTCGGCGTATCCGACGGCGTGGGCGTGTCGGATGGCGTCGGCGTGTCGGATGGCGTCGGCGTGTCGGACGGAATCGGCGTGTCGGACGGAATCGGCGTGTTGCTGGGCTTCACCGTTTCGGTGGGTGTGGGCGTGGGACCGGGCTGCACAGACGTACCCCAGGCTTTCAAAGCATAATCGCAGCTAAACAGGCTGCCGCAGAAGAGATGCGATGTGAACACCAGCGTGCCCAGCGGATGAAACTGGACGTAGCGGAAGTCATTGTCCTGATAAATACCGGCTTCTGCCCATGTCCCTGTTTCGAGAAATAACATGCCATCGGTAAAGGTCAGCGCCAGCAGCGCGCCGTTCGGGCTAAAGTCAATATCAATTGGATACTGATTGAGGCGTTCAACCTCGCTGCCTGTCGCGGGATCAAGAATAATTGTTGCGCCGCGATCACAGCCTAGAAAGGTCGGGTCAATGCAGGCGACATAGGCAAGATACCGGCCGTCTGCTGTAGCACGCAGCGCATAGGCGCCGCTGAAAGTGCTGTATTCGCGGTAGTTCCACGTGCGCGTGTCCCAAAAGCGTATGATGCCGCCACCCAGCGTAACCAGCGTGCCATCCGGCAGCGCGGTCACATGGTCAATGCCGGGGCTGAAGAAGCCCTCGCCATGCCGCAGCGAGAACGCGGCAAAACCAGGATCGTTGAGATCATAAAAATACAGCGTGCCATAAGACAGCACCACCAGATAATTCTGGTCGCGCAGAATCCAGGCAGCCGCGATGTCCGCAGCGTTTTGCTGTGCCATTCCCCCCTGAAACGCGCCTGTTGCCGTTTCATAAAACTCCACATAGCTGACCATACACAATCCAGCGTCATCGTACTGCGCGCAAACCGGCACGATCAGCAGTTGACCATCCAGCGCAAAACTGACGTTCAGCACAGTATACTGGCTGTAGATGTCGAATCCCGTGCCGTCGAAGAGGTTGTAAACCTGAATCTGGCTGTAGCCATCATAAATCACTGCCATATATTCGCCATCTGGTGTAAACACAAAGTTGCGAATGGCGGCTGCTAATGGCGTGTTCTGAACGACTTCCAGCGTATCGGCATTTTCGGGGACAATCTCCGCACCTGTGCCCTGCTGCGCCAGCGGAGCGGCAGCAGACTCGGCGCGGGCGGCGGCAGCGAACAGCCCAACCAGCGCCAGCACGAATACGCTGTTCAACAGCATTCCAACGGCAAGTTTTGCCCATTTCAGCATGATTAGTTCCTTATCAGTGATTGATCCAAAGCATTCAGTCACGATCCGTTGTATCCGGGGATAGGACGCGGTTTCCGCACGAGGGGTGATGTTGTTCTGCTGGCTCCCCGGCAGCCATATTAGTGTAGCGCACTCACTGCGGGATTTCCGTAACAATCCCGTTAGGGCGGGTGAAGAACCGTAAATTTTCCTGTCGCCCCTTGCGCCCACCTGCGGCATTCATCACCTTACACCCATTACAAACCGCACCTGTCGCGCGTTGATGGCTGTGCAAAATGGCTAAACGGCGCTACAATGATTTCGTGCAGATTGCCTACGTTAGTCCGAAAATATTCCTTTTCAGGGAGGCTGTTTTATGGGGCGCACAAGAATTATCATCATGGGTGCGGCAGGACGCGATTTCCACAACTTCAATACGGTGTTCCGTGATAACGCCGATTACGAAGTGGTCGCCTTCACCGCCACCCAGATTCCTGGCATTGAAGGGCGCGTCTACCCGGCAGAACTGGCGGGCAAGCTCTATCCGCAGGGCATTCCGATCCGTGATGAGCGCGAACTGGAGGAGCTGATCCGCAGGCATAGCGCGCAGCAGGTGGTCTTTGCCTACAGCGATGTTTCGCACGAATACGTGATGCACAAGGCGTCGGCAGTGCTGGCGGCAGGCGCCGATTTCCGGCTGCTGGGCACAGCAGAAACGCAGATTAAGAGTTCGCGCCCGGTGGTTTCGATTGGCGCGGTGCGCACCGGCAGCGGCAAAAGCCAGACCAGCCGTGCCGTCGTCTCGATGCTCAAGGCGCTGGGGCTGCGTGTCGTCGCGGTGCGCCATCCCATGCCCTATGGCAACCTGATCGCCCAGCAGGTGCAGCGCTTCGCGGAATATGAAGACCTCGACGAATATGAGACGACCATCGAAGAACGCGAGGAATACGAGCCGTACATTGATCGCGGCGCGGTGATCTATGCGGGCGTGGATTACGAAAAGATTCTGCGCGCGGCAGAGCAGGAAGCAGATGTGGTTGTTTGGGACGGCGGCAACAATGACCTGCCCTTCTACAAATCCGACTTCCATATTGTCGTGGTGGATCCGCACCGCCCCGGTCATGAACTGGCATACTACCCCGGCGAAACCAATGTGCGCATGGCGGATGTGATTGTCATCAACAAGGTGGACACCGCCGATTATGCCAATGTCCTCAAAGTGCGCGCGAATGTGCGCCAGATCAACCCGAACGCCGTGATCCTCGAAGCCGCCTCACCGCTGACCGTAAGCAGCCCGGCGGCGATTCGTGGCAAGCGCGTGCTGGTGGTCGAAGACGGTCCCACGACGACACACGGCGAGATGAAATACGGCGCGGGTGTGGTGGCGGCGCAGCGTTTTGGCGCGGGGGAAATCATTGATCCGCGTCCGTTCGCAGTCAATACGATTGCCGACACGTTCAAAAAATACCCGGACATCGGCACCGTGCTGCCCGCGATGGGTTATGGCGCGGGGCAAATGCATGATCTGGAAGCGACAATCAACGCCAGCAACGCCGAGGTGGTCATCACTGCTACGCCGATTGACCTGACACGCATTATCCAGGTGCGGCTGCCGATGGTGCGCGTGCGCTACGAGCTTCAGGTGATCGGCACACCCACGCTGGAAGACCTGCTGCGCGAACGCTTTGGCGAGGCAGCGCGGGCACAGGCGTAAGCTAACGTGTAGACTCGATGCGAACAAGGGGATTGATTTCCCTGTTCAGGAAGACCGGTTCATAGATACGTTTCCAGTTGAGTCAGGGGAGGGCGATGGATGATATGCTATCGCCCTTTAGTGTTACACCCTCGTGCCCGCTTACTCTCTTTTTGCCCTGCGAAAGCTGTGCTTCGCGCCTTTGCGCTTCAAGGTGCCTGGTGCTTGTATGCAGGAGGACATCCTGCCAGGTAACTACTCAGGCACAGCCCTCATTCTCATTCCCCCCCGCTCTCTACTGCCGCTGCACGGCTGCGCGAGGGGAAGGACACCTCGCACAGCCTGGACTTCTCCCCTCTCGCAGTGCTGAAGGCACGCTCGGCAGAGAGGTTGGGGGTGAGGGCAAAACCAGGCAGCCTACCCCAGTAATAACCCTGCCAGAATGCCCTCCCCACAAGTTAGCGCAGCTCAGGGCACGATAAAGCGGCGCGCATCCCACGTTTCATTCAGCGGGTCGAGCGCGTCGCCGCGCGAACCATCGCTGACGGTGATCACCCACTCGGTTGCCGTGCAGTCGTCCGTGTCGCTGTGCTGGTCGGTGTTCAGCACAATCAGGTAGGCATGATCGAAATCGCCGGTATCCACCGTACCCCCCTGCCCCAGTTCAAACAGCACAGCCTCGTCACCGCTGATACCCACCAGATACAGCGCCAGGTTATCAGCATCTACCGCGTAAGTGTGGACGCCGCGCAGCTCAATTTCGAGGTAATTCAGCCCCAGTTCCTGCACGCCGGTGCCGCGCGTAATCGTCCGCCCGGTGTCGTTGATGCGCGCTTCGATATCCACCTCCGCGTCGAACAGATCACTCAGTTCGTAATCCAGCAGCAGCGCGCGCACGCCGTAGCGGATGACGATTTCCTGCGGGGTTGTGCCCACCGCAGCGGCGAATTCGTACAGCGCGTCCATGCCTTCAAACGCGGCAATGCTGCCCCACAACTGCGGAATCGCTTCTGGACCAAAATCACGCGCAAGCGAGTCGATCACAATCCACTCGCCGTAAACGCGCAGCCCGTCGGGGTCGTTGCCGGTGTTGCCCAGACACAATCCCGGCGACTCGAACAGCGACGAGACGTAGCCTACTGCGTCCTGGTCTTCGGGGTAATTCTGTGTTTCCAGCCAGGTCGCCGTTGCTTCGTAGAACCAGCGCGCAGCGTCGTTGAGGTCATAACCGAACTGGATGATATGGTTGAACTCGTGCGCTGCCGTCGCGCGCATCAGCCCTGCGGAGTCAGCGGCAATTGAGTAGTCATTATCCAGCACCAGATGGCCATAAGCGGCATATTCTTCCACCCCGTCCGAGGAGGGGTTGTCACCCACCAAGCCGTCCGGTTGGGCATAACCGAGGATCCCCTGCCCTTCGATTTCCAGCAGATAGACATCGAAGCGTGCATCGCCGCCTTCGCCGCAATCAGTCGGGGGCGCGGGCCAGCCCATAGTTTCGATCTGGTAATCCCAGACTTCCTCCATGACGAGCATCACATCGGCAATAAAATCTTCGTTTGTGCCGTCAGCGCCGTCCAGCGTGTAGTGAATCACAAAATTTTCGGTTTCCTGCGTCAGTTCGTCGCCGCTTGGCACGGGGCGATTCGCCTGTTCGCTGCAATCTGTCGCCTGCCCGGTGTCCACACCGCCGCCTTCATATGGGGTGGCGATCAGGTCATCAGTGGGCGCTGCCTCGCCAGTCAGCACGTCGGGCGCGTTAAGACCAATCAGCAGCCGGAATGTGCCTTCTGTGCCCTCAACGGCTGCGGTGATGGCGATGGAATAGTCGCCGTCTGCGGTGAAGGTGTATTCGAATGCCGAATTCAGGTTGTCGGGGTAATCAATGTCGTCGTTTTCTGCAAAGATTTCCTCCACATTGATGTCGCCCAGCCCGATATAGGTATCCAGATCGCCGTCAAGCGTTTCGGCATAGACGTAAAGTGTGTCGCCCGCCTGCATATCGAACAGGTCGTAATACAGGATCGGGTCAGCGGCGGTGATTTCGCCCCGGAACTGCTGCACCTGCGGGCGCGGACCGGCGGTGATCAGTTCGGGCAGGTCGCCAATGATCGCGATGTTATCGCCGGTGGATTCGGCGCTGCCGGAAAGCACTTCCGGCGTGTTGACGCCGATCAGAATACGGAAGTCGCCGGCGCTGCTTTCGTCAAAGCGGGTCACGGCAATCGAATAGTCGCCGGATTCTTCAACGGTATACAGCAGCGCGGAGTTGGTGTTACCGGGATAAACATCGTCGTTTTCGGCGTAGATCACGTCAAAATTGTAATCACCCAGATAAACATAAGTATCGAGGCGGCTGTCGTCCGCTTCGACATAGACATAGATCGTATCGCCTGCCTGAATATCGCTCAGGTCAAAAAAGACGTATTCTTCTTCATCCGTCACCGTGCCGCTGCTTTCCTGCACAAGCTGCGTCTCGCCAGTGGGGAACACATCCGGTGTGTTGATGCCCAGCACCAGCCGGAAATCGCCGGAGGTGCTTTCATCATAGCGGGTGACATAGAGGGTGTATTCACCAGCTTCCTGCACGCGGTAAACCAGCGCAGAATTGAAGTTGCCGCGATACACATCGTCATTTTCCGCGTAGATGGTGTCGCCGGAGGGGTCGCCCAACAGCAGATAAGTATCCAGCGTGCCGTTTGTGGCTTCGACAAAGGCGTAAACGATGTCGCCCGCCTGTACCTCGCCGAGATCGAATGCGACGATCTCCTCGTCATCATCAATCGTGCCGGTATACTCTTCTACCCCCTGCGCCAGCGCGCTGGGGATTGTGCCCAGCGCCAGCGCCAGCAGAATCAAATACAGCCATTTCTTCATCTGACTCCTCCATGTGCATGTGTAGTAATTATGTTGATGACGCCTGGAAGGACGTGCCGCAACCGCAGCAAGCAGCGCTGTGGTCATGTTCTTTTTCAGTATAGCCGAGTTTTAAGATTCGGTAATGGATGTCTCGCAGGTCGTTCAAAACTGCCCGCGCCCGCAGTTGGTGGAAACCCATAAACGGGTTTTTGCAGCAGCAGCCACCCTGTTCAGGGGTTTACAGGCTGTTCCGGGCAGCGGCTTTGAACCGCAGTCTGCCGCCAGCGGCATGTCAGGGGGTGCCCCCGCAGATCAAGGCAGTCTGCACCACCAGGCTTCAGCGGGCGGCGGGCAGTGTTACCGTCATGACCGTGCCGCCTTCTACGCGATTCGCCGCCTGAATGCTGCCGCCATGCGTCTCGATGATCTTGCGCGCGATTGGCAGCCCCAGCCCAATGCCTTTGGTCGTGTGGGCGTTATCCGCGCGGTAGAAGCGCTCGAAGATGCGCGGCAGCGCCTCCGGCGGAATGCCAATGCCCGTGTCCTCCACGATGATCGTCACGCGCTTTGGGTCGCTGGCAGTGCGAATGACCACACTGCCCCCCGGCGGGGTGAATTGCAGCGCGTTTTCGACAATGTGCCCCAACGCGCGGCTGATTTCGATGCTGCTGCCAATCACGCGATCCGGGTGGGCGTCCAGTACGGTGGACAGTGTCAGCCCGTCTTCCTCGCTGGCACGGGCGAAGCGCGTCAGCAGTTCGGTGACCAGTGTGTTGACAAAGACCGGGTCGGCGCTGGTGACGCTTTCGCTGTCCAGCCGCGACATCGTCACCAGCATTTCGACCAGCCGGGCAACATTATCCACCTGCTCGCGGATACCCTGTTCGTAAATCGCTTTGCGCGCTGGGTCCTCTACCCGGCAGAGCAAATACAGCTTGGTGTTGATAATCGACAGCGGGGTGCGGAACTCGTGCGAAATATCGCGCACGAAACTGGCGATCAGGTCCGTGCGGGCGCGTTCCAGCGCCAACTGCACAGCGCTTTCGCGCAGGGCAGCTTCGGTGGTCTTACGTTCGGTGATGTCACGCACCATGCTCTGGAAGAACAGCGGGCTGCCCTCTTCGTCGCGCACCAGCGTGATATTGACCTCCGCAGTAAACGCAGAGCCATCCTGCCGTTGGAACTGACGCTCATAAATCGGCAGTTTTTCGCCGGACATCAGCCGTACATAAACCTCCCGGCTGGAACCACGTTCGGCGGTGACTGCTGTTTCCCATGTGCTGATGCCGATGATGTCGTCGGGGTGTTCCACGCCGAACATCTCCGCCCCGCGTGCATTGGTCCTAAAGTTGACCCCGTGCAGATCAAGCAGGCAGACGGCGTCATTGCTCTGTTCAAACAGGGCGCGGTAGCTGTGTTCGCGCTGTTTGAGCATGGTGATGTCTGTAAAGGACAGCACCACTGCCTGCGGGGCGCTGTGCGATGGGCGCGTATCGTCGTCAGGGTCAATGCTGTAGAAAATCGGTTGGGTGTTCATCGAAATCCACACCCGTGTGCGATCCGGGCGGCGCACGCCGATAATCACATTGCGCTGCGGCTGCCCGTTTTCCAGCGTCAGCAGCGCCGGGAATTGCTGTGGTGGAAAGCGACTACCGTCCTCGCGCAGCATATCCCAGCGGTCTTTCAGGTTGCAGCAGTCTTGCGTCAGTTCCTCGACGGTGTACCCTAGAATCTCGGCGGCAGCAGGATTGCAGGTGCTGATTGTGCCGCCAGTTTCTATCACAATCACGCCCTCTGCCATCGCCGCAATCAGCGACCGGTAGCGTGCTTCGCCGCTGCGAAGCTGCTCCTGCGTCTGCTGCATCTGGTCGAATGTCTGCTGCATGCGCCGGACTGCCGGGCGAATGATGAACCAGCCGGAGGTCGCCAGCGTCACGGGCACAAGCAGCACCATCAGGGCTGCGATCTGGTGGATGGGGTTTGGATTTGTGTTGTCCCGCGTATGCTCAAGCCTGAGAAGCTGCCCGACACTGTCCTGATACACGCGCGAGGCGTTCAGCAGAGTGTCCATGTTGGACATAACATATTCGCCCAGCGGATTCTGGCAGCCTGCGCTGGGTGGACGCCGTTCATAAAAGACGAGGATACACTCGGCGGCAGTTACCAGTGTCCGGTAACTGCTTTCCGTCTGTGCCACCAGCGGCGCGGCTTCACTGTCCGCCGGGGTCTGTGCCACCAGTTCGCGGTGTCCGCTGCGCCATTGTTCCAGCGCCCGTTCAAAATTGTCGAGTGTGCGCTGTTCGCTGCCATCATAGGGTGCGAGCAGCAGCCGCAGCGCGCTCTCGGCAAGATAATAACTATTGGATTGTTGCGTCTGGGTGACTTCGATAGTCCTTTGAACTTGTCCGTGTACAGCATTGAAGTGTCCCACCAACAACTGTGCAGTGGCGAGCAGCAGCACCAGCAGGAGAAGTGCCAGAATGACGCGGCGCATCAGGAAACGGGTATGACCAGTGGAAGTCGACATCAACGGTCCCGTAATCGTCTGTTCGTTCAATAGAAGCGGAGTGGCTGGGGCAATTGGCTTTTTGCCAGCCATCATGCCTATATGCAATATACCGTAATTTTTGTGATAAGTGTATTTAGATGTGGCATCAGGCAGGACAAAAATCGTAAAATTGAGGCAGGTGGAAATTCCATAACGAAGGAAAATTGCTGTGTTTGATTTTTTGACTTCCCCATTAGCCTTTTTACAGGCACAACTTCCTGGTGTGCCGATTCAGAACCGCTTGCGTGCCTATGAAACATGGTGGGAGACGCACGGCAAACCGATTTCCGATGCCGTAGACCGTGCGGGAACGCCGCATGTGCGGCTGTATGACCGGTTCGGCAAGCGCATTGACGCTGTTGATTATATTCCCGAATACTGGCGGCTGCTGCACACTGGCTACGAGGCGGGCGCGGTCTGGCTGGCGTTCGAACAATCGCTGGTCGAAGCGTATACGCTGGGCTATATCACCTGTTTCTACGACATCGGCTTGAACTGCCCCTACACGGTGTCGCTGTCCACTGCCATCCCGCTGAGCAAATATGGCGGCACGGTGCTGGTGGAGCGCTATCTGGACAAACTGCTGCGCAAAGACAACACGGTGTGGCAGGGCGCAACCTGGATGACCGAGATCGGCGGTGGCAGTGATCTGGGTGGCACCGTGGACACACTGGCGCGGCACACCGAGCAAGGCTGGCGGCTGAAGGGCGAAAAATACTTTTGCAGCAATGTTGGCGCGGAGCTAGCGGTGGTCGCCGCGCGGGTGACAGACGGCGACGGCACGCCGCGCCCGGGTGTGCGTGGGCTGGCGTTGTTCCTTGTGCCCCGTGTGCGGCAGGATGGTTCGCTCAATTATCTGCTGCGGCGGCTGAAAGACAAGATCGGCACGCGCAGTGTGCCCACTGGCGAGGTCAGCTTTGAAGATGCCGAAGCGTATCTGCTGGGCACGCCGGAACACGGCATTTACCTGATTCTGGAAGTGCTCAATCTGTCGCGCGTGTCGAATGCCATCGGCAGCGTGGCGCTGGCACAGCGCGCGATGGCAGAGGCGTACACCTTCGCCCGTGACCGCGTGGCGTTCGGCAAACCGCTGATTGAGCAGCCGTTGATGCGCCGCCAGTTTGAGCAGCAGTTAGAGGCGCTCCAGAATGCCTTCGCGCTGGCGTGGGAAGCAGTGCAGATGATGAACACCTACCGCGATGTCAAACCGCCTTACAGCCGCGATTTTGGGCTGCTGCGGCTGATCATTCATCTGGCGAAGTATTACACCGCCGAGGTCGCCGTGCGCAGCGCCAAATGGGCGATGGAAGTCAACGGCGGCATGGGCACGCTGGCAGAATTTGGCGTGGAACGCTGGCTGCGCGAAGCGATGATCGTGGACATCTGGGAAGGTCCGCCGCACCGCCAGATTCTTGACGGGCTGGAAGTGCTTGAACGCGGCGCAGGGCGGATGCTGCTGGAAATGCTTGAACCGCATGCCGACCCTGACGCGATGGCGGCAATCAGCGACCAGCTTAGCGCCTTCCTGACGCTGCCGCCGGAAGAACGCGAGGCGAACGCGCAGCCGGTATTCGAGGCGCTGGCAGAGTTCACGGCGCGCACACTGGCGGCAAAGCTGGCAGGCGTTGAGCGCGTGCTGGCGGAGTAATCCGGCGTAACCCGACAGCATTCGGCTTAAGGGCTATCCGTAAACCGTCTTCCTGCGCAATAGATTTATGCAGATGAACAAAATATTCGGGCAACGCTTGTTGGCGGACACCCCGTTGGGTGTCCCTACCTGTAGAGATATGGTTCAAACACAGGTTGCCTGGCGGGTTCGCTGTGCCGTTATTCGAATATTTTCTTAAAGCACAGCAGCCCTTGTCTGGGTTTACGGATAGATCCTAAGTACAGGCAAATTGAAAACGTCAGATGTAGGCGGGTCGCAGACCCGCCCCTACGAAAAACAATCCTGCGAGATTTCTGTGCTTGCACTTAGCGGATGCGCAGTTCGTAATTCCCCCCGCTGCCGTTGAATCCATAGGCAATCGCCAGATAGTAATCGTTTGCCGGCAGCACAATCTCAATCCGTGAATTGAGCGACAGTCCGCTGTCATCATTCGTTGCGATCATATCGCCCACGGCATCGAACAGCGCTAACACGGGGTCAAAGCCCGAAGAACCCCGCAGTTCAATCACGATCGACTGCCCTGCCTCGCCGTAAAACATCCATGCATCCTGACCGTTGCGCGGTACGCTGTCCTGTAGATTGCGCCCAATTTCGGTCACGCCGCTGACCGTGATGCCCAGCGCCTCGAAATTCTGGCGCGCCTGCTGTGCGCGTGCATCAGTGGCGGGGTCTACCGCAGCAGCGCTGCCGCCGCCGCGCACCAGCAGCACCACGCCAATTACCACAACGGTGATCAGCAGCATGCTGCCCAGCAGTGCCCACATCGGAATGCGTTCCAGGAAGCTGCCGCCCGCTGCATTGGCTTTGGATGGCTTGCCCGGTTTGACGGCAATCCCGGCGAACGGGTCGGAGTGGTCGTTGGCGACTTCGCTGAAGGGGTCATCGTCAGCGCCAAAGGGATCGTCAATATCGTCAAGCTCGTCGTCACCGGCATAGCGCGTCGGTGCCGGGCGGGCAGCCGCTGCATGTGGGGACGCCGCGCGTGGAGACGCCGCGCGTTGGGACGCCGCGCGTGGAGACGCCTGCGCCGGGGCGCTGAACGGGTCATCGGCAAAGGGATCGTCTGCAAACGGATCATCGCCAAACAGGTCATCGGCAAACGCTGCCGGCGCTGGCTTGGGCGCTGGCTTGGGCGCTGGCTTAGGCGCTGGCTTGCCCTTTGCTGGCGCGGCGGGCGCTGCGGCGGGCGCTGCAAAGGGATCATCGAACGGGTCGGCAAACGGGTCGGCAGCGGCATTTGCGCCCGCGAAACCTGCGCCTGCGTCGTCAGCGAAGGGGTCATCGCCAAAGGGGGCGCTGCTTGCAGCCCCGCGCGACTGCCCTCCGGATGAACGTGATGGAGGCGCGGCTGGCGGCAGGGCATCCAGACGGGCAAACGGGTCGCCAACATCCATGCTGGAACCGCTGGCGGCAAACGGATCAGCAGCCGGACCCGCGCCGAAGGGGTCAGCAAATGGGTCGCTGTCGGCGAAGGTATCAACCTCAGAATCGGCAAACGGGTCAGCAAACGCAGCGCTGGCAAATGCCCCGCCGCCGGAAGATGCACTGCCAAAGCCGCCGGGCACAGGCATTACGGCATCATTCTGCGCAGCCGGTTTTGCGGGCGGTGCTGATGGTGCTGATGCGGCGAACGGGTCATCGGCAAAGAGGTCATGCGCAGCGCTGGCAGGGGCAGGGCGAGCGGCGGGCTTGGGCGCAGGCGGCTGGGCAGCAGGCTTGGGCGCGGCGGGTTTGCCACCCGGCGGGAAAGCCTCATTCAACTGGTGGAGCATTTCGCGCGCTTTGGCATTGTCCGGGCGCAGCCGCAGCACATTTTGCAGTGCCTGCCGCACCTGTTCAGGTTCTTCCAGCGCGTTTGCCAGCAGCCACCATGCGTTAGCGTTGTCACGATCTGCTTTGAGGATCGGACCCAGTAACTTGATTGCCTCTTTTTCCTGATTATTCTTGATGAGTGCGTAGGCTCTTTGCAGCTTGGTCTGCACGTCAGACATAAATTCCCCCTCAATCAAAATCTGTTGCCAGGTATGGATCCTGCAGGTGTTCGACATAACGCGCAATCTGCACGGGCGTGACTCGTCCGGTGGACAGCGGCGGCAGGGCATCCGGTGTAAAAAACGCCACCGCGCCGACTTCGCCGCTGTCGTAAGGCTGGGCAGCGCTGTCCACCGTGGCGCCGCCAGCATCCAGCAGTTCACACTGGAAGACCAGCCGGTAGCGGTGGAACAGCAGCGTGGTCTGTCCGTGTTTGTTGGGGTCATGCACTGCCAGCAGCTTGACCGGGCGCACCCGGCAGCGGGTTTCTTCATAGACCTCGCGCACAACAGCTTCTGCTGGCGACTCGCGGACATCGCACCAGCCGCCCGGCAGCGACCAACCGCCGTCATCGTGCTGGTATACCATCAACAGTTTTTTCCCCTGCGGCACTACGGCACGCACGCCTACTTTCGGCGTGGCGTACCCCTGGTCATGCCCCAGCAGTTGGGTGAGCTGGGCGACATCCAGCGTGGTATGCGCGGCGATCATCTCCGCGGCGATCTGGCGCAGTTCCGTATAGCGGGCGGTGTCGTGCGGATCGCTGGCGTAAAACAGACCTGTCTGGGCGATAGCATTCAGGCGCTGCGCCCAGTCCAACCAATTTGGCGCGGGATGTTCGATCATTACCTCGTCTCGCCAATCCATGGAACGCATCTTTACTTTCATTATAGAGGACGAAAGACAATTGCACCTAAAGGATTCACGAATTTTTTGCGGGGATTAACGCGCAGGAGGTGGGGCGGTGTTCACAGCGCACGCTTGCCTGCGTTGTGGAATTCTTAATACACTTTTATTCACCGGGCTTACGGCTGTAGGCGGTGTCCATGGGTCAAGTCGTCGCGCCAGCGGGCAACCTGACCCATGCCACCATCCGTTAGTAAGCACGCGCAGCAGCACATCCCCCGGATCGCCAGCCGCAGAACCGTTTGGGTCGGTGCATCAATAGGCGGCAGGGGTGCGGCTGCTAACTGGCGTCAGGATTCAGCGAAGCATTACAGTCCGGTGGAGGACGGCGGGAAGGTATCGCGGTAGTATTGCAGTGCTTTGACGATTTCCGCGCGCGCTTCTTCAACGCCGAACCAGCCCTCGCTGACTGCCGATGTGCCCTGAAGCTGTTTGTAGACGACGAAGAAGTGCTCGACCTCGCGCGGGAAGTGTGCGGGCAGGTCTTTCAGGTCATGATACTCTTCAAAGCCGGGGTCGTTGGCGGGCACTGCCAGAATCTTGTAATCCATCTCACCCTTGTCCACCAGCTTGAGCATCCCAATCGGGCGCGCTTCAACCACACAGCCGGGGAACGTCGCTTCATTCATCATCACCAGAATATCAAGCGGGTCACTGTCACCGGCATAGCTCTGCGGGATAAACCCGTAATCGCCGGGGTAATGCAGCGGGCTGTACAGCACGCGATCCAGTTTGATCACGCCTGCCTTTTTGCTGTACTCATATTTGTTGCGGCTGCCTTTCGGCACTTCGATCACCGCGTAAACCACTTCCGGAGCGCTGGGACCGGGTGCCAGATTGTGCCACAGATGCAGTGCCATAGTCCACCTTTGTTTTTGTTCTGATTGGTCACTGTGACTAGCATAACATCAGACACGATTGGCGTGTAGTGCAGGGCAGTCCGGAGTCAGTGCCCGCCTGCCCCTAGCCGCCTCTTATCTTAAGGGTAGCATTGCGACTGCCGCATTTATACTTGTTGTAATGCGCTTGCTGCTGCCGCGCACAGACGGCTATACGCAGCAAGGGAGCATACATCAAGAAGATCGTTATCCAAGGAGTCGCGAAGATGGGTTACGTTGCAAAACCGTATGTCGCGGGTTCGCCCGAAGCACTGGTCATTGGTCAGGTTGTGCAGGCATTCTCTCAGAATATCGAAGCGGATGTGATTGAACCGCTGCTGCCCAAGTATGGGCTGAATGATATTGAGCCAGACGAGTGGTATCCGCATCAGTCCTGGATGAATGTGCTGCATGACATCGGGCAGCTTCCCGGCGCGCAGTCCACGTTTGTTGCCTTTGGCAGGCAGGTGGTGCAGTCCGCCGTCATGCCGCCCGAAATTGACTCGATCCCCAAAGTACTGGAACTGCTGCACACCATCCACCATCTGAATCTGCGCAATATCCCGGACGAAGAAGGTTACGCCGTCCGGCAAATCGGCGAACGGCATTACTGGGTGTACCACAACACGCCGAATCCGAACGACGCGATTTACGGCTTTATCTGGGGACTGGTAGCGCGTTACAAAGCCCCCAACGAACAGTTCATCGTGCGGCAGGTGGACAACCCCCATCCTGAAGAAATCCCCGGTTCAGTGTTTGAAATCAAGTGGGGCACAAAACCCGAAGACCTGAAATAGCCGTACTTACGCTGCGGGCACTGCATCACATGTCAGCGCCCGCCTGCTGGGGCATTTTTCCTGTCTTGACGCCCTCGCGCTGGGGCAGTATTGTTGTCCCGCGTCGGCAAGCTCACTTCATGCGAGGGCGTCTGTGCAAGACCCTGAAACCACGACCATTATGCTGCTGTGGATCATCAGCGGCGCGGTACTTGGCGCGCTGGTGACGCCGCTGGCATTCCGGCAGCGGGGTTATGCGCCGTTGGTGGGACTGCTGCTGGGGGCGCTGCTGGGGGCGGGGGCGCACCTGCTGGCACTGCTGCCGCTGTGGCTGCTGCTGCCTGCCAGACCGGGCAGTCCCGGCTGGCGCGCGGCAGACCCCGCCGAACTGGAAAACCGCTTCACGATCCAGATGCAGTCCATGACGCTGGCAGGCGCGGCGCTGGCATTCCCCGACAACAACCTGCGCTATGTCGTCGTGGACGCCGCCAGCGGCAGCCCCGTGCTAAGCGCGACCGAATTTCAGCTTGAATACCTGAAAACCCGCATGGCTGCGCCGGGGCGGCATGAAGAAGGCTGGTATTTCCTGCGTCAGTTTTTGCCGCTGGTGGACGGTGACGCCGCCAGCCTGCACGACGACAGCGCAGCGCGGCACGCACTGCTGCACAGCGCGCAAGCGACCAGCGGCAATACCACCCTGCCGGTCAACCAGCTTGAGCGTGAAGCGCTGGTGCTCAAGCGCAAGGGCTATGAACTGGAACAACTGCACGCGGCGCTGCTGCGGGCGCTGGCGGAGGACGATGCCTTTGAAGTGGACTGGCGCGCTTACACCAGTGAACAGGACGCCCGCGGCAGCGACACCCTGCCCGTAAATAGCTGATCTCGCGTTAGGTCCACGCCAGCACCCTACCAGACACCCGCGCTAATTCCCCCCAGCGCCGCCGCTGCCGGGGGTGACCGGTATCGTGCTGACCAGCCCCCGCCAAATATGTACTGCTTTGTTACAGGTAATTTAATGGGTATTTACAAGCAGCGCATTGTATGCCATACTGATGATTGGTAGGGTAATCAATCACCCTGGCCGACTTTGCATCTTGTGTTCCTCTCTTGCTTTAACGACGACCACTTCTGCATTTTTTGCCACGACTGCTAATTGCTCTATCAGGTAACGAAAGTCAATCATCACGGGAGTAAGGTCATGGCTAAAAAACTGTATGTTGGCAATCTGTCTTATGAAACGACAGAAACGCAGCTCCGCGAATTGTTCAGTCAGGTTGGCGCAATCACCGAAGTGACAATGATCACTGATCGTGATACGGGTAGATCCAAAGGATTTGCCTTTGTGCAAATGGAAGACGACAACGCCGCGCAGGACGCGATTAAACGCTTTAATGGTCATGAAATGGGCAGTCGGACGCTGAATGTCAGCGAGGCACGCCCCATTGAAGAACGTCCGACCAATGGTGGTTTTTCGCGCGGCGACGCAAACCGGCGCAGCAAGCGCCGTTAAACCAACCTGGCAGCGCGGGTTGGAACAGTGCCCGTCGGTACACCGACACGCTTAAGCTGCCTGCCGGACAAGGGGTTAACCCCCTTGTTCGCAGCCTTACACGTGCCAGTCCTAAAGCTTCTCTTCTGCATCCAAGACTGCTGCTGAACGCGCGTAGCGCAGCACTGTTCGTGGGTGCTTCCACGCAGACCGGCTCAGACCGCAGCGCGAAGCAGTCACAGCACGCACCAGATCGTGACCGAGCATCACTGGCAAAGGAGCAGCATGGATGGCGGACGAGACTCCCGGCAAGATCATTACCATTCTGCTCGTTGACGATATGGCGGATATCAGCGCCAACGTCAAGAAGCTGCTCAGTTTTGAGGCTGATTTTGAAGTCGTGGGCATGGCAAGCACTGGCGCGGAAGGCTTAACGCTGGCGCAAAAGCTGCGTCCCGACATCATCATCATTGACATTAATATGCCGGATGTTGATGGGCTGCAAATTACAACGCAGATCGTCAATCGCCTGCCAGATACGGGCGTGATTATCATGTCTGCGCAGGACGATGCCCGCTATATGCGTATGGCAATGACCGCCGGCGCAAAAGCATTCCTGACAAAACCCTCCACACCGGACGAAATCTATCATGCAGTACGGGCAGTTCATGCCCGCGCCCCAGTGATCAAAACACCGGCGGGGGGTCTCGCACACCCGCGAGCCACCGAGACGACCGGGAAAGTTTTGCGCGCGGGACGCATTATTGTGGTCTACAGCCCCCAGGGCGGCGCTGGCTGCACCACGCTTGCCACCAACCTGGCGACTGCCCTGAACCGCGAAAACAGCCATGCGCTGCTGGTAGATGGCAATTTGCAGTTTGGCGATGTGCGTGTCTTCCTGAATCTGGATGCCCGTTCGTCGCTGCTGGATCTGGTTGAGGATGTTGATGACCTTGACACCGAGTATTTTGAGAACGTCGCTGCCACGCACGCCAGCGGTTTAAAAGTGCTGCTCGGTCCGGGGCGTCCGGAACTTGCCGAAAAAGTCAGTGCTGACCCGACCGCACTGGCACGAATCCTCGATAAAGTCAGAGTCAGTTACGATTTTATTGTGGTGGATACCAGCCTGCATCTGGACGACATGCTGCTCTCACTGATGGACATCGCCGATCTCATTCTGCTGGTCTCTGCACCGACCCTGCAATCGGTCAAAAATATCCGGTTTGTACTGGATCTGTTCGATCAGATGAATTATTTACCGGGCAAAACCATGTTGATTTTTAACCGGGTGCCCGTAGATGCGCAAGTGCGCCGAATTGCCATCACCCCGGACAAAGCGCACGCCTTCCTGAAGCACCCCATCGCCGGGATGATCCCCGAAAGCACCTACCTGATGCAGGATGCTGTGCGCAAAGGAATTCCTGCGGTGACGCTGAAACGTGATCGTGATAAATCTCCCGTTAAAGAACTGCTTGATTTAGCGGATGCGATTTTTGTTATGCTGATGCCTGTTGCGGCAGAAGAGACCGCAGCCTTCAAAGGCAAAACCATCGACCCCAAAAATGAGTCTGGAAAGCGAGTCGCGCGTGAATCTTGAGCCAGTTTCAGATAAACATCTGCATGAAATCGAACGGTTGAGCAAAGAGCTGCTGGCACTGCTGCGCAAAGCCAAACTGCTGGATCAACCGATCACCCCGCTGCTGCGTGAGCTGGAAGCGCAGGCTGAAAAAGCCCGGCGGGAACGCTTCGATGAAACTAACTCTGAATATCGGGGGTATTAAGTGGCGCATCAGTCGTTAACCAAACAACCGGTTCAGCCACCCCCGACGCTCCCCGCAGTCAGCAGCCTCACCTATGACTCCGGGCATTTGATCCGCGCTCTGGTAAGCCTGAGCCAGGATGAGATTGAGCGCATGCTGGATGCGGTTGCCAGTCTGGAGGCGCCCATCGCCAATCTGACAACTGCCGGTGAGGCAGACCCCATGCTGCGTATCGTCAGCGAGGGGCTGACCATGCTCAGCTATTTGCTTGATGCCGTCAAACAGCATCATGCGGATGTTTATGACGCTGCTGGGTCTACAAGCTTGCTGTAGGCGGCAAGCGGTCCACGCGACAGCGGCACAGCGCTGCCCCAAGGCGCAGGCAGCACAGGGTTAGGGTGAGTTTGTTTGGGTCCAGCAGCGCGCTTGAACACGTTCATGGCGCGAATTTGTGTTCTCCTGACGCTTCGGACTGGTCGAGTCCGAACCGCAGTTATTGATCGCAGCAAACTGGCAAAGGAAACCACACATGGCGACGATTGTGCCGCATTTGCAGAAAAGCTTCAAACTAACGCTGGAAGGCGATTTGCCTCAGGCGACCGTGGAGACTGTCGGAAGCGTTGATTGGCTGCGCTGCTGCCCGCTGTGTGGCAGTGTACACCAGATTATCGGGATGAAGGACGGCGCCATCTATATTCCACTATGCCAGACCCAGTCCATGCTGTTCAAAGCGGAGTTGAACTCCTGGCACAAACTGCACCCGGATGTCGTCAAATACAAGTCGCTGCATCTGGTGAAAAAAGCCGTTTGAATCAAGTGCCTGCTCTGCCGAAAACGCCCGGCTGGTCACAGCAGGCGCTCCGCCGCCCGCCGGCAAACAGCGCTTTGTTGGGGACACGCTCCAGCCGGGCACTGCCAGGGAGCAGACGGCATCAATCCTGAATCATCGCTGCTGTGCCGCGCAGAATCTTGCGATAGGTAAAGGCACGCTTGCGCACATGCATGCCCGCGCGTTCGTACAGCGCGACAGCGTTCGTGCGGCTGTCTGCATCCACGCCCAGCCCGGCGCGGGTTAGCCCCCGCTGCCCGAACAAATAAAATGCCTGCTGCAACAGCGCCTGCGCCAGCCCGCGCCGCCGCCACTGCCGCCGCACGCCCAGAATCTCCACCCAGCCAAGATTCGCCTCACCCGTTGTCGGCAGGCACAGCGCGATTCCGGCAATCTCGTCCCCATCCCAGACAACCAGCCACAGCGCCGGGTCATAGTCCGGGCTTTCGAGGCGGTGCACCCAGTCGTCAAACGGTGTATCCTCAACATGCCCCCAGTGATCGCGGAACGATTCCTGATGCGCCTGATGCACTGCGCGGGCGTGCTGTGCCGCGTCGAACGGGCGCAGCACCAGCCCGGCAGGCAGGACGGCGGGCGGCAGGTCGCCAGCAAACTCAATAATCATCTCGTAAAACACGCGAGTCAGGGTATACCCCTGCGCGGCAACCAACGCTGCATAGCCGGGCATGTTCTCGATTACCTGCCGGTCAACATAAATGGGCACGTCCGGCGGCACAAGCGCCGCGCCACGGTTGAGGATTGCCGTGTCGGAACGCTGCACCAACTGTGTGGCAAGGTCGCTCGCACGCAGATAATCGGCACGCACCAGCACCGTGCTGCCTGCCCGCCCAACACGCGGGTTGACCATGTTGGTTGCCGTCCCGACAATGCTGCCGTCCGGCGCAACTGCCACAAAAAAATCTTCCGCCGCGTTGATAAACGGCAGGCTGATCTGGTAGCGGATTGCCTCTTCGGTGATGCGTTCGGTCAGCCCGCTGGCGGCAAGCGTCTCATTGACAAACGTCACCAGCAGGTCAATATCGGCATCCTGAAAATTGCGAATGTGGTAGGCGTACATCGGCGTTGATCCTCTCCTGACATCCCCGGCAGGCGCGTACTGCTCCAGGCTGCGCCCGATCCCGTGCTTCGCTGCAATTATGCATCGCTATCCGCATCTGCTTTGCACAGCATGTCGAGCAGTTTTGTCGTGGTGTTCCAGTTGCGGATGGTCATGGCTTGGTAAACCGGCGCTGCGGCAATTTTGCTCAGCCGGCTTTTGGTGCGCTGCGCGCTGAGACGCTGTGAATAGATCACCCCAGCACCAGCCCAGACTTTGTCAACGCCCTCGCGCGGATCGAATACTCGCAGGGCTTGCGCCGCATCAATACCTATCAAAAAAATTACGTCGCTGTGATATTGCTCCGGCTCCTCGCCAAAACCTTCAGGCTTGTTAGCGACGACTGCCTGGAGCTGGGCGCGCGTCAACACCAGAACTCTGATCGTCGGGCTATCCAGCTCAAACACGCTTGATAACATCGTTTCGATTTGTTTGCCGAGCGTTTCCGGGTCAAGCGGTGACTTCAGGATTACATTGCCACTCTGGATATAGGTTTCTACAGCAGCAAAACCCTGCGCTTCAAGATGGTGTCTTAGCTGCGCCATGGGGACTTTGTTCTTGCCGCCAACGTTTATGCCGCGCAGGAGGATCACATAGGTCGTCGTCGTCGTCATCACTTTGCCCCTCAGTCACACATCAGGCTGTTACAGGGTATGCAGGTCGGCGGGCAGATGTCGGGTTTCATTCAGGCACAGCAGAATGCGCAGCGGGGTGTCGGTGTCCGCCAGCGCCTGGAGGAACCTGGGGGCGACGGCGATCTGGCAGATGCCGCAGTGCGCCACAGTGAGCAGAACCCAGGCGTGCGGGTCGAGGTTGAGGGCGTGGCAAACCAGATAGCGAATCACATTGCCATGACAGACCACCAGATCATGCGCGCGGGCATCCGTCGCAGGCTGGAAAATCTCTGCGCTGGCAGCGTCCAGGCGCTCCCGGCACGCTGCCGCCGCTGCGTCGGACTTCTGTGTACTCTGGAAAAACGTGCTGAACAGTGGGGGAATGGTCGGCACACATTCTTTCAGCGTGTCCAGCGGAACCGGCTGCGCGTGCGGATGATGCGCGGCGATGAGTTGTGCTGTGCGGCGGGCGCGCAGCAGCGGGCTGAAGTAGATTTTCCCCGGCGGCGCGCTTTTCAACGCTTCGCCAGTGAGCGACGCCTGCTGCTGACCGACAGCGCTCAGGTCAGGGTCATCATGATCGGTTCCGGCAAGCGGCTGTCCGTGCCGGATGAGTGTGATAATCCGTTCGTGCATGGCTGCTTCCGTCATCGCTTATTACCGGGCACGGTGCTGCCCCGGCAATGTGGCAGAGGCAAGCGAGAGGGACAGCGCCTGTCTGCTGCCCCTGTAGAGTCTGCTGTGGTTAGTAGTCCGACAAGATGAGCATGACACCCATGCCCTTGTCCAGCCCTCACCCCCAACCCCGCGCCCGACCGTGCCTTCGGCACCATGAGCGGGGCGCAACCCAATTGCCGGGGATGTTCCCTCCCCCTCGCCCAGCCGCGCAGCGGCGTTAGGGAGCGCGGGACTGAGGGGGTGAGGGCTGTATCTGAGTAGTCAACTTAACCTTGTTGGTGCCCTAAGTACAACCACAGAAATCTCGCGGGATTATTTTCCGTAGGGGCAAGTCTGAGACCTGCCCCTACATCCGACATTTTCAATTTGGTTGTACTTAGACGCCGCCGTTGTGACCGTTCTGCGGCACCAACCCGACCGTTTTGCGCTTCTGCTTCAGGAAGTCGTCACGCGCTTCGATTTGCAGGCGCAGCCCATCAAATGAGCGTTCCAGCAGCCCTGGCGGCAGTTCGGGCAGGTCATCATATGCCACCTGCGTCAGCGCATAGATTGCCACCTCGCGGATAAACGCGCCGGGATAGCCGACCAGCTTTTCCGCTACGGCACTGTGTTCGTCGCGCCACATGTCGCCCAGATACTTGCGCAGCATCTTTTCGGCGTCTTCCTGCGCGCGCGTTTCAGGAATAATAAAGATGCGATCCAGCCGTCCGGGGCGCTTCAGCACACGTTCGTCAATCGCTTCCGGGTAATTGGTCGTGGCAATCAGCAGCGTGCCCTGATCGTTCTCCGACGATTCCGAGCCGTCGAGCACATTCAGCACCAGCGCCTTTTCCTGCTTTTGCAAGTATGCATCCAGTTCTTCCAGCAGAATCAGCGTCGGGTAATGCGAGGTCGAGGCGATATACAGCGCGTGCTGAATTTTGCCAAAGGTCGCTCCCTGCTGGTCGGCGCTGGAGATATAGATCACCAGATAGTTGCGTTCCAGTGCCCATTTTGCCAGCGCACTACACAGCATTGTTTTGCCTGTGCCCGGCACGCCCGCCAGCAGCAGCTTGCGGAACGGCTTGAGCTTCAGGCGCTTGTAAACGTCAATACCCTTGCTGAAAAACGCCTCGACATCTTCCAGCAGGTCGCGCTTGAGGGCTTCCGGCAGAATCACGTCATCCCATTCAACGGTGGGCACAAAGGAACGTGTGCGCCCGCCCAGAATGATCACCTTCTCAGTTGGTTCCAGTGAACGCGCCAGCCGCACGCATTCTTCGCTGAAAGCTGCCCATGTTTTGATGAACGCCGCCGGAACGCTGGCGAGGGTCAGCGCGTTGCCCTGATCGGTGAAGTAGCTGCCCATGACCAGCACCGTCACCACTGTCTCCCCTTCAATAGGAATGAAGCGGAACAGGTAAGTGCCCGTCAGGAAATTTACCACGCCATCCTGATCGTATTCGATGACACGGGGCACCACCGGGTTATCCAATGCTGTGTGCCCGGCAAAGTGATAGCCGCCGGTGAGTTCATGCGCCCGGTCAAATTTTTCGAGGACGATGGCGTGCAGACAGTCATTGGGCACCCACAGGGTCTGTAGATCCTGATCGGCGCGCTTGGGCATCCAATCAGTTTCAATCCAGCGCCCCATCAGGTCAAACTTGAGGGTCATAGCACGACCTTCCATCTCATCGTAACAGGTGTTTGGCATGGGGTTTCAGGTTTCCAGCTCAGGATGACGGAATGGTGCGATCATTATAAGCGATTTGTCGCCTCTACAAGTATAGCACAAATCACCTATGGGCTGAAGAGGGTTTTTAAGAGGTCATGAAAGGTCAAAATAAACAGGGATTGGTGATCTTCCAATCCCTGCTGTCGGGTTAATTACTCGCCCGCGCGATTACTCGCCCGCGCCGTTTTCTGCGTCGGTGTTTTCGCCCAGCGCAAGGCGCGCAAAGCGGCGGATTTCCATACTTTCGCCCACAGTGGCGACGGTTTCCTTGAGCAAATCGGCGATGGTCTTGCTGTCGTCTTTGAGGAACTTCTGCTCCATCAGCACGATTTCTTCATAGAACTTGCTCATGCGCCCTTCGATAATCTTGCCCAGAATATCGTCGGACTTGTTGGCGTTCTTCTCGTCCTGCTTCAGAATGCGCATCTGGATGTCGCGTTCGTACTGGATTACGCTCTCCGGCACATCCTCACGGCGCACATACTGCGGCGCGAGATTGGCGATATGCAGCGCGATGTCCGCCGCGAATTGGCGGAACTGCGGCGTATTGGCAACGAAGTCGGTTTCGCAGTTGACTTCCACCAGCACCCCGATCCGGTTGTTAAAGTGGAGGTAGCTCTGGATGACGCCTTCGTTCATCGTGCGTCCCGCGCCGAGTTTCTTACTGGCGCGTGCCAGCCCTTTCTCGCGCAGCGAGTCGATTGCCTTCTGAATATCGCCACCGTTGTCTTCCAGTGCTTTTTTGCAGTCCAGCGGACCTGCGCCAGTGGCTTCGCGCAGGTCTTTGACCATCTGTGCCGTAATTGCCGCCATAGGGGGTCTATTCCTCGTCCTCGTCTTCGAACAGATTTGCATCACGCAGCTTAGCCAGCGTGGATTGACCGAGGTAGCGTTCGTCGTCCTCATCTTCTTCGTCGTACTTGGAAACGGCGGGGACAGCGCCCTGCGGTTCCTCGTCTTCGAATTCGCCCTTGCGCATCGCCTTGCCTTCTTTGACGGCGTCGGCAATGGTCGTGACAATCAGCTTGATCGAGCGCATGGCATCGTCATTGCCGGGAATCACGTAGTCAATCTCGGTCGGGTCACTGTTGGTGTCGCACAGCGCCAGGACCGGGATATTCAGCGTGTTAGCCTCTTTGACGGCAGTTGATTCGCGGCGGGTATCCACCACGACGACCAGATCAGGCAGGCGGCGCATATCACGGATGCCGCCGAGACGCATTTGCAGCTTGGCAATCTTACGCTCCAGAATCAAGCCTTCGCGCTTGGTCAAGCGCAGGAAATCGCCGCGTGCCTGTGCCGCTTCCAGTTTCTTCAGCGTGTCGATACGCTCGCGGATGGTGCGCCAGTTGGTCAGTGTGCCGCCCAACCAGCGCGTGTTGACATAGGGCATGCCGCAGTCTTCGGCGGCACGGGCGATGGTTTCCTGTGCCTGGCGCTTGGTGCCGACAAACAGCACCGTGCCTGTCCCGGCAACCATGTCGCGGATCATATCATGGGACTTGTGCAGATTGGTCAGCGTTTGCTGCAAATCGAGAATGTGGATGCCGTTGCGCTGCGTAAAGATAAACGGCTTCATGCGCGGGTCCCACTTGGTGGTGCGGTGCCCGAAATGCACGCCGGTTTCCAGCAGCGCCTTCATCGTAATCTGTGAAGGCATTTCTGTACTCCTGTTGTTTGGTGTTTAGACGATCATGCCCTTCGCCCCCGGCAGCATGGACGGGCAGGCAAAACTGCCTGCGCGCAACACCGCGCCGGGTCCAGGCATGTGAGTTTGGGTTATCCACAAGGGGGCTAACCGGGGCAGCATTGTAGCATAGCGCAGGGGGTGAAGCAATGGCGGGCGCGGCAGGGGCAAACCGGGCAGCTTGTCCCTGCGCATGGGTTGCCGCCGCTAACGTCCTTTGAACGCTGCCGCGCGACGCTCGATGAACGACTGCACGCCTTCGCGGGCATCTTCGCTCTGCAAGATGGGCAGCAGGTCGGGCAGCAATTGCGCGAATGCCGCTGCTTCGCCTGCTTTTTGTGCCAGGCGCGAGGAGCGCAGCGAAGCGTACACCCCCAGCGGAGCCTGCGCGGCGATGGTTTCGGCGATAGCAAGCGCGCGGGTGAACTGGTCGCCCACTTCGACCACTTCCTGCACCAGCCCGATCCGGTATGCCTCGTGCGCGTCGAATTCGTCGCCGGTCAGCAGGTAGCGCATGGCGTTGCCCCAGCCGCATTCGTACAGAAAGCGCACCGTCGCCCCACCCACCGGGTATATGCCGCGCCGGACCTCAATCTGCCCGAAGCGTGTATTGCGCGCCGCAACACGAATATCGCTTGCCAGCAGCAGTTCAATGCCAATCGTGTAGCAAATGCCCTGCACCGCCATCACCACCGGCTTGCTGACCTGCGGCGTCTGGATGCCCAGCGGGTCTACGCCGCCTTCTGCCACCGCGCTGAACTTGCCCTGCGCAAAAACGGGCGACCATTCGACCAGATCAATGCCGCCGGAGAAATGATCGCCATGCGCGTAAAGCAGCCCGCAGCGCAGATCGGCGTCATCTTCCAGCCGCTTGTATGCCGCCGCCAGTTCGCGGTACATCTCGACGGTCAGCGCGTTGCGTTTTTGCGGGCGGTTCAAGCCCACCAGCAGCACATGTCCGCGCGCTTCAACGGTCAGGGTGTTGTAGGTGTCGGTCATCGCAGCAGCTCCTTTTTTATAACTTATTGGCGATACGGTACAGGAATTATAGCCGGGCACACGCCACAGCGAGCAATATCCGGCGTGATCCAGCCGCGTCCGGTATGCCCGCCAGCACGAAAAATGCGCTACACTACAGCGTTATGCACCTGATCACCCTGACTCCTGCACCCCCATATAACTTCGACCTGCTGCTGCGGGTAGCGGCACGCTACCATCCCGCGCTGGATGTCGTCCGCGATGGCGCGTACTACCGCGCGCTGCGGGTGGGCGCGTCTGCCGTGCTGCTGCGCGTGACCTCGACGGGCAGTGTGGACGCGCCGCTGCTGCATACCGACCTGCTGGCGGGCACGCTGCACGACGCCGACCGCCCCGCGCTGCTGGCAACGCTGGCGCACATCCTCAGCGCAGACGAAGACCGTGCCAGCTTCTTCGCCTATGCGCAGCACGACCCAACGCTGGCGCAGATCGTCGCGCCGCTGCGAGGACTGCCCGGCATCCGCATGGCGAGCATGTTCGAGGCGCTGACGACGACGATTATCGAGCAGCAGATCGCGCTGGCGGCGGCGGTGCGTGCCGCGCGCTGGCTGGTGGCGTGGGGCGGCGCAGCGCTGGCATACGACGGCGAGCAGTTCGGCTTGTTTCCGCTGCCGGAACAGCTTGCCGCTGCCCGCGTGGAAGACCTGACGCCGCTGAAGATCACCTTCCGGCGTATGGCGCTGCTGATTGAGGCTGCCGGGCAGGTGACGCGCGGCGACCTGCCGCTGGAAGCGCTGCGCGCCAGTGCCCCGCAGGAGGCGTACCACCGTTTGCGGCAGATGAAGGGCATCGGGCACTGGACGGCGGCATGGACGCTGATTAAAGGCATGGGCGATCACAGCCGCGTGTTCCCCGAAGATGTCGCGCTGCAAGCCGCAGTCAACCGCTATTTTTACGGCGGGCAGGGACGCATCCCGCCGCAGCAGGTGACCGACACCTTCGCCCCGCATGGCGCATACGCCGGGCTGGGGGCGTATTACACGATCACGCGCTGGCTGCTGGATCGTTATTGACGCGGCACAGGTGGGCGGTTCGTGCTGCCCGCGCACATGCCGTATACTGGTCCAATACGGCTGCCTGTGGCGGCATATAACCGCTGCACTCATCTGCTAAGGAGCGCTGAAATGCGTCTGCATGTCTGCCTGTTTTTGCTGCTCTGCCTGATTGGCGCTGTGCCGGGGCTGGCGCAGGATGCCCCACCGCCGGGCGATCTGCCCATGCTGGACATTTATACCGCTGACTCGGATGTGCTTGTGCCCAGCAGCATTCGCTGGTCAGCAGACGGCAGCGCGCTGTACTTCCGCGATGAGAGCAGCGGCGCGCTGCTGCGCTACACGATTATCAGCGGCGAACGGGTGCTGCTCGACGCCGACCCGCAAACCGTGACCCTGAGTGCCGAAGAACAGGCGCAGTACCGTGCCGCCAGCAGCAGCGCACAAACCTCGCCGGATGGGCGCTTCATGGTCTATGCCAGCCAACAGCAGGTCAGCATCGGCGTGCCCAACCCGGAAAACCCGATTGGCTATGTCAGTGTGCTGGCACTGGGCTTCCGTGAACGCGGCGAATACACGCTGCTGCGCGTGGCACCGCTGGCGGATTACCGGGTGCTGTGGAGTGCGGACACCCGCGCGCTGGTGATTGCCCGCGACGCGCTCTATGGCGACGGCACCGATTTTGTCTATGTCAGCGATTATGACCCCGCGGGCGGCGCGGTGGGCGCGATACGCTTTCCAACAGAAACGCTGCTGCCGGGCGCAGGCAGAACAGGCGAGACGCTCTTTGATCTGGCGGCGGACGCCACCCGCGCGCTGGTGCCGGTCTATTCGCCCGATTTCACAGGCACGCGCGGCGTAACGCTGTGGGCTGCGGCGGCGGAACCGCGTTATCCGAATCTGAGCGCCAGCCCCGCATGGCAGACCTACCCCGCGCAGACCGCCGGGGGCGCACTGCTGCCCGGTGGCAGTACGGCGCTGCTGGTCACCGCCGATGGGTTGATTGAATACGACTTCAGCAGTGGCAGCACCGTGCGCGTGCTCAACCCGCAGATCAACACCGGCTGGGTGCGCTGGGCAGTGTTCTCGCCGGATCGCGCGCAAGTGGCGCTGCTGGGCAGCAGTGTGCCGGGCAGCGACCCCATTCGCGGCAGTCTGCTGCGTGTCGCGGTGGTGGGTGGCTGACCCTGCGGCGGCGTGGCGGCGGCACAGATGCACCGCGCAACCGCGCAGATAGCGGGTGCCTGCACTCCTGAGGACAGGGAGCATTTTGAGCACATTCCTCTATGCATGCCGTGTCCCTGGGGCTTTGAAAGTCGCCCGCCGCCCGCCCGCCGCTGACCGTTTGCCACTTGCCCTCCGCCCCCCAATCAGGTAATTTTCATGGATGAATCCGCCGCCGCCCCACACCGGTTATCGCCCGGCAGGGCGCTGGCGCTGCATCCGGCGATCATCAATCGAAGGACATGGCATGACCAACCTGCAACAGCGCCTTGACGACCTGCGCCGCCAGCTTCAGCAGCTCACCGGCAACCCCGCGCTGCTGCCCACCCTGGAACGCGCCGCCCGTGACCTGCTGACCGACGCCAAAAACACCCCCTACGAAAGCGCGGCACAGGCACTCTTTGCCGAACTGGCGCGGCTGAGCAACCCCACCTCGCCCTCGGCGGCTGCCGTGCGCGGACTGCTGCGCCGGGCGCGCATTCGCATCGAAATCGCTGGGGATGATGACGATATTGACGAGGCGATTGATATTCTGGCGGAAGCGCTGGCAATGGCGGCGCAGAATGCCGAACACCCGGATGAAAATGTGATTGAACTGCTGCAGCAGGCAGGCGAACGCAGCCCGCACGCCCGCCAGCGGGTCAGTGACCTGTTCCTGCGCTATGGCGTCAGCGCCGCGCCGACCAGCAGCGAGGTGGGCGGGCAGGCAGACCCCGATGCACCCACTGATGCCGCGTCCCCCGGTCAGCCGCCGTTCCCCCCCACCTCCGCCGCGCCTACGCGCAGCACCGGTGAAGCCGCTGTACCGCGTGTGCCGCCACCCATGCCGCCCGCCTACACCACCTCGGCAGGCTATCCCGCGCCGGAACGCGAACTGCAAAAACGCCAGACACAGACCGGCGAACAGCGCACCGTGCGCCGCGATTTCGAGAGCAGCCCGGAAGCGGATGTACTGGTCTCTGAACTGACGCAAAGCTACTACGCGGGCGATTACCAGCAGACAGTGGATACCGCCAACCGCCTGCTCACCTTGCAGCCGGGCAACCCTACCGCGCTGGAATACCGCCAGAAAGCGGAGGACAACCTGATTCGCGGCGTCGTGCCCGACCACCGCATCCCGTTTGATGCGCGTGTCGCCTACAACCGCGCCAACTCGCTGGTGCGCGCAGGCAATTACGAGGACGCCGAACGCCTCTACCGCGAGGCGCGTGACCTGGCAGAGCGCAACGGCATTCTGAGCTGGAAAGATGCCGAACAGGCGCTGCTGGAAATCCAGGATTTGGCGCTGGCGCGTGAGATGATTAACGAAGGCGACCGCCTGCTGGCAGCCGACAACTGGAACGAGGCGATCCGCCGCTACGAGGGCGCGCTGCGCGTTGTGCCCAATGACCCCAACGCCGAAGAACGCATCGAAACGGTGCGGCGCATCCAGCAGGACGCCGAACAGACCTCGGTACAGTTGAGCACGCTCAGCGGCACCCTGGCGGATCAGGCAGCACAACTGCATGTGCTTCAGCAAACCCTGACCCGGCTGCGCCAGCGGCTGCCCAACAGCCAGCGCATTGCCGAATTGCAGCAGGTTTGCAACAACCGGCTGGCGGGCATCAAGACGCAGCTTCACGATCAGGCACAGGCGGCATACCTGCGCGCCAAGAATGCCCTCAGCCTTGAGGAACGGGTGGAACTGACCGGCGACGCGCTGAAACTGCTCGAACTGGCGGCAGAACTCGACCCCGGCGACAGCCAGCTCACCGGGCTGCTGCTGGAAGCGCGTACATCTGCCAGCGAAATGGGGCGGGCGCGGCAGGTGATTGAGCGGGCGGCGGCGCTGATCGCGCAGAATTTCGACAACGAACTTTCGCAGGCGCGTTCGATGCTGGCGGGCTTGCGCGAATATGCGCAGGACGAACGCTACCGCGTCGTCGTCAATGACCTGATGCTGCGCTATGTGGAGCGCGCCGAAATCGCCATCGAGGAACGCGATTTGCAGGAAGCGGATGCCTGGGTGCAGATGCTGCGTGACGAGCCGTTCCGCATTCTGGGACGCCGCGCCGAGATCCAGCGCGTGGACAATGAACTGCGCCGCCTGCGCCGCCGTTCGCGCACGCTGGTGCTGGCAGTCGTTAGCATCGTGCTGCTGATCGCCATTGCCGCCTGTGCGCTGACCAGCAGTACCTGGATTCCGGCGGTTGCAATGGTGGTCAACCCGCCCAGCGCCACGCCCAGCCTGACACCCAGCATCACCCCGACGGCGAGTGACACGCCGACACCGAGCAGCACACCCACCGCCAGCGAAACGCCAACGTCAACGGTGACGCCTTCGCCCACTCCCACGGCAACCAGCACGGCGACCTACACGGCAACGCCCACCGCGACGAGTACACCGACGGATACCGCCACGCCCACCGCGACCAGCACGCCCAGCAGCACGCCCACCCCCAGCGACACGCCCACCGCGACACTGACGCCGAGCATCACGCCGACGCGCCCGGTAATCTGCCAGGTGGTCCCGGTGGCAGGCAGCGGCGCGAATGTGCGCGAAGACCGCACGACCGGCTCACGTGCGCTTGCTGTGGCGCCGCAGGGCACCGTGCTGGATGTGCTGCGCATCGAGACGGGCATCACCGACGGGCTGACGTGGTATCTGGTGCGCTTTGGCAGCAACGAGGTGCAGATTCAGGGCTGGGTGCGCATTGACACGATCCAGCAGAGCGCGACCAACCCCTGCCCGCCCCTGCCAGGGGGTTAGGCATGTCGGATTGTTTGGGGGTCAATATATTCGCCTGAAAACATGGGCTGTGCTGTGATCGAGGGTAACATTATTGGGGGTCAGCAAGTGAAGGCGCCCACACCGCCCTGCCCGTAGATAAAATACCTGTCATGCGATCCTTGACGGTCAGATTGAACGGACGAACGTCGAGATTGACGCGCTGGTGTATGCGCTGTACGGGCTGGCGGAGGACGAAATTCGCGTGGTGGCGGGGGTGCTGGGTCTGTTGGCGTGGGCGGCATCGCCAAGGGGAGCGTAGGGGCGGACTAAGCGCAGCGCATGTCCGCCCTTGCCTGGTGTACAAAATCTGGATCATTAATGCATGATTTAGCAGCGGGCGGACATGCGGTTGCCGATGATCTTTCGAGTAATCTCCTACACGACAGGCAACCTTAGTCCGCACCCTACACACCTCACGATATCCCGTAGGGTACGGACTAAAGGCGCAGTCGCAGATGGCAACACACGGTAAATGTTGGCGCGCCCGCCGAGCGTAGCCGTCCGCCCTGCGCAAAGGATGTAAAATTAATACAAATACAGGAACAAACCCATGTCCCACAATCCCCACAGCGCGCCCCGCAAATCTCCACGATTGATGGGCTACGATTATGCACAAGAAGGCGCCTATTTTGTGACAATTTGCGTGCAGCATCGTTTGGCGCTGTTTGGTGAAATACGAGAACAGCAAATGTGCATGAATGCCGCGGGGCAAATGATCGCCGCGCGATGGCTGGAAATTCCAGAACACTACCCAAACGCTGAACCCGATTTGTTCGTTGTGATGCCCAATCACATGCACGGGATCGTCGTGATTGCCGAACACCAACAGGTAGCCCTATCGCGTTTGCTACAATGGTTCAAAACGATGACCACAACAGACTACATTCGTGGGGTCAAAAATGAGCATTGGCAGCCCTTCACGGGCAAATTGTGGCAGCGCAGTTTCAATGACCGCATCCTTCGCAACGAAAGGGAATTGAACATTCGCCGCGAATATATCCTCAACAATCCTGCACGGTGGACAGAGGATGAATTTTATGGTTAGCGCCGCAGTGTCCTCGACATGGAGATCGAACGGACGGGCGTCGAGATTGTCGCGCTGGTGTGCGAGTTGTATGGGCTGCCGGACGCAGAGATTGCGAAAGTAGCGGGGCGCTGGTCCCATCCCCATAAACAGGTAACCCTGTGGAACGCCGCACAGCAGCGTTGATGTGGCGCAGGGGCTTGCAGGGCGGGCGTTACTCGCCGTGCTGGTGGACACCCAGTGCGCGCTCGACATCCAGCACGAACAGCACGCCGTTGTTGGGCAGTTTCAAGTCACCCAGCACACTTTCTGCCGCAGCAATCAGGGGGTCTACAAGTTCATCCGGCACTACTGAGATGATCGTCTCGCTGCTGTGTTCGCGGCTGCGCAGCACATGAATCATCGCGTCCGCCATCGACACGACCATACGCGGCAGTTCGACCACACCGCCGCGAACATCTTGCTGCAAGCGGTACAGCCCGTGGCTGGGGATGATCGTCAGCCCCGGTGCGCCGGTCTTTTGCCACGCTTCCGCAACCTCAACACCCTTTTCCAATCGCGCTGTAATCAACAGTAGCAGTTTCATCAACAATGCCCTCAAAATCTGTTATAGTCTTTTTGGCTGCATTTGCAGCGGCACACAAAGCCTGCGCCGCTGTGTGCCAGCGCCTCAGGTGGCGCTGCGCCCTGTCTCCAGCATATCCCGAAACACCCAGCGCACCAGCGGCGGGGTCAGCACGGTGGTCAGCAGAATCACCATAAACAGCGCCGAAAACAGCGGTGTATCCGCGCTGAAGACACCGCTGCTGATACCCAGCGCCGCGATAATCAAGCCGACTTCGCCGCGGGAAATCATGCAAATGCCCAGCCGCAGCGCCTCCGCACGGTTGAAGCCGCCCCAGTACGCCCCCAGACCACAGCCGGCAATCTTGGAAACCACCGCCGCCAGCAGCAGCAGCACCGTCAGCCAGACGGCATCCAGCGGGAACGAGCGCAGGTCGGTTTGCAGCCCCACGCTGACAAAAAAGATCGGCACGAGAAAGGTATAGGCGATATTCTCAACGCTGCTCAGAATGCGGTCACGCGCGGTGTCGTTCGCCCGGCTGATACCGACCCCGGCGAGAAATGCGCCGGTGATTGCCGCCACGCCGCCCAGTTCTTCCGCCGCCCAGCCAAATGTCAGCGCCAGCACCAGCGCCCACGCCGCCAGCCCGCCGGTTTGCACAATTCGCGGCTGGCGCGACATCCAGTTAATCACCCGCGGAATTACAACCCATGCCAGCACAGTGCCAGCGGTCAGAAACAGCGCCATGCGCACCAGCGTCAGCAGAATCTCGCCAAAGCCCTGCGCGTCGACGCCGCCGCTGGTCAGCACCACCGTGATCGAAACCAGCAGAATCGCCAGCACATCGTCCACCAGCGCCGTTGCCAGCAGGGCGTTGCCCTCTTTGGTTTGCAGCACATTCAGTTCCAGCAGCACCTGCGCGGAAATGCTCACCGAGGTTGCCGCCAGCACCACCCCGGCGAACAACGCGGGAGCTGCGTCACCGACGAACAGCCACGCAATCAGTCCACCCAGCAGCACCGGCAGCAGCGCGCCCAGCGTGCCCGCCAGCAGCGCCACCCGCGCCCGCTTGAGCAGTTCTTCGATATGCACTTCCAGCCCGACGATGAACATCAGCAGCAGCACGCCCAACTGCGCCAGTTCCTCAACGATCACTTCCAGCCGCGCCCCGTGCAGAATCGGCAGTTCCAGCAGGTTAATCAGCGTGGGACCCAGCACCAGCCCGACCAGCAGTTCCGCCAGTACACGCGGCTGCCCCAGGCGGCGCGCCAGCGTGCCCGCCATGCGCGAGGCGGCAATAATGACAGCCAGCACCAGGAACGATGGAACATACGGGGGTTCTGGCTCGGTTTCCGCTTCGGCGTGGGCAGCTTGCGCCTGAGATTCGGCTGCCGGGGTGCCTTCCGGTTCAGGGGTAATCTCAGCCTGCCCCGCCGCAGGGACAGTGGCAGCGGCGAGGAGCAAACACCACAGCAGCAGCAGCGCCCCGACCCAGCGGCGTGTGGCGCGCCGGCTCAAACGGGTCATCTCATTCGCCTTCAGCAGGGGCGCTGATGCCGATTTCAGCGCCGAAGTCATACAACACCACCGACGAGTCGACGCGCTGCGTCAGGGTCAGCGCAGCGTCGGTGTTCAGCGGCGGGATAATGCCCGCATTGGTGCGTGTGGTCATGTTTACCTGGTGGATTAAGCCGTCCTCGCCACCCACCCACACGCGCAGCACAATCTCGGTGCGCTGGTCGCCCAGCCCAAACAGGCTGGTATCGCGCAGCGCCGTCACCATTCCACTGAGCAGCGCCCCGTCACCCAGCCCGGTGTTTGCCAGTGCATCAGCGCTCGCCCGCACGGTGAAGACCCGCATCGCCTGCCCATTGAGCGTGTCGCCCGCGCCTTCGTTGATGCCCAGCACGGTGTCCGCATTGAGCGTCGGGAAAATCATCACCTGATGGAAGGACAGCAGCACCCGCGCCGCGTCGTCATCCGGCAGATCGCCCGGCTGCTGCCAACCCTGGGGCAGCGGTGCGGCGCTGGCTTCCGGCGCGCTGAACCGGACATAGGTTTCTGCTTCCAGCAGGCGCACGTCAGCAAGCAGGGTGCTGCTGTATTCTGTGGCGCCAACCGTCAGAACGAGACTCTGCCGCGTGGTGGTGGCGGCAAGCAGGCTGTCCCCCGCCAGCACGTAATCGCCTTTGCTCTCCTGCAAAATGCGCTGCTGTGCCTGCACCGCGCCGCGCCCGCTGCCCCCGGCGAGTGTCTGCGACACCTCGACACTGACCAGCGTGCGCAAGCTGCCCGCCGCCAGAGTGTTGTCATACGCTGTGCTGACGACTGCCAGCAATGCCTGCGCTTCGGCACTCAGCCCGCCGTCCTGGGCGGCAGCCGGGAACTTGCTGCCCCCGCCGAACGTCAAGAACACAAGCGCGGTTACCAGCCCTATCCATTTGGAACGACCCATCGCAGGACTCCTTGTGAATTCGTCAGCTCCACGCGCCCCATTTTACGCTTAAGCGGCGTATCTTGCCAACACACGCTATAATTTACTTGAATGGGAGCTTGATAATTAAAGGTTCTTGCAAATGTTGGGGCATTATTACGTGGTCAATGTCGAAGCGGCGATTTTTAAGGATGGGCGTTACCTGCTCGTCCGGCGGGGACCGGCAGAAACACACGCCGCCGGAACGCTGAGCCTGGTGGGCGGCAAGGTTGAGGCAAAAGACGGGACAATGCTGTTTGAAGGCGAACTGCGCCGTGAAGTTAAAGAAGAGGTCGGCATTGATCTGGGCAAAGAGATGGTCTACATCGAAAGCAAGGCATTTCTTGCGGAAGATGGCGATCCTGTGGTAGATGTTGTATTTTTATGTCGTTATATTGGCGGCAAAGTGCGGATCGTTGACCCTGGCGAGGTATCCGAAATCCGCTGGCTGACTGCATCAGAGGTGCAGCTGCATCCCGATGCGCCACCATGGACGCGGCGCAGTGTCGAAATGGCTGAACATCAGCGCTGCATGCGTGGCTGGTAATTTTTACAGACTTTATACTACTGTACATAACATAATATTTACCTGTGCGGTATACTTGTACCACTTGAAATGAAAGGCAAGCATGAAATGAACCAGATACGCCCCTGGCTGTACATCGGAAACTACGCGGACTCACTGAATCTGGGGACCCTGGATATCGAAGGCATTACAGCGCTGCTGCAGCTTTCGTCTCCTGTGCGCTGGCCCGGCGTGGAAAGTCTCTATCTGCGCCTGCGCGACGGAATGCCGATTCCCAAGGAACAACTCGCTGAGTGCGTCCGCTTTGTGCGGCAGCAGAAAGCGCTGGACAAGAAAGTCCTCGTCGCCTGTGGCGCAGGAATCAGCCGCTCTGCCGCTGTCTGCATCGCCGTGCTGCACGAAGAAGAAGGGTTAGGGCTGCTGGACGCCTATCGTGTGATTCATGCGGCACATCCCTTCGCCTTCCCGCATCCGGAATTCTGGAAGTCGCTGGCAGCGTATTACAAAGCGCCGGAAAACTTGCAGCAGATCTGGGATGCAGTGCGTGAGATTCATCACGACACGGACTAATGCACGCTTTTCGTTTGCCTGCTACTGACTAATAGATCAGTCTGGCGATTTAACTCAACCAGACCTATTCATGCTAATAATCCTTTCTGGCACGATTCTACTTCCAGTGCCAGAAAGCCAGCAGGCACGGAACAACGCTGCGGACAGACAAACCGCCCTACACAGCAGCCGTCTTTGCTGCCCAACAGACGCTCTGGTTAGCTATCACCGGCATTGAATCTGCTGCCGGGGTGTAGTTTGCGCTGCCACGCAGCAGCAGCGGCGGCGGCGGTGGGGTGTTCCAGCTTGCGCAGGCTGCGGTAAGCCTGCCCGCTCACCGCTGGATCCGGTGCGTCGTGCGCGTCCAGCTCTAGCGCATCAATCAATGCCAGCAGCACGGCATCGGTTTCGCGCCCAACCACGCCCAGCGCCCAGGCAGCATTGGCGCGGGCGGTGCTGCTCAGGCTGCTGTTGAGCACATCCACCAGTGCATCGAGCGCCTCGTCCCCCACCAGCGAGCGCGGCATATTGCCCTGTATGTTTTCAGGATACGCCAGGTAAATCAGCCCGGCAGCCGCCTCAATTCCAGCATCGCCGGGTTGTGCCAGCGCCAGCTTGAGCACCTCGACCTCGGCGTGCTGCCGCCGTGCCAGTTGGGGCAGGTGGTGCAGCAGCCGGCGCAGCGCGTCGCCGGGGCTGTCTGTTGCCTCGCTGTGCTCCTGGTGTTTCGGTTCGTCATCCCTATCGTGGAAATCATCCGGTTCGGAAAACTGCTGGTCATCGTGCATCGTTTGCTCCGCAGGTTCGCCGCACATTGCCGCTACTGCGCGAATTGTAACGCGAAAAAGTGCTATAATGCTCCCGAATTTCGTACTGCCCTGTCATCATTACAATTGGCATGCTTTGCCTGGACTGTTATGCGCCTGACCTTTCGCCTATGGCGGCTGCTGCGCACGCCGCCTGTCGCCCACCCACTGTTCCAGCACGCGGCTGAAGCGCCCTCGCCAGAGACGCGGCTGCTGCTGTGGTTCAGCCCGGTCACATTTCTGGGGCTGCTGACCTATTTCCTGCTGGGCTTGTGGATCATGCCGCTGGTCGCGCTGCCGCCGCTGTTCAGCCCGTTTCCCGGTTTTGTGGTGCTGTTTAGCGTCTTTACCAGCACGTTTTATGGTGTACTGTGGATTGTGGTCATCAGTACCGTGATTCACCGGCAGGTGGGCAACGGCATTTACGACCTGCTGGAGCTGACGCCATCCGGGTCGCTGTCGGCATTTGTCGCCATCAGCAGCGGCTGCCTCTACCGCCAGCAGGCGCTGCGCGTCGTCAATTTTCAGCGCGCGCGCATTCTCAATATCCTGCTGATCGCGCCCACGCTGGCATTTTGGGTGCTGCTGATTGCGGTGATTGGCGGCGATGAGGACACCGCCTACGCAATGCTGATCGTCGTCAGCACCGGCATGGCAGCGGGGATTATCTTCCGCCTCGACCACTTGCAGTCGATTGTGCTCGGTGTGCTGATCGGCATGGTGCTGCCCGCTGTGCTGCGCGACCGCAGTTATTCGCGCACTTTCGGCGTGGCGACCTTCATGTTGATTCAGGCGACCAGCCACACACTGATGCTGCTGCTGACGATCCTCGTCTTTCCGCCGCTGCTGCGCTGGCTGAGCATCGATACGTGGTATACCGACACGCTGGCGATCCTGTTCGGGCTGCTGGTCTATTATCTGGCGCGGGAACTGCCCATTCAGGTATTCTGGCGGCTGTTGATGCGCCTGCTCAATGCCCAGCCCACCGATTTGCAGATTATCCAGCGCTTTGTGCGCTACACCGACGAAGTGCGCTATTGAGCCGCGCGCGGACAACAGCGCCCCGCCTGCGCCGCGGTACCGGCGTAACGTGCGCATAAGTCCAATCCACGCGGGTCCGCGCGCGGGCGCGGTTCCTGCGGTATCATCCCCGCTAAAGGTTGATTGCCCACAGGTTGAGGATCTTCCCCGATGAAACCGATGTCATTTGATTTCAGATCGCGCCGTTCGATGGTGCAGGGCATGCGCGGCATGGTCGCCGCCGAAAACCCACTCGCCGCGCAGGCAGGTTTGCAGGTGCTGCGCGCGGGGGGCAACGCCGCCGATGCTGCCATCGCCACCGCCGCTGTGATGAACGTCACCGCGCCCGCTGCCACCGGCATTGGCGGGGACTGCTTCGCGCTGTATTACGACGCGAAAACGCGGCAGGTGACGGCGCTGAACGGCAGTGGACGCGCCCCCGCCGCCCTGCATGCCGCTGACCTGCGCGCACAGGGCTTAAGCGAAATCCCGGCGCGCAGTGTCCACGCAGTGACGGTGCCCGGCGCGGCACGCGGCTGGGAAGACCTGCTCAAGCGGCACGGCACAATGCCGCTGAAGGCTGTGTTGAAGGATGCAATCTATTATGCCCGCGAAGGCGCGCCTGTGTCGCCGGTGTTTGGCGCGGCATGGAGCAGTCCGCTGACCGAGCAGTTCCTCGCCAACAGCCCACACACCGAGGATTACCTGCCCGGTGGACGTGCGCCGCAGGTTGGGCAGCTCGTCAAACTGCCGGGGCTGGCGCGCACGCTGGAAGCGGTGGCAGAAGGCGGCGCGGAGGCGTTTTACACGGGCGCGACGGCAGACGCCATCGTGCGCACCGTGCAGGCGCTTGGCGGGCTGCTGACGCACGACGACCTGCACGCGCACGGTTCGACATGGGATGAGCCGATCCTGACCAACTACAGCGGCGCGACGATCTATGAATGCCCGCCCAACGGGCAGGGGCTGGCAGCGCTGATCGCCATGAATATCGCCAGCGCGCTGGGCGGGCGAGAACTGCCCTGGGACAGTCCCGAACGCCTGCATCTGATGGTCGAGGCGATGCGGCTGGCGTTTGCTGATGCGCGGCATTACATCGCCGACCAGGCGACCAACCCTGCCCCGCTGCGTGAACTGCTCAGCCAGCAGTACGCCCAGGCACGCGCCGGGCTGGTGTCGGCAGAGAGCGCGATGCAGCCGCCCGCGTTCGGCGCGCCGTTTGGCGGTGGTAACACGACCTATCTGTGCGCGGTGGATGGTGACGGCAACGCCTGCTCGTTCATCAACAGCCTGTATATGGGCTTTGGCACAGGTATCGTAGCGCAGGGGACGGGCGTGTTTTTGCAGAATCGCGGCGCGTGCTTCACGCTGGAGGCAGGGCACGCCAACGAACTGGCAGGTCGCAAACGCCCATACCACACGATTATCCCCGGCATGGCGCTGCGCAATGGCGAATTGTACGCGGCGTTCGGTGTGATGGGCGGCTTCATGCAGCCGCAGGGACACTTGCAGGTGATCAGCGCGCTGCTGGACGACGACCTGAACCCGCAGGAAGCGCTGGATCGCCCGCGCTGGTGCCTGGAGGAAGGCACGGGCGACAGCGTGCTGGCGCTGGAAGACGGCATTCCGGTGAGCGCGATGGCGCGACTGGCGGAGCTGGGACACCGCGTGCGCCCGGTCAGCGGCAGGGGGCGGGCGCTGTTTGGCAGCGGGCAGATTATCCTGCGCGACCCGTACAGCGGTGTGCTGTCCGGCGGCTGTGACCCGCGCAAGGACAGCGCCGTAGTGGCGTTTTAGGGGGAGTGAACCGCAAAGACGCCAGGAACGAGGTGTCCCCTGCCTCGCCCGGCTTGCTGTCTCTGCGAACTATTTGGCTTGTCCTGCGCCTGCTGCCGGGGGAACGCGCACACCGGCAGCAGCAGCGGACTCCCCTGTTTGAACACCAAATCCGCGCTGGTTGTCAATTTGCCAGACTCCGGTAGAATTCCGGCAGGCAGCACGCCACCCAATCCTGCACACCTACTCACACAGGACAACCATGCCCAACCTGATGCACCATCAAGCGGAACTGCATTATGAACTGGACGGACCGGCAGACGGGCTGCCCGTGCTGTATATCAGCGGCTTTTCCGCGCACAGCAACGACATCCTCGGCACCGCGCTGCGCCGGGGTTTCAGCGCGGCAGGCTGCCGCGTGCTGGCGCTGGACAATCGCGGCTCCGGGCAGACGCGCACACCCGACGGCGCACAGGCGACCATTGCCGACATGGCAGACGACATCGCCGCCGTGATGGATGCGGAGGGGATTAACGCCGTGCATCTGCTGGGGATTTCGATGGGCGGGGCGATTGGACTCACGCTGGCGCTGCGCCACCCGCACAAAGTCCGCAGTCAGGTGATCGCTGTGTCGCTGGCACACGCGCAGCACGGGCGCGCGGAATTTATGCTGCGCACCACCCGCGCCCTGCGCGAAGCCGGTGTCCCGCGCGAACTGATCAACCGCACCAACGCCGTTTACCTGCTCAGCGAAGACGCCTTTAAGATTGAGCCGCTGATGCAGGCGTGGATTAACGCCCCGCTGGACCCGCTGATGCAGACGCCGCAGGGTTTCGAGTTGCAGATTGACGCGCTGGACGGGTTTGATATTCGCGCCGAACTGCCCGGCATCCGCACCCCCACGCTGGTCATCAGCAGTCCGGATGACCTGCTGGTGCCGCCGCGATTCCAGCGCGAAATCGCCGCCGCGATTCCCGGCGCGCAGTTCCGCGAGTATCCCGGCGGGCATGTGTTCATGGTGCTGCCGATGTACACGCCGCAGTTTATCGCGGATGTGCTGGCGTTCTGGCAGGCGCACTGACGTAATGCGCAGGATTTTCTGCGTGTAAGCACAGGACAGGGCGTGTCCCCGTGAACACGCCCTGCGCCGCATGAGGGGCTACATGCTCACCAGCCAACTGCGCGCTTCTTCAAGATCGGTGAAGATTGCCACCCGGACACCCAGATTGAAGAAGGCTTCAACCACCTGCTGCATATCGGCGCGCCCGGCGACGCTTTCCGGCACGACCAGCGCCCAGAATTTCCAACCCGCTGCCGCTGCGCGTGGACCCCAGTCCGTCACCGAGAAGATGGCATCTTCCTCGTTGACGTCGCCATTTTTGCGGTCGTCTGAGAGCCACTTGATCGCCCCTGCCTTTTTCAGATGGTCGAGGGCGGTATTCAAAATAAAGCGCAACTGCTCCCCGTGAAGCGGCTTATAGAATGTATGATAGATATAGCGATCTGTTGGGTGATAGCGGATACACCCATATTCGTTATCCAGAATGGTTTCATAGGACATGGCTTCAACCTCGTTGGACACGTTGACGACGATATAAAATACGGCTGCAGCGCTATCGTTAGTTTAATTGCAAGATTATCTCAACCAGCATTAAGGTTTTTCGTAATCATCCGGTGCTAAGATCAACGTGACGGCGCCGTCCGGCGGGCGGCGCTGCTCCGGGAGCGCTTCCTGTCAGGCAGTCAGAAAGGAACTTCATGCCGCTGCTTGGAGACCTGATACAGGCAATTGTGTATGTGCAGCAGATGGACTTACAGGTACGGTTTTACCGGGACATTTTAGAATTAGCAGTTGGCTTTCCTGCCGGGCTGGCAGACTACAGCGCCGAAACATGGGTGACATTCCGCACAGGGCGCTGCACACTGGCGCTGCACGCTGGCGCGGTGGAACCGCCCAACAGCAGCACCGCCATGCACACCTTTTATACGCAGGATATTCACACGGCGCGCGCGGCACTGCTGGCAAAGGGACTGCTCATCGGCGAGGTTTTCGAGGCAGCGCCGGGGACGCTGGTGTGCCATTTTGTTGACCCGGAGAATAACCCATTGGCGTTGGAGCAAATCCTGCAACCCTGACCCCGCTTCCTGCGTAAACAGTAACAGCAGCAGTGTGTCACTTTTCAACGCCGACCAGCAAAGGTGCTTTATGACCACACTGGAACTGTCATACCAGAACTTACAGCAGCGTGCAGACGCCTATTTACACCGGCTCTGTGTCGAGATTGACAACCGGCGGGTGGGCAGCGGTGGCAACCGCGCGGCAACGACCTTTTTTGAGGAAACCGCCGCCGCGCTGGGCTTTAGCACCGAAACGCCCACATTTGATTGTATGGATTGGCGTGAAGCGGGCGCGCTGCTGAGCGTGGGCAGCAGCGTGTATGAGGTTTTTCCCGGTCCGTATTCGCGCGGCTGCCGGGTGCGCGCGCCGCTGGTTGCCGCTGGCAGTGTGGAACAATTAGAGATCGCCGATGCGGGCGGCAAGGTGCTGCTGCTGCACGGCGACATCGCCGCCGGACAGCTTTTCCCGCGCAATTTCCCCTTCTTCAGTGTGGGCGAACACCAGCACATCTATCACCTGCTCGACAGCCAGCAGCCCGCCGCGATTATCGCCGCCACCGGCTGCGATCCAAATCTTGCCGGGGGACTGTATCCGTTTCCGCTGTTCGAGGATGGCGATTTTGACATCCCCTCGGTATACATGACTGACGTGGACGGCGCGCGACTGCTGCGCAATGTGGGGCTGACGGCAACGCTGGCAAGCCACGCGGAGCGCATCCCCGCGACAGGCTGCAATGTGGTTGCCCGGCGGGGCAGCGGGACGGCGCGCATGGTCTGTTTTGCGCATATTGACGCCAAAACGGGCACGCCCGGCGCCATAGACAATGCCAGCGGCGTGGTCACGCTGCTGCTGCTGGCGGAACTGCTGGCGGATTTTGCGGGCGGGGTACGGCTGGAACTGGTCGCGCTGAATGGCGAGGATTATTACGCCAACCCCGGCGAACGACTCTATCTGGCGCAAAACGCCGACCTTTTCGGCGATATTCTGCTGGGGATTAACGTGGACGGTGTGGGCTACCGCAAAGGCAGTATCGCCTATTCGCTCTATGAATGCCCGCCGCCGCTTGCGGCAGCGATTCAGGCGCAGCTTGCCCGCTACCCGGCGCTGGTCGCAGGCGAACAGTGGTACCAGAGTGATCATTTTCTGTTCACCATGAACGGGCGTCCGGCGCTGGCGCTGACGTCTGAGCGCGTTGAGGAACTGCTCTGTGGCGTGGTGCATACCGCGCATGATACGCCGGAGCTGGTGGACACGGCGCGGCTGGCTGATGCGGCGCTGGCACTGCGCGATGTGATTCTCGCGCTGGCATGAGCGGTGCGCCGCTTTTGAAGAACCGGACATAACAGTCTCATGCGGGCGGGCGGCTAACACACAATCACCCGCCCCTGCACCATAAACCGCGCAGGGGCAGCAATCTGCCTGTGGGCATCCCGGCGGCATGCCCCTACACGGTGCGTGGACAGGCAGCCACAGCAGGCTGCGCCTCGACAAGATTCTCTGTGCCTTCGTGGTAATATGTCGCTGCGGGCGGGCGCGAAATGCAGCCACCCGCCCCTACAGTGCCTTCGCGGTTTGATCCGGCGCGGATAGCTGTCACACAATACCCGCCCTCAGCGCCGTGTGCTGCGCTGCGCCTGCGCCGCCAGGTAATCGCTGTAGCCGCCGTCATAGCCGGTCAGCACACCGTCCGCCAGTTCCACCACGCGGTCTACCGTGCGATCCAGAAAATAGCGGTCATGCGAAATCACCAGCATCGCGCCCTCAAACTCGTTGAGCGCGTTTTCGAGCACCTCCGCACTGGCGATGTCCAGATTGTTGGTTGGCTCATCCAGCAGCAGCAGGTTGGGCTGTTGCAGCATCAACGCCAGCAGTTGCAGGCGGCTGCGTTCCCCGCCGCTGAGCGTGCCGACCGGCTGGCGCACCTGCGGGTAGGTGAAGGCAAACTTGAGTAACTGCGCTACAGCGCTGCCCTCTGGCATGGCGCGGATGTCGCGCACCACGTCCACCGGCGTCGCGTCCCACCACGCCGTGAGCGTCTGGTGTTCCTGCGCGTAATAGCCCACGCGCGAACTCGGTCCCAGCTTGATTTCGCCCTCCAGCGGTGTCAGTTCGCCCAGAATCAGCCGGAACAGCACCGACTTGCCCGCGCCGTTCGGTCCAATCAGCCCGACGCGCTGCCCATGCCGCACCAGCAAATCGAGATCGAAGAACAGCGGTTCGTCGTCAAACGCCATTGCCAGACGCTTGAGTTCCAGCGCTTTGGTGCTGCCGCGCCCGCCTTCCAGCGACAGCGCCATCAGGCGGCGTTCGCGCACCTGGTCAATGATTTCGCCGCGTTCCTCCATGCGTTCCAGCATCTTGCGGCGGCTGCGTGCCTGCCGTGCGGCGCGTTCGTTTTCCACCACCTTCGCCTGAAACTCGAAGCGCTTGATCGCCGTCTCGATCTGCTGGATGCGCTTCTGCTGCGCGACATACGCCTGCTGCTGGCGTTCGCGGCGCTGCTCTTTTTCGATGGCGAACGCGCTGTAACTGCCGGGATAGACCGTCAGCGCGCCGTCTTCCAGTTCGGCAATCTGCGTGACGACTTCATCCAGCAGATAGCGATCATGGCTGACAATCACCACCGCGCCGGGGTAATCGCGCAGGAACGATTCCAGCTTGCGTTTGGCATCCAGGTCAAGATGATTATCCGGTTCGTCCAGCAGCAGCACTTCGGGCTGTTCTGCTGCCAGCATCGCCAGCGCGACCAGCTTTTTCTGCCCGCCGCTGAGCGTGTCAGTCAGCAGGTCGTAATCCGCTGTGTCGAAGCCAAGATGCGCCAGAAGCGCGCGGACGCGGTTGGTGTGCAACGTGCCGCCCAGCGCCTCGAAGCGTGCCAGCAGGCGTTCGTGGGTGTCCAGCGCCGCTTGCAGCGCGTCCGGGTCGTTATACACTGCCGGGTCGCCCAGCCGGTCCTCGGCGGCGTGCAGTTCAGCGTTGAGCGCCGCCAGCGCGGGCGGCAGCGTCTGTGCCACATCAATCAATCTGCGTTCGGGCGGCAGCGCCGGTTCCTGCGGCAGATAACTTACACGCACGCCGCGCATGCGCACCACCGCGCCGCTGTCCGGCTGGTGCTGCCCGGCAAGCGCTTTGAGCAGGCTGCTTTTGCCCGCGCCGTTGGGACCAACCAGTCCAGTGCGGTCATGGTCGCCGATAGCGAAGCTCAGGTCGCGGAAGATGGCGCGTCCGGCGTGGCTGAGGCTGATTTTTTCGACGGTAACAATATGCATTGGGTCTGTTCTCCTTGACACGGACAAAGCTCTCGGTTCACAATTAGAACCTATCCATAAACCTGTTTTCCTGAACAAGGGGATTATGCTCTTTAAGAAAATAATCACGTTACCGGTAGGGTTGAAGCATGCTTCAACCCTGCGAAAAACGTTATTCGGTTAAATTTCTGAATTGCATAATCCCCTTGTCCGGGTTTACGGATAGATACTTGCCCGGACACGCGCCCGGCTGCCGCGTCAATCACCCACAGGACAACACCCGCCAGTACAACGGTCTGCTGCTGCGTGAATCAAAAACGGCTCCGGGCACGCGCCCAAAGCCGCTGGTGTTCATATCTTGCAGGTAGTTTTCCCCTGCGATGGGGTATTAACTACCGTGTGACATGACTACTTCCGGTCATCAGGCGCACCACTCCCCCGTGCGCCCTGTGTGGACGTCACAAACATACGGGTGAAAATGCGTCCATAACCGAAGTAAGTCATGCGCGTAGGATAGCATCAAACCGCGCCGCGAGTCAACAGACGATACAGGTTGCTCACACGGGCATTTGACAAGTATTTGCAGATGTGGCACAAACTGCCGCCAATCATACGGCTGAGCAAAATGGGCAACCCAATGAGCAAACCATTTGATGATTACTATGCTGATGTCCCCGCAGACCAGCGCGAACGCCTGCGAGCGTTCCGGGCGGCACATACCCCGCGCCATGTGCAGGTTGGGGCGGTGCCATGGGAATATCTGGCGGGCGGCAGCGGCGACCAGACCGTGCTGCTGCTGGTGGGCGGGCTGCGCGCGGCGGACGCGGGTTTCCGCATGGCGAGCGAACTGGAACGCGACTTTCGCGTGCTTGTGCCCACCTACCCTGCCGTTCCCGCAATGACGCAGCTTTGCGACGGGCTGGCGGCGCTGCTCGATGCGGAAGGCGTGCAGCAGGTCAATCTGCTGGCGGGGTCGTTTGGCGGCATGGTGGCGCAGGCGTTCGTGCGCGCCCAGCCGCAGCGGGTGCGCCGGCTGGTGCTTTCGACCACCGCCGTACCTGACGCCAATGCCGTCCGGCGCTATGAGCAGCAGCTTGCGCAGATCAGCCCCGTGCCTGACGAACTCGTGCGGGCGGGAGCCAAGGTACAAATGCTGGAGATGGTCGCCCCGCCGGGAGAAGAACTCGCCTTCTGGCGCGCCTATCTGGACGAGTTATTCAGCGAACGGCTGGGCAAGGCGGATGTGCTCAGCACCTACCAGTGCATCATTGACTTTGGCATGAGCTACCGGCTGCAACCCGGTGATCTGGACAACTGGGGCGGCAAACTGCTGCTGATCGAATCGGATGATGATGCCACCTTCGACGCAGCACAGCGGGCAGCGCTGCGGGGGCTGTATCCCCAGGCGCAGGTGCATACATTTATGGGCGCGGGACATTCGCCGGGCACAACCCGCCGCAGTGAATACACGGCACTGGTGCACGCCTTCTTCCATATTGATTGAGCAGCGGGCAGGCGGACCAGGCGGGCTAACCTGGGCGGGCTGATGTGTCGCCGCCTGCGCCCACAGGGGCAGCCAGTGGGGGACACGCCAGCGGCATGCCCCCAGGTTAGCAAACAGCAGCGTCACAACCAGACAGGCTGCTCACGGATTCGCGCTGACAAACGCCTCTATCTCGCTGATTTCTGCTGCTGACAGGCGGAATGCCAGCGCTCCGGCAATGCTGCCCTCGACCTGTTTAGCGCTGCGTGCGCCAACAATCGCGCCGGTCACTGCCGGGTGGCGCAGGGTCCATGCGACGGCAACCTCGCCCGCACTGCGCCCGTGCCGCGCCCCGATTTCCGCCAGCTTGTCCGCCCACTTCAGGTTGCGCGACAGCCGGGGTTCGCTGAATTCCGCATCGCGCGTGCGCCAGTCCTCGGCGGGCAGCGCCGCCGCCCGCGCCGCCGTCATGCCGCCGGTCAGCAGCCCGGACTGCATTGGCGAATAGACGATCACGCCGATATTCTGCTGCTGGCAGAAGGGCAGAAGCTCCGCCTCGACCTCACGCTTGATCAGCGAATAGGGTGGCTGAAGCGACGTTATCGGCGCGATTGCCAGCGCCCGCTGCATCTGCGGCACATCAAAGTTCGAAACGCCAATCCAGCGCACCTTGCCTTCCTGCTTCAGCTTCGCCAGCTCTGACCAGCCTTCTTCAATGTCCTCGTCCGGTTCGGGCCAGTGAATCTGGTACAGGTCAATCACATCCACCTGCAAGCGGCGCAGGCTCGCCTCAATTTCACGGCGGATCGAGTCGGCTTTCAGGCTGGTGTCGATGGCGCCGCTCTCATCCCAGATCAGTTCGCATTTGGTGAAGACATATGGGCGGTTGGTCATGCCCTTCAGCGCCCGCGCAACCACTTCCTCGGAATGCCCCAGCCCATATGCCGCCGCCGTGTCGATCCAGTTGACGCCCAGGTCAAGCGCGCGGTGAATCGCCTCAATGGACTGCTGATCCTCCTGCGGACCCCAGCCATATTCCCAGCCACCGCCGCCAATCGCCCACGCGCCATAGCCAACGGGCGTAATCTGGAGATCCGAACTGCCGAGCTGTCTTGTTTCCATTGACTTCTCTCCATGCTAAAACCTCGCTGCGAAACTGCACCGGACTCTAGCGCAGAATCATAAACTGCGCTGTGACCGTTGCAGTCCAGCGCTGCCACCCCTGCGGAATAAACGGGCAGTACAAAGGGAGCGTCAGGGAGTACCGGGCATCCCCAGCCGCTGCAAGGCGACCTGAACGCGCTGGCGCACATGGTGGTCGGGGTCGTCGGCGTACTGGCGGATCAGATCGGCGGCGCGGGTATCCCCCAGCACACCCAGTGCCTGAATCAGTGTGCAGCGCAGCAGCCCGGAACTCTCGTCGGTCGCCGCCAGATGCGCCATCAGCGGCTCGACTGCCTGCGGATCGCCGATATGTTCCAGCGTCACCACCGCCGCCACCTGCACCATATAGCGCGCGGTCGGCAGCGCTTCGAGCAGCGGGGCAAGACTGCGTTTGCCGAAGCGCTCCAGATAGGCAGTCGCAATCTGCCCTACCAGTACATTCGCCCCCGACAGCGCCCGGCACATCGCGTCGAACACTTCGGGGGTGTCAAATTCCAGCAGCAGCCGGGCAGCTTCTACCGTGCGCGAACCGGTCTGGGTTTCCATGGTGTGCAGCAGCGGGGGCACAATCACCGAGCCAAGATCGAGCAAACGTCTGCCAGCAAGGACGCGCTCCTCCATGCTGGAATCTTCCAGCGAGTCGATCAGCTCAGCGATGTCGTGGGCGTAGGGCGGGTTCATCAAGGGTCCTTTGTAACGACAGACTAAGCAACATGCCAGACGGACTCGCCATTCAGCAGTCGCTGCAAGAGCTGCGGGAAGGTCATGACACTGAGGGGTTTGCCAATCGCGCCGTCAAAGCCGTGCATCTTCAAGCGGGCGATCTCATCGCTCATCACGCTGGCAGTCAGGGCAACCACGCGCGTGCTGGCATAGTCGGGTTCGGCGCGCAGCAGTTCGAGCATGCTGAAGCCGTCTACCGGCTCAACATGGATATCGAGCAGAATCAGGTCTGGTTTTTGGGGCAGGGCGCGCAGCCGCACCAAAAAATCCTGACTATCTTCAAACACCTTAAGCCGGTCTGTGCCTATGCCCAGCGTTGTTTGCAGCAGCATCTGCATGATTTCCACACCAAGTGGATCGTCTTCAACGTAAAGCAGGGTAGGTGGGTTCATTGTTAGAGCATCCGTGTTTCGAGCTGAGTATTATTGTATTGTATTCACTTTGATCGGCAGCGCCACATGGAAAGTCGTGCCCCGCTGCAAAACACTATCCATCCACAGGCGTCCCCCATGTGCCTGGACTAAACGCAGCGTAATTGGCAAGCCCAAACCTGTGCCGCCCATGTGCTTGATGCCCACTTCCGTCTGGCGGAAGGGTTCAAAAATCACATTCTGGTCTTCGGGCGCAATGCCCGGTCCGGTGTCGCTCACGGCGAACAGGATTTCGTCACCCTCGACACGGGCGCGCAGCGTAACACTACCCTCCCGCGTGAATTTGCAGGCATTGGAAATCAGGTTGAGCAGTATCTGGCGAATCCGCCGCCGGTCGCCGGACATCAGCGGCAAATCCGCCGGGATGTCTTCGATCAACTGCACGGCGGGCTTGTCCACCAGCAGCGAGCGCGCGGTATTGGCGACCTCGCGCAGTTCGTCCTGCGGGCAAACATCATGCTCGATAAACAGGGACATCATGCCCGACTCGATTTTGGTGATGTCCAGCACATCATTGATCAACGACAGTAGATGTCTGCTGCTGGTCAGCGCTTTGTTCAGCGAGTCCTTCTGGCGCTCGTTGAGTGGTCCCATCAGTTCCAGTGCGACGAACTCGGTGAAGTTGAGAATGGCATTCAGCGGGGTACGCAGTTCGTGGCTCATGCTGGCAAGGAACTGGCTCTTCATGCGATCCAGTTCACGCATTTTGTCGGCAATCTGCACCTGCAAGTCATAGCGCAATTTGCGCTCAATCGCCGGTACCATTAAATCGGCACCCACCTGAATCAGCCGGATTTCCTGCTCACTGAACGCCCGCGGCTGGTTACTTATGAAGATAAGCGCGCCAACCTGCCGCTGGTGAATCCTGATGATTGCAATCAGCAGCGCGTGAATCCCGCGCGCGGCATGTTCGCGGCGGCGGTCGGCATCATCAAGCTGCCCCGTATCGGGAATATGCAGCATATCACTGTCAGGAACCGGCATCCCGATCAGATGAAAGCGGTCAGCAGCGGGCAGGACTTCATCGCTGTTCGCCCGCCGCAGCGCGACCAGCTCGGAATAGGTCGCCTGCTCCAGATCCATGTTCTCAAAAATACTCAGGGCAAGCAGGAAGGGTGTGCGCCCCAGCGCGTCGCCCAGCGCAGCGAGAATCTCTGTATATGTGGAGGTCGCGTTCATCTGGCGGGCAAAATGGAACAGTTTCTCGGTCCGCTGCCGTTCAGCATCCAGGGCTGCTGTGCGTTCAATGACACGTCGTTCCAGCACAGCTTCCGAGGCACGCAGACTGGCGTTGGCATCCTGAAGCTCCTGCTGGCGCACCTGTTCAATGCGCTGGCGGTGGGACAGATAGACTACGACCGCCGACAGCCCGACGAGGATGAAATTGAACGGTGCCAGCACCGTATGGTACACCAGCAGGTTGTCGCGCAGCACCATGAAGATCAGCACAACCAGCGAACAAACCCCGACAAACAGCAGCGTCTCTTGCTCTGGCAGCAGCATAGCGACGACCAGCGTCAGGGGCAGAAAATAGATCAGCAGCAGAAAATCTATTGCCGACACCAGCGTGATGATGCTGAAGATCAGGATGATCATGCCGCGCGCGGGCAGCGTATAACTGCCACGCCGCGCCAGCCACAGCAGCCCAAGCATAATGACCAGAAACGGTGTCAGAAAATACAATTCCAGCGGGGGTTCTCCGGTTCGCAGATCACGCAGCGTGCCCAGCACATTCATAATCGCGGCGGCAATCATCTGTGCGATCATAATACGCACGAGCAGGCGCTGCTGGTACTGACGCTCCTGGCTTGACTCGGACGCGGCTGATGGGCTGACTCGAACCAACCGCTGCCTGATCCCTACCATATGTGGCTTCCCTCTGGTTTTCCCGCAATGAACACACCCAGTTTCTTGCTGAAGTTACATTTTTCTGGGCAATCTTACTATATCACGGGTTTTGACAGCGAAGGGTTAAAGGTTGTGCGTGGGGTGGCGCAAAGGCGCAGCAGCCACGCCATCTGCGCGCATTTCCGCGTGCAGCCGGTTTCCGAAGAACGTGAAATCTGGCGGTATCGGGCTGCATTCTGTGGCAAAGCATGGTAAGGTTAAGTCAAGCAATATTACAGGCAGATTACGGACAATTGACGCAAAATTAATGAAAATCAATTCTTCTGAGGAAAAACAACTTTACAATGGAATCAAGAGGCGTTGTAAGTTTTCTTCATGAAAGGTTGATGCAGTGATGTTACCAGAACCGTTTGCAGCAGGGGACTATTATACGGGTGCGGCAGCAGACACACCTGATCCGCAGGAAACCCAGCAGGCGCAGGAATGGTGGGCACATGTCGCGCCTGCCGGTGAACAGTTTTTCAGCGCCGCCAGCCAGTTTGACGCCAACCTGCAGCCCGAAGATGTGGCACATTTAATGCTGAATCTGGAACAGACGCGCAGCAGTGTTGAACAGGTGGCGTATCCGGCGTGCATGCGCATGGCGCGCTGGCATCTGGCAAACGCCATGCAGGATCTGCTGACCGGACTGGGCGCGGTGCTGCGCCATAATGTGTCCGGCGCCCAGTTGAATGTTCGCACCAGCCAGCTTGAACTGGATGCCTTACGCCGCGAATTGCAGCGCTTCGACCTCGCGTAGATTGCGACTGCCTGTGGTTTCGCGCAGGGCGCGGTTTCTGCTATCATCAAGGGCAAAAGCACGCATACACTTATGGAGCAAGGGTTGCGATGTCCCGCGAGAAAATGCTGCGCGCGCGCGAACTCATCGAACTGCGCCGTTACGATGAGGCGTATGAATTACTGGAAGAAGTTGACCACCCCAAAGCGCTGGAGTGGATGGCAAAAATCGAGCAACTCACCGGCGGCAGAGCAGCCGCCAGCCGCCGCGACACTTATTACTTTGACGACAGCCGCCCAATGTTTGAGGAAGAAGAATCCTCCCCTTATGCCAGCGCCGCCCCCGCTGCTGCTGCAATGCCTGCAGCAAAAGCCCAGCGCGGCATGGCAGGGGATTTTTTGTTTTATGTACTGGTCGCTGTGCTGGGGCTGGCGGTGGTCGGGGCGCTGGCGTTCCTGCTGCTGCCGCGCCTGCTGATTCAGGATCTATCCGGCTGCGGTGCGCAGGACTGGTGGGGGCAGGTCTATGGGCACACCACCCCGATGTACAACTTTGCGATTGACATTGGTGTGGTCACCAATGTGGAAGCACCCATGCGGCTGGCGCAGTTGCGTGCCGGACGGCTGGAATTTGAGCGCGTGCCCACCCCCGCCTGCGCGGCAAATGCGCGCACGGCGCTGCTCACCGCGTATGACCAGATGATTGACGCCGTCGAAATCTTCGATTATGCCAATCCCTTCGGCGCATTCGAGCTGATGCGCGCCAGCTTTGCCTCGGCAGGGCAGGCAAAAGCTGAACTGGACGCCCTGAGCATCCAGATGCGCGGGCAGGATGCGCGCTTCTTCGACATGATTAACGGCGCGTGTCCTGTGCTGACCTGGTCTTTTGACTATTTCTTCACCGACGGCATCTTCTACACCGTTGCCCGCGACGTGGAAGCGGCGTTGTTTGGCGGGTATGCCACGCGGCGGCTGTCTATGCAGGCGGAAATTCGCGCCTTTCAGGATGCCCCCACGCCGCAGTGTCTGCAAGCCGCCCGCCAGCATATGGTCGGCGCGGCAGAGGCGCTCCAGCGTATGGCAGACGCGGTCTATGGGCGCGACATCAACGGGCTGCTGCTGCATGCGGAAACCTACGTGGTGGAAATCCAGGGGGTGATTGACGGCTTCAACGCTGCCGGGCTGCGCATTGACCTTGACGTGAGTCTGGATCTGGATTGACGCACCAGAACAGACAGGGGCAGATGTGAAGTCACCTGCCCCTGTCGCCTGCTCTCCCACCCGCCGCGCTGTGCTGCCCGCCGGATGGTAACTCGAATACTTACCTATTCGACAGCGCTGATCGAAATCTCGAAATCAGTCGGTTCAAACACATACGTGCTGAGCGTGACCGTCAGCGCGCCGTCTTCGGGCGCTTCAAACGTCAGCCCTGCGTCAAACCCGCCGCTGGTGCTGATGCTCGTCACGGTGAAGCCATTCTGCACGACAGTGACATAGATGCCCACCGGCTCAGTGGCTGCCGTGCTGACAGTCAGGGCATACCGGACGCCGGCTTCCGCCTCGAAAGCGAAGACCGTCTCGGTCAGATTGGCATCAAACGTCACGACAACGGGACCCTTGTCCAGCGTTTGCAGCTCAACTTCCTCAATGGTGACCGTACCGCCACCGCGAATGCCCTCAGACTGCGGCGTGATGACCAGATAGAACACGCCGTCACTGTTGATGACCACGTTATTCCAGACAAAGGTGTCGCCACCATAGGTGTAATTGCTGTCAATAAAGCTGCCAGCGGGATCGGTGATGAACATTTCGAGGTCAAATACATCACTCAGTTCTACCGTGATTTGCAGTGCCGTGCCCTCCTCCAGTTCGAAGGCGACAATCGGCGGGGTGATGCCGTCAAAGCTGACATCGGCGCTGTCGCCCAGTCCAATCGGGTCAGCACTGATCGTATCGACGAGGATGGTGTAATCCAGCCCCGCGCCGCCGCCGCCAAACCCACGCACCTTCAGCAGGTAAGTGCCGCTGTCGTCCAGTCCGAAGATCAGGAACGAGTTGGTGCTGTAGCCGCCATCGTCATTCGAGGTGATGAAAAATTCGTCTTCATCCAGCAGTTCCACCACCGGGTCGAATTCGTCGGAGATGACACTGACGGTGTAAGTTAAACCGGCTTCCACTTCCAGTTCATAAAATTCTTCGCCGCTGTCCGGCAGGGTCGCCGTTACGGGGTCGCCAATGCCGATGGTGTCCTGTGCGGCAACACTGAACGCCGAACCCAGCACCAGCATAAGAAGCATAAACAGAACCAATGCCTTGCGCAGCATGTAACATCCTTTCAATGGAATGATCAATGACTTCCGGCAGGCAGCGCAAAACGCCTCGACGCCGCCGCAGGGAATACATTCATTATGGAGCAGATTGAGCAGCCAGGATAGTAAAAGAACTGTAAAAGCAAATGGGAACAGCCTAACCGCTGCCCCCGCGAGTCCTTGCCTGGCTGCCTGGGGGTTCAGTGCCCTGCGTAGTAGGTGGCGGGGTCTTCGGCATCATCGAGATCAAGCCATTCGCCGTCCTGCGGCAAGCGCTGCAGGGACCGCGCCGCCTCGGCATGATGTTTGGCTTTCTCCCCGGCGTTTGCTGCCAGTTCCCACTGTAAGTACTGCAAGTGTTCGCGCAGGTTACCCTCGCGCTGTTCGCGGCGGTACAGCCAGACGGCGTGCGCCAGCACCAGCCCCAGCAGCAGCACTGGACCGAGCGTTGACCACGTACTCAAGCGAATGCCCATATCGAGAAACGAAAGCCACAGCAGCAGCACACTGCCCAGCGTATGCACCGCCAGCCGTGTTCGCCGCTGCCCACGCCGCAGCAGCGCTTCGTACAATTCGCGTTCGTGAATAAGCATGTGCCCTCGCTCCCGGCAAATCTGCCCTGGCTACCTTCATATTCGTCAGGATAAAGGATTTGCACGGTGAACGCCTCCGTCTTTCGCCCTATTCGCCGCTGTCGCCGGCAGTGGTGGTGCCGGGCGGCGCATCGGGCGGCGCATCGGGCGGCGCATCGGGCGGCGCATTCGACGACGGTTCCGGGGTGCCGCCCACTGCCACACTGTTGAGTTCCAGCGGCGCAAAATAGAGTACATACTGCCTGTCGTGGGCGATATGTGGGTAGGGTGTGTACTGCGGCGGCTGAAGCACGAAATAGCGCACAATCAGGGCGAGCGTGGCGCTGTCGCCCGGTTCGATGAAAAAGGCATGCGGTACATCGCGCGGCAGCCAGCGCAGATAGTCCTCGGTAAGATTTTCGGTTGCCAGAGTATGCACCCGGTAGCCGTCAGCAAGATAGCTCATCATGTCGGCGGCGAAGCGTTCATTGAACACCACTGCGCTGAACAGATGAATGTGGGTGCCCGGTGGCAGCTCCACCGCCCGGAAAATGGCGTCCTGCCCGTCGCGCCACACATCGTTGGCACGAATGCGCCAGTTATACAACGGCAGATGGTCGCCAAAGTAGTACAGCGTTTGTCCGGCGGCGGTGAGCGCCAGCAGCAGCCACAGGCTCAGCGCGAAGCCCGCGTGCAGACGACCACCGCGCGCCGTGGAATAGCGCAGAGCGGACTCCGGTTGCGCGGCAGTTTGCTTAGTATCGATCCGAGAAGTCAGATTTTCTTGTAGGGGCGAAGCATGCCTCGCCCGGCTTGCTGAATTTACGGATAGACTCTTAGCCGGAACCTCGCGCCACGCCCCATAGACCAGCAGTCGCCAGATCACCCACAGACCCACCGCCAGCAGCGCGGCAATCGCCGGGAAAGCGACAACGAAACGCGCCGACACGCTGCTGTAACGCAGGAAGCTGTTACCCGCCGCCGCCGCCGCGATCCACAGCAGCGGCAGCAGCAGCCCCGGATGCCGCAGGCGCAGCACGGCAGTGACCAGCCCCAGCAGAAACAGCGGCACGCCATACTGGAAGACCAGCCCATTCCAATCGCCATAATACAGGTGGCGCGTGCTGGTATCGGCAATGTTGACATACGCCAGCAGCGCATCCTGCAAGTGGTACAGGTAGCCGCTGACACCCTGCTCGACCAGCGTACCCGCCGACAGCGACTCTCTACCCATGCGCACAGTCAGCGGCTGTCCCTGTGCCAGCAGCACATAGTAGATCGGCACAGCCACGACCAGCGCCGCCAGCACAAAGGTCAGCGCATAACGCAGGTGCCACCAGCGCAGGCGCGGCGCGCGCAGAATCAGCACCCCGGCTGTCCACAGGCACAGCAGCAGCGGGAAGAACAGGCGTCCACCTTCGTAGAAATACTGTGTCAGCCCCAGGCACACCCCGGCGACTGCCGCAGCAGTCATGGACTGGCGGCGCACGCCGCGCGCGACAACGGCAAATGCCAGCGTGCCAAACAGCGGGTCGGCAATGTTGTTCAACCCGATGCGGCTGAAATGCAGGTGCGGCGGAAACGTCGCCAGCAGCAGCGCCCCCGCCAGCGCGATGCCCGCCCCCTGCACCCGCCGGCGCACCGGCACGGCAAGCAG
>DAOTWP010000188.1:0-1511 GCA_034435675.1 Anaerolineae bacterium
AAGGACTATCTGCCGAGTGGAAAACGCTTGAAGGGGACGATTTGAAGGCGTACCAGAACGCGGAACTAACGCTTACCCGCGACCCGGCGGACTGGCATCCCTACAACCCGAATGCCGAACGCGATGCCCGCACCGCGGTGGAAGGTCTGTACACTGATCCGATTCAGCAGTTGGTCGAGCAGGATGAACCAGAAACAGGACCCGGTACACCGGAACTGGACTTCTAAGTGATGACGACGCTCAAACCGCAGACTGCGCTGGGCGGCTTTGCCTTAATTACCCTGCTGCTGGCTGGCGCTGCCGTCGGACAGGTGTTGGGCGTGAGCTTTGGCGAAGCGCTCTACCTGACCTGGGTGCTGTTGATGGCACTCGGTTGGCTGGCAATCGGATGATGCTGCGACGCTGTGCCAATCCATCTGAAGAGCGGGAGGCGTAGCCGATGTTCTACTGGTTGTTCACCGAGGGGCGGGCGCTGCTGGGTGGTTGTCTCGCCCCTCTCCTCTGTTTGACACTGACCGCACCGATAGTGGTCAGCGCCATGCTGGGTGCGGGCATCCAGCGCACCAGCGAAGCAAAGGGTACATCCGGCTGGAAACGCAGCGCGAAACTCTTTGCTCACCTGGTCGTTGGGCTGGGTGTGTCGGCGGTTTACCTGACGCTGCTGGGAGATATGGCGGTGCAGCCGCTGCGCGGGCGACAGTCCACCAACGATTTTGTCCAACTGCTCGTCGGTGCGCCGCCTAATATCAACGCCATGCGGCTGTTTATGTTCGGCATGATGCTGGTCATGCTGTGGTTCTTCCTGATGATTGGGCTGCACAGCGGGATCAAAAACGGCGGTTGGCTGCGTGAGCGAGTGGATCGCCTGCGAAATCCGCAGGTCAAACGCGGCGCACTCGGCTCCTCACACTTTTGCACCATGCGCGAATATAAACGCTTCCGCCGTGAAGACGCGGAAGGTCTGTCGCTGCTCGGTGCGTTTTGGGGAGAGCAAAAACGCCGCCTCGACTTAGGTATGGGCAGGTTCTCACTCAGCGGCGAAGATGTGGCACGCGGTATTCTGACGCTCGGCGGTCCCGGTTCTGGTAAGACGCAGGGCATTATCCTGCCCGCGATTGCTGACCGGATGCTGGCGGGACACTCGCTGGTGGTGGCTGACCCGCAGGGTGAAATCACCGGGCATGTGTTGAAGTATGCCGCTGTGACCCGCCATCTGGTTGTCGTGCATGACCCGACCAGCGCCGTTGGTCCGCGTTACAACCTGGCGGAAGGTATCGACAACGTATCCGATGCCCGCGCCATTGCCGATGTGCTGGTGCCGTCTGCCGCAGGGGACAACCGCTTCTGGACCGACAGCGCGGCGGCACTCCTTGCCGCCTGCCTGATCCGCTTTCCCAATCTCGGCGAAATCTACAACGCCATGAATGACCTGAAAGGGTTGGCGGGCAAACTCGCCTCGCAGAAAGATGATGCGGCGCTGCTGGCGAACAGCTTCATCGCGTCAGTGGGGT
>DAOTWP010000189.1:0-3541 GCA_034435675.1 Anaerolineae bacterium
ATCCGGCAGACTGTTCGCGTGGCTGCCCCAAAGTGGGCGTGTAGTTGCATTGCCGGGTGGGCGAATCTGGCATTTTGGCTTAGACCCGACAAGCGAGCCTGGACGCATCATCCGGTGCTGCCAGCGGATGCGCGAAGCGAATCGGAACTATCGCGTGGAGTCCTGCTGAAGCGGGCTGCATAACCACAGTGTCCATAAGGACGCGGGGTGTTTCGTCCTTATGGACACCTTCTTGAATTATACCCCTGAAAACACCTTCTGATAAGGTGCTGCCTGTAAATTGCTGCCTGTAAATTGCTGCCTGCAAATTGCTGCCTGCAAATTGCTGCCTGCAAATTGTGGGTAGTTTACTCGCGCCCGACAGTCAACTGGCGTTTGTATGCTTCAAAGCCCGCCATATCGCCATCCACAATATACTGCGCCTGTTTGGGCCACGAAGACGCATCACCGACAATGCGCACACCCTGCTGTTCGCGGACAATACGCACCAGGTCTGCGCCGGTCAGCCGTGCCAACTGCCCAAAGGTGAAGATGCCCGCGTTGTGCAGCGCCTCTTTTACCTTGGGACCAATGCCTTCAATGATTTCCAGATTGTCCGGCTTGACTGCCGGCGTATTGGAAACCGGCGGCGGGACTGCGGCTGCCTGTGCCGGTGGCGGCGTGGTGGCAAGCCTGGCACTGCCCTGCGTGCCTGCCTGCGCAACATGCGGGGACGGTTTTGCCATTGGTCCGGGCTGTTTGGCGGCGGGCGCGGTGGGCGCGGCTGCCGCGGCGGGTCTGCGCAGCGTCATCACCAGCAGCAGCAGCACGCCGATCACCAGCCAGATGATGCCCATGACCAGCACTTCATCACGGGTGGCGCTCAGGGTGGTGCTGCCCACTTCCAGCGAAAACGCGCCGTTGAGCAGGGCATAGGCGCTTCCGGCAATGCCGATCAGAATAATCAAATAGGCAATCCAGCGTTCGGGACGGCGCGCAGCAGGTGTGCTCATGGCAAAACTCCTTTCACACAGGGCGATGCAGGTGACGATAATGATGATACTGCGCGGCGGGCATTCCGACAAAGAATTGGGTCATCTGGGGTGCATCCGCGTTATTGTGTTAACCGTCAGCAGCCCATGATTGAGAATGATGCAGAGCATCCTTTTTGGTTTGCCCATCAGCATCGCCGCGCCTGTTCGCCATAGACATGTTAATATTATCTTAATATAACCTCAAGTCTCCGGCGGGAACGCAGCGACTATAATTGCAGCAGCGGATGCGACGGGGCACAAGCGCTGCCGTCAACCGCAAAAAAACCCGTTGTTCATCCAGCAGATTAAGGATACCTTCAATGCGCAAACTGCACTTGTGGTTCATGCTTTTCGTAATTTTCGCCGCGCTTCCCACGCTTGCCCAGGACAACGACGCCAGTTATGCCGTCTTTGACGCGCACGATTATGCGGCAAGTGCTGTCGCCTTCTCGCCGGACGGCGCGCTGGTGGCAACCGGCGGCCAGGATCATCTTGTGCGCCTGTGGGATGTTGCTGCACGGCGCAGCGTCGCTACGCTGGAAGGGCACAGCGAGGTGGTCAAAGGGTTGGACTTCTCCGATGATGGCACGCTGCTGGCGTCTGCCTCGTGGGACAAGACAGTGATCGTCTGGGATCTCGAAGGCGCTGCGCCGCTGATGATCCTTGACCATCCGGAGGAAGTCTGGGATGTCGATTTTTCTTCGGACGGCACACTGCTGGCAACAGCAGGCAACGACAACCTTGTGCGCCTGTGGGATGTGCAAACCGGCGCGGAACTGCTGACGCTGGGCAGCGAACCTTATGGCGAGTTGAATGCTGTCACTTTTTCGCCGGACGATAAGCTGCTGGTCTCCGGCGGTGATCATGCGCAGCTCAGCATGTGGGATGTCGCCAGTGGGATCGAGATCGCCGCGCTGGAAGGGCACAACCGGGATCACGACATCACCGGGGTGGCTTTTTCGCCAGCGGGTGACATCCTCGCCACCAGCGCCAGCGACGGGCTGGTGAGTCTGTGGGATGTTGAGAGCGGCGCAGAGCTGGCAGTCCTCGATGATGAAGCAGATTGGATTGTCACCAGTGTCGCTTTTTCACCCGATGGCGCGCTGCTTGCCGTCGGTTCCTATGATGACAACATTCACCTGTGGGATGTGGCTTCGCAGACGCAGGTTGCTGTCCTCACGGGGCACAGCGACAACGTAGAGGATGTCGCCTTCTCGCCCGATGGCATGATGCTGGCGTCGGTTTCTGGCGACGAGACGCTGCGCTTCTGGCGCGTGCCCTGAGTCGTGGATAAAAAGCGAACGATCCGGCGTGTGTCCCCCGGATCGTTCTATGGTGGAGTAGCGGTTACACGCGGACGAGGGCAGCGCCCGCGCCGGAAAAGTCAGAAACAGGAGAAAAGTGCCAGGCTAACGGAGCAAGCGGCTGCTGTGTCCCCACGAGGGTGAAAGCCCCGCGTGCGGTCCGTTCACCTTGCTCCGCTAACCCATTAAGGGAAATCAGAGTAGGGGCGAGGAACGCCTCGCCCGGCTTGGTGAATTTACGACTGGATGATGCTATGCAGGTGTGCCCGTCGCGCCGAAGCGCCGCAGATCGTCCGCAGTGCTGTAGGCGCTGCCATCCGGCAGGGTCATCCCGCTGAGCTGCGCCCCCGCAAAATTCGCCCCGGCAATGTTGGCATAGCTCAAATCCGCACCGGTCAGGTTCGCGCCGCTCAGATCCACGCGCGCCAGATTCGCGCCTTGCAGGTTGGCACTGTTCAGATCAGCACCGCTCAGGCTGCCGTTGGGCAGGTTAATGCCGCTCAGGTCCGCGCCGCTCAGGCTGCGCCCACTCAGATTGCCGCCGGGCAGGTTCGCGCCCGCCAGCGGCTCTTCCGCGGCAGCTTCTGGGCTATCGCCAGCAGTCGCCCGAACCGCTTCATCATCGCCAGTGTTGATCTCGATCTTCACCTTGCGCTTGCTGCCAGCGGACACTGCACCAAATCCGGGCATGGGCGGCACCGGCGGGATGGGCGGGACAGGTGGCACCGGCGGGATGGGCGGGATGGGCGGCACCGGCATATAACGTGTGCCCGGTGTGCCAGTCACATTGAAGCGGGACAGGTCTTCGCCCATGCGGTATTCCTCGCCGTCGGGCAGCGTTGCGCCGCGCAGGAATGCCCGTTCCAGCGTTGCGCCGTCCAACTGCGCGTTTTCCAGATTGACATCCGCCAGGTTCGCGCCGGTCAGGTTCGCGCCGGTCAGGTCGGCATTCTCAAGGTTGGCATTCGCCAGATTCGCGCCTTCAAGGTTCGCGCCGTGCAGGTTGGCATTTTCCAGGTTGACCTCGCGCAGGGTTGCCCCGCGCAGATTGGCAGCGCTCAAATCGGCATTTTCCAGATCCGCGTCGGTCAGGTTCGCGCCTTCCAGCACCGCCTCCGCCAGCACCGCGCCGGTAAGCTGCGTTTCGACCAGCGTCGCACCGCGCAGCGTCGCATCGCGCAGATTGGCATTGCTCAGGTCGGCATCTGCCAGATTGCAGCCGGA
>DAOTWP010000190.1:0-54068 GCA_034435675.1 Anaerolineae bacterium
GTGGGGGCAAGCAGCAGCGTGCCGAGTTGTTTGATTAACGTTGCGCGCCACGCCACACTGGTGTCGGCATATGCCAGCCAGCGCGCCAGATCGAGCAGCGTGTTTTGCAGAATATCCCCAGCAGCATCGAGCCGGGCATTCACGGCAGCATCAACCGGCATATGCGCAGCAGCGTAGGCAACCGCCTGTGCCCACTGCGGCTGTGCGGCATATTCGAGAAAATGCTCCGGCGCGACATCCTTAAGCATCAGACTGGCAAGATAGGCAGCAATGAAGGCGTGGCGAAACTGATAACGCCCACCGCGATACTGTACCAGCAGCCCGGTGCGGCGCAGTGCAGCGAGCAGCTTACCCTGAACGCTGGTTTCTTCTTTTTCGGGCTCAGCTGCTTCGTCTGTGGCATCAGCTTCCGGGGTAGGCGGCGGGGCAGCGTGTCCACCCAGCAACCCTTCCAGGTCCTGCGCCGCAAAAAGCCCTTTTTCAAGCTGGAGTGTGCCAAGCTGTGACAACTGCGGCAGCAACACCCCCAACGAGGTGTCGGAGGGCAAGTGCCGCGCGACATAGGCACGCAACCAGCCTTCAAAGCCGGGAGCGTCCACATCGTTGGCATAGGCAGACCAGATTTTGAGCGTGAGATCCAGCGGTGAAAGCGCCAGCGTGCGCACCTTTGCGCGGGCAATCACACTGTCATCTGGTTTTGCGCCCGGACGACGGCGTGTGCCAGTGATCTGCGCCCATGCCTCTGCCCATTTCTGAATCAGCAGTTCGTTATCGGCTTCTGTCCAGGGGCGTAAATAGACGGGTGTCAGACCTAACCGCTGCAACGCGCCAAACCCTGACGCGGGACCGGTGACGATGATAAAATTGTGGTCATATTCACTCAAAAAAGCGCGCAGCCATGCCAACCGAACGCGCCGAAGTGGTTCGGGGAGGTCATCATACCCATCAATCAGCACCATTGCCTGACCAGTGTTAAGCCACTGGTAGAGATGACGGGCTACTGCGCGCGCTGTCACCGTCCCCACCTGATGCTGCACTGCCCGCACCAGCGGTTCAGCGGGGTCAACGGCTGTGCCATATTCGCCGGACTCAGGATTAATATTCGCCAGATGGACATAAATCGGGATGAGTCGTCTGGATTTCGCCCGCGATTCCTGCGGGAGAATCTCGCCGCTTTCCGCCTGCTGCTCGGCAAGGCGTTCCTTCGCCCGTTCCTCGATCAGCATGCGTTCCTTGATGCGCGCGGCACGCTCTTTGTCGGATAGAACGGCTTCTTCTTTGTCAAGCCGCTGCTGGATAACATCCTGAGGCTGTTCAACCTGAAGTTTGCCCAAACCCCACAAAGCAATTGCCAGCAGCGCAGTTGTTCTGCCGCTGCCCGGCTGTCCCAACAGCGCCAACCGCTGCCCTCCGGCGGTCAGCTCTTCGATAGACAGACTCTCTACATTATAGGGAGCCAGCAGATAGGGATGATCGGGAACACGGGGGATCACTTCAAAGACACTGGGCACATGGTCATCGTCGGGCGGTGCAGCAAGTTCCGGCGCAGCAAGAAACCGGGGTTCTACCAGAACACTACTCAGCGGAACGACCATGCCGGCAAGGTGCGTGGTCTCGCACAGGCGCAGCAGTTCACCGGTGTAGCGGTTGTCCGCGCTGCTGGTGGCATACTGTTGAGCACCCTGCACCTGCTGGCGCACCATGCCAACGGCGCTGCCGATCTGCCGGCGTGCCAGATAAACCCCCAGCGCGCTGCCCCAGCCTGCCAATAACCCCAAGCCGAAATTCTCAATATCGAAGCCCATACTTTCCCCTCTACAGACTAAAGCAGAATACGCCCACACCCCAGGCAAAACACCAGCGTTTTGCCCCGGCGCACTTCCTGCACAATTGCCATCGTCTGCTCAATGCGGCACACGCTGCAACTCTGCCCATCCAGGCGCGCCACAGCATAACCGTTTTTCTGCTGCATCAACTGCTTGTAGGTTGCCAGAATGTCCGGCGAAACGGGCAGCAGTGCCGCCTGACGCTGCTGGCGGAGCGCATCCATCTGCGTATCCAACTGCTCTTTTTCATCCAGAAGATGCCGCTTTTCGCCCAGACGCTCGGCAGACAGCGTCTGCAATTTGGTGCGCGCCTGTTCAACGACTGCCTGCGCTTCTTCCAGTGTAAGCATATTTTCCAGCAGGCGTTCCTCAAGCTCTGCCTTGCGCTGTTGCAGCATGTTCAACTCCGCTTGCATTTCCTGCAATTCTTTCGGGTTGTTCACGCTACCGCTGTAAAGGGTTGTTTCCACTTCCTGCGCTTTTTCGGCAGTGGCTCGGGTTTCAAGTTCGAGGGAGCGCTGTGCCGTTTTTAAGGGGGTAAGCGCCGCCAATGCACCGTCAACCTGCTGCTGCGCGGCAGCGACCACTGCATCATCGCCTAATGCCGTGGCGATTTCCTGCAGACGGCGGCGCATGCGCAGCACATTCTGATCAATTTCCTGAAGGTGGAACAACGCTTCTGCCTGAGACATCGATGTTGTGCCCCTAAGTGTTGTAAACTAGCGAAGACAGGCTATAGCATTGGTACAGCTGAGTTGGATAATGGAGATGCACAGCAAGAGAACAATGCTATAGTTGAATCATAGTATAGCCTGTGGGCGACTCATGGGGCAAGCCTGCGACAATGCAAGGTGTTAGTAGCCAATGCAATTTCGATATAATGTTCATATCACCAGTCATGAATGGCGCTGGGTTATTCTAATTTCAGCAGGGGTGCTGCTGTTGAGTGCGCTACCGCTGTTGATTCTGGCACTGCAAAACGGCAGCGGTGCTTCCATGCAGTTCATGGGCGCAGTTCACGATCCGGTCAATGCTGCCGCCTATATGGCACGCATTGCACAGGGAACAGAGTGGGGCGGGTGGATGCTGTACTTGCAGCACACGCCGGAACCCCAGACTGCCTCGTTTATTCATGCGATCTATATGCTGCTGGGGCAGCTTGCCCGGCTGATTGATTTTTCGCCGGTAACGGCATTTCACATTGCGCGGGTCTGCGCTGCAATGCTGATGTATATGGCAATCTATTACCTCAGCGCGATTATCTGGATGCGTGTACGTACCCGGCGAATCTTTTTTCTGTTCGCGGTCTTTGGTTCGGGCTTTGGCTGGCTGCTGTCTCCACTGCTGCATAATGCGAACTTTCCCGATTTAATCATGCCTGAGGTCTATCCACTGCTGAGTTCGCTGATTGATATGCACACACCGCTGGCAATTGCCTGTACCGCACTGCTGGCAGGTATCATCATTTATGCGTTCCGCCCCGGTATGGAGGAAGACCCCAGCATCAACAATGGTGGCTTGAGCGCCAGCCTGCTCAGTTTTTTGCTGGCAATGCTCTATTCCGAAATGATCCTGCCGCTGGCATGCGCTTTTTTGTTTCTCATTGGCTTCAATTTGCGCAATGAACGCCGGATCATCCTGCGTGCGCTGCGCTGGTTAATGGTGGTGCTGCTGCCCACTCTGCCAGTGGGCACTTACTATCTGCTGCTGAACACTGAGAATCCGGTTATTTCACTCTGGACGCGCCAGCAGATCAGCATTACGCCTGCGATTCCGCTGCTGCTTGCCGGTTTTGGGCTGCCGCTGCTCATTGCACTGCCGGGCATTTACCGTGCCCTGCGCCGTTTTGAACCGGACGGTGACCGATTTTTACTGATCTGGCTGGTGAGTCTTCTGGTGTTCTGTTACCTGCCAACCACGATACAGGGGCGTTTTCTAACAGGGGCGATGCTGCCGATTGCGTATTTCGCCACACGCGCCACCGAAGATACCTGGTTCCAGATCGTGCGCGCACGCTGGCGCTACCGGCTGCTGGTGGCAATCATCCCCGTGATGGTGATCAGCCCGGTTATTGTTCTGTTTGCGCCGTTAAGCGGTCTTTCACGCCAGCAAATCAGCACCCCGGCAGTCTTGCTGTCTGCGGATTATGGCGCGGCGTTCGAGTGGCTGCGCGAAAACACGCAGCTGCGCGACGTCATTCTGGCCTCACCGCGAGTGAGCTTGTGGGTACCGGTGTGGACAGGCGCGCGGGTGGTTTATGGGCATCCGACCGAGACACTGGATGCAGACCGTAAACTGGCGGCGGTGTTGGGCTGGTACCAGGGGAACGAAAGCGCCGACTGTGTGGCACTGCTGAACGGAGGCTACTCGTTGATGCAGCCTTACAGGGTTCAATTTGTCCTGATTGGACCCGAAGAACAGCGTATCGGACAGACTGCGTGCCTTGATTATCTTGAACTTGCAGCGCAGTTTGGCGCGGTGCTGATTTACACGCCGATCCCCGACACGCTGGAATCCGGACAATTACGCTGAGAGAGGCTGATGCTCAAAGCCACTGGAAGGGACCCAAAAAGCATGCTCTTTTCACCCTCGCGCCGCCGGCCACGCCTGCAACTGCGCATCTCAGAGCGACGGCTGCTGTTGATGGCAGGCGATGTTGCGGCGGTGTCAATGGCGGTGGTCGTCGCGCTGTTTATCTGGTCGGCGGTAGCCCGTTATGCATTCACATGGGAATTTATCCTACCGCAAACGTACTGGTTTCCGTTATTGATTACCCTGTGGCTGATTCTTGCCAGTGCCAACGACTTTTATGACCTGCGCACTGCCGCAAGCCGCAAAGCCTCTTTGCAGCGCCTGGTGCAGATTACCCTGCAAATGCTGCTGGTTTACCTGATGGTTTTCTTCCTGTCGCCCCCCATGACGCTGCCGCGTCTGTTTATCTTTTACTATGGAGTTGCCTCTTTTGTGTTCATCGCGCTGTGGCGTGTCGCCAACCTTGCGCTGATCGGCTGGGCAAGTGAACCGCGCCGCGTGCTGGTAGTGGGCACCGATTGGGGCGCGCAAACAATTATCAAAGCGCTCCAGACGAACGCCCAGGGCATGTATAACATCACCGGAATCATTGGCGATAAGAGCGAAGCGGTCGGCAGCACCATTGAAGAGGTGCCGGTCCTTGGGACAGGTGGTGATCTGCTCAATTTTGTGCTGCGCGACCGAATCAGCGACCTTGTCGTTACCTCCACACAGGGTATAGACGGCGAGAGCTTTCAAGGGATCATGGATGCATATGCACGGGGCGTGAATGTGCTGCCCATGCCCCTGCTTTACGAGCGGATTACCGGGCGCGTGCCAGTGGAGCATGTCAACAATAACTGGACTGTAGTGCTGCCCTTTGAAGAAGGTTTGCAGTTCAGTCCGTATGAGTCCTTGAAGCGTCTGTTTGAAATCATGCTGACCCTTGCCGGGATGGTGGTGTTTCTGCTGACTCTGCCGCTGCTGGCGCTGCTGATTCGGCTCGATTCGCCGGGAAACATCTTCTACACACAGGAACGGGTAGGCTTGAACGGACGGATCTTCAAGGTCTACAAATTCCGTTCGATGATCATCAACGCAGAAGCAAAGACCGGCGCAGTGTTCGCGGAAAAGGGTGACCGGCGGGTGACGCGCATCGGGCGCTTGCTGCGCCGCACGCGCGCTGATGAACTGCCGCAGCTTATCAATATCCTGCGCGGCGACATGAGTCTGGTAGGTCCCCGCCCGGAACGCCCGGAACACGTTGCCCGCCTCTCACAAAGCATCCCGTTTTACCGCACACGACTAATCGTGCGACCAGGGCTTACCGGGTGGGCGCAGGTGCGCTACCGCTATGGCGCAACGGACGAAGATGCATTGGTCAAGTTGCAATACGATCTGTATTACATCCGCCATCATTCACTGCTGCTGGACCTTAATATCATCATTCGCACCATTGGCAAAGTGCTGACCTTTAGCGGCGTGTGAACCGGGAAGACACTTCTCGAAAGCAGGTTCATTGATGCGTTACGGACGCCTCGGTTTCATCTTATTGTGCTTCTATCTCGCATTTATCGGTGGCGCAGGTTATTACACACAGTTCCTTGCGGTGCGCATCTTGCATCATGTGTTGATGACCGTAGTGCTGGGGGTCTGGCTGCTGCGCCGAATACGCGCAGAAAGGGGCTTACCCCCCACTGCCCTGAATACCTGGCTCATACTGCTGATTACCGCGTGGCTGCTTTCCGCGCTCTTCAGCCTCGACCCGCGCATGGGGTTTGAACACCTCTGGATTCCGTTCACGCATTTGCTGCTGTTCTTCGTCGTCGCAGATCAAATTCAGCGGGGCAAACAGCGTCTGGTGATGGAAACCCTGTTCTTACTGGCGGCGATGGTGGTCATTATCAGCGGCATTCAAGTGCTGATGGCTTTTTTGGGGTTGGGCATCATTCGCCCACCGGGACAGGGCTGGATCAATTTTTTGGGTACAGGCGTTCCGCTGCCGCTGGATGATATTCGTATCTGGCTGCCGCTGGGGGTCACAACATGGGTTGCCGGGTTTGTCGCCCCACTGATTACGGTAGCGATTGCCTGGGCGCTGACCGTCCGTGTTCGCAGCCAGCGGGTCGTGTTGTGGGGTCTGGCAGGGATGCTGGCGATTGTGCTGCTGCTGACCCGTTCACGTGGGGGTATCCTGTCTGTGCTGCTGGCGCTTGGTGCGTTTGTGCTGATGCAGATGGTACAAAGTGAACGTGGGCGACGTCTGCTGGCGCGACGGGCGGTACCGCTTGTGGGTACGGCAGGGGTGATTGTGGCGCTCACCGTTGTCATCATCACTGCGATCGGTGCGGAACCAGGACGCCAGTCCGGCGATGCCGTGCGCATGGATTTGTGGCGCAGCGCTGTGTCAATGACTGGCGATTACCCGCTGTTTGGTGTCGGACCGGGATTGTACGGACGCGGGCTGCGCCTGTACCGCGACCCGGAACTAGCACGTGACCGGCTGTCTACAGCGCACAACATCTACCTGCATACAGCGGCAGAAACCGGGCTGGTCAGCATTGCGGTGGGCGTAGCGCTGCTGCTGGCACTGCTGCGGGCGTGGTGGCGACTGCGCGCGGCGAGTGCTGCCGGTTCAGGACGGCGACTGCGGCTGGAGGGGGTCGGTGCCGCCCTGCTGGGACTTGCCCTGCACAGCATATTCGATACGCTCAACAGCACCGCGAATGTGCTGGTGCTGATTTTCCTGGTCGCCTACTGCATCATTCCGCTGCCCACCTCGCAGTTGGAACCCGCCCCGCGCAGTCCTCGGCTCACGGCGCTGGCGACGCTGGCGCTGCTGCTTGGCTTTGGGGTGTGGCTGCTGGTGATGGATGCGGCACAGGCGAATTTCCAGACCAGCTTGAATGGCGGAGAAACAGCCCTCAACTCTGCCGAAACCGCAGCAGCGATTGATCCCGGTCTGCATCTTTATCCGCTGCAAATCGCCGTGCTCACCGGCGTTCAGGCATGGGATAGCGATCCCGATCTGCCTGCGGCGATTGCTGCTTATGAACGAGCGCTGGCACTGGAACCCACATGGGATACAGGCTGGATTAACCTCGCGGCGCTGCGCGAGCGCGCGGGAGATTTGCCTGGTGCGCTGGCAGCGCTGGACACGGCACGGGGAATCAGCTATGCCAATGCCGCGCATTTGCACTGGGCGCGTATCGCGGACACAACCGGCACTGCATCTGATGAAGCGATTATCAGCGCGTATATCGCCGGCATCTACAACACCGGGCGTCCGCCGCTGGCGGGCTTCTGGCTGGAAACCGATCTGCGCCGGCGGGCATTGCAACAGTATATGGCGGGCATTCCCCTTGATTCGCACTACCGGGTGGCTTCCGTGCAGTTTCCCGACACCGTGCAGCAGCTCGTGCCAGTAAATCCGCAAACCGCGCCTGAATGGTGGGTGGTAGGCGAATATGCGCTGACGGTAGAGGGCGATGCTGCCCGCGCAGCAGTGAGCTTCACAGAAGCGATTCGGCTCAACCCCGGTTTTGGCGACTATTATGCCGCCCGCGCCCGCGCCCTGCGGTTGATCGATCCTGAAGCGGCAGCGCGCGACCTGAATACCGCGCGCTTTCTGGGCACGCTGTATGAGTATCCCAATGCAACGGCGGCGCTGATGACCAACGACCCGGAACAGGTCGTGCAGCTTCGTGCGAGAGCACTCCCTGCACGCATTCTGGATCAGAATTTCGAAGGGGTTTTATTCGGCGGACGACGCGCCGCTTTTGATCTACTGCCTGCGATGCGCGTGCCGGGTCCCGGCAGGCTGGTCATGCAGCCCTGGTATGAACTTGCCGCCATGTATGAAGTCAATGGCGATGCTGAGCAGGCGCTGGTGGTCTACCGGGCAATCGTGGAATACGCGCCCGATGAGGATGAGGCAAGGCAGCAAATCACGCGGCTGGGCGGCTAAGGTTTCACGCGCCGATGAATCTATGCCTACCTGCTATTTCCTCTGCCGGACACGCCGCCACCGTCCTGACGATTCTCTATGTGGTCAGCCCGCAGGGGGCAAGCTTCAGCAGCCTGACCCGCGCGGCAGACCGCGGTGCCGCTATGGGTCTATTGACCGTACTGATCGGTCTCTGGTGGGCGGTCCGGGCGGTGCGCGGATGGCGCTGGCATGCCACAACGCTGGACTGGCTGCTGCCGCTGTGCGCCGGGGCAATCGCCCTGTCTATCGCGGCGAACCCCGACACGGCACGCCGCAGCCTGATTGCCATGTGGTATCTGAGCGTTTACCTGCTGGTCTGGTATGCGCTGCACGATTTGCTGGCAAATCAAGTCTTCACCCGCGATTTGCTGGTTGATGGGCTGCTGCTGGCAGGCGGACTTGTACTGCTGCATGGCGCTCAGCAGATTGTCGTGTGGGCACAAACCACGCTTCCCCTCATGCTCAACGGCAGCGTGCGTCCTGATTTTCCGCGGGTCCCCGGCACACTGGATAACAGCAACGCACTGGGTACATTCCTGCTGGTACTGCTGCCGCTGGCGGCACTACGGGTTATCAAGCCCCGCTTTCGTGGCGAACGTCTGCTGATGCTGGTTTATACGGTGGGCGCTGCCCTGCTGCTGTTGAGTACCTTTTCGCGCGGGGCGTGGCTGGGCGCTGCTGCCGCCACACTGCTGCCGGTGCTGATGCTGATATTTGACGGGCGCGCAGGGGGATTAACGCGATTGCGCAACTGGTGGGATCGGAATTCCCGCCACCGCCAGCAGATGCTCAAAGTTAGCGGTCTGGCACTGGCTGTTGCGCTGGTGCTGGTGGGGGTCTTCTTTCTGTCAACATTCCAGATTGGCGGGCGCACAGTGGATATGCGCACAAGTCTCTGGGAAGACGCCCTGCATGTGTTCGCCGCACAGCCGATTACCGGCGGGGGCTTGTTCACGTTTGGTGCCCATTTGATGCAGCGCCAGTCCATTCCACCGGTGCTGCCGCACAGCCACACGCACAGCTTGCCGCTGCTGGTGCTGGCGGAGTTAGGACTTGTCGGCGCGGGGGTGTTTGGCATCACTGGCGGAGTGTGCCTGCGTGCCCTGTGGCTCAACTGGCGGCAGGCGGACAAAAAACAGCGTCCCCTGCTGCTGGCAGTCGCGGCAGCGCTGACAGGCTATGCTGTGCATCATCTGTTGGACACGACCTGCATGTCCCCCGCCATCGCGCTGTGTGGTGTGCTGCTGCTGGTGCTCGCCTGCGCGCCGCCCGCACCGCCAGCGGCGAACAACTGGTGGAACGGCGGGGTACTGCGTGGGGGCATCACGGTACTGAGTTTGGGGGTTGTCCTCAGCGGTGTGTGGTCTACGGCGCTGTATGCACAGTATTCGGCAGTGCTGAACACAGCAGCGGACAATCAGGACTATGCAGCAGGCGCGGCGGCATTGCAGTCAGTTATTGACGCAGACCCCGGCATGGATGTGTATCTGCTGGAACAGGCGTACCTGTATGGCCTCGCGGCGGGTGGCAGTGGCGCATCAGCGGCGCAGTCTTTGCTGCTGGCAGTTGAGGGCTATGAGCGCTTGCTGCGGCAGTTTCCCTATCATGCGATTTCGTGGGCGAATCTGAGCGCTCTTTACTGGCAGCAGGGCGAAAGCGAACAGGCGTATACGGCGATGCAGCAGGCGCACCAACTGGCACCACTGAACTGGCAGTTCACGCTGCTGTTGGGCGGCTATGCCGAAGCGCTGGGGGATGTGGCGAGCGCGACAAACCTGTACGCAGGGATTCACGTCACAGATGTGGGTTTGTACCCGTTGTGGCAGGAAACATCCTTACGTCGAGATGTCGCCGCCAGCATTCCCCGCAGTTCTTTGGGCGAAACCCTGTTTTTGCTGCTGGATGGGCAGGTTGACGCGGCACGGCAGGTGTGGGTAATGAACGATCTCGCACAGGAGAACACGAGCAGCTATCAGGTGGTGGGGGCACTGCTGGCACTGGCAGACGGTGACCAGGAAGCAGCGCTGCACTTGCTCGAAGTTGCCGAAAGCAGCGCCTACAACCCGCAGACAAGGGCGTGGGCAGCGCTCGGCAGGGCGCGTTACGCACTGGCGGCAGGCGATAGGCAAAGCGCCGCAACCGCCATTGCCGCAGCACAGAATGAACTCCGGTTTGATCCGTGGGTTTCCGAAGACGCTTACAGTGCACTTTATCCTCCGATTCATTATCTGCGCGGTGGCTATGCGCGGTTGTACCTGCCGCAGCTCAATTACCCGTTCATTGACCCACTGCTGGCGGCTTTGCTCGATAATACAATCAGGCAGACCGGTGAAACACCGGATAATCCGATGAGGTGACCGACTATGCTGCGACATTTGACCACTGAACGCTTGATGCTGATAATCCTGTTTGTGATGGTCTTCGCCCTCGCCACCCGCGTCCCTGTGGATACCGATACCTGGTGGCACCTGCGCAGTGCGGAACACACACTGATGCAAGGGATGATCTACGCTGATCCATTTTCATTCAGCCGTGCAGGTGACCCCTGGATCAATCATAGTTGGGGCGCGCAGATTATCATGTATGGCTTCTGGCGCCTGTTGGAGAATGGCGGGCTGGCGCTGTATACCTCGCTGCTGGCAACCGCCGGGATGGCACTGGTGTTTCGGATGTGCAGCGGCAACACCTATGTGCGCGCCTTCGCGGTGATCATGGGCGCGGCTACGGCAGCGATTTTCTGGTCAGCGCGCCCGCAGATGATGTCCTTCTTCTTCAGTACCCTGCTGTTATATCTGCTGTTTCTGGTGAAATATCGCCGGCATGATTATCTATGGTTCATTCCACTGATGCTGCTGGTCTGGGGCAATATGCACGCGGGTTTCTCTATCGGGTTCATTCTGCTTGGCGGCTTCATCGCCGGGGAAATTCTCAATAATCTGTTTCGTGCCGGCGCCGCCGATGTCGTTCCCTGGCGTACCCTTGGCAAGCTGATGCTGATCGGCGTCATTTCTGCAGTGGCGCTGGTGGTCAATCCTTACGGTTTTGCTATGCTGGGCGTGCCGTTTGAGACGATCAACATTGGCACACTGGGAGATTTTATTCAGGAATGGCTGCCGCCCGATTTCCATGAACGCAATGTGCTGCCATTCGTGGCGCTGCTGTTGGGCACTTTCGGGGTGCTGGGAGCCAGCAGCAAACGTTTGGACTGGACCGATTTTGTGCTGTTTTGTGGCACTGCTCTGATGGCATTTCTGGCAGCGCGCAATATCGCGGTCTTCGCGGTGGTAGCAGTCCCGGTGTTCACGCGCCATCTTGACGTCCTGCTAACCGAGCGCGGTTGGGTGCTAACACCGATTAAGGTCGCAAAACCGGGGATGGCACGGTTGAATCTGGCACTGCTGCTTTTGATTGTTCTGGGAGCGACTGCCAGCATTTTTTCGACACTCAGTCCGCAGAATATCGCCGCAGAACAGGGGGAGCGACTGCCAGTGGCGGCAGTGCAGTATCTGCGCGAGCATCCGCATGCAGGCAATCTGTTCAACAGCTACAATTGGGGGGGGTATCTGATGTTTGCGCTGCCGGACACGCCGGTGTTTGTGGATGGACGCACAGACCTCTATCGCGACGAGTTCCTGACGAGGTATCTGCTGACGACGACGGCGCGCGGAGACTGGCGCGGGGTGTTGGATCAGTATGCGATTGGCTGTGTGTTCGTGGAAGCGGGCAGCGGGCTGGCGGCGGCGTTGCGCAGCGAACCGGGCTGGCAGCTTGCCTATGAGGATGAAGCTGCCGTCATTTTTGTGCGAACCCTATGAGTGAAACAGGCATGTTCCACACCAGCAAAGCTTCACGTGGCGGTAGCATCTTCGCATTGGTTGCCGTGCTGTTCGCGGTTGCCAGTACGCGCTGGCTGGTGCAAGCACCCAACTTCACCGACGCCTACTACCACTACAACGCGGCACAACGGCTTGTAGCTGGCTATGGTCTGACCGACCCGTACCTGTGGATGTATATTGGTGCACCGGAAACGCTGAGTGCAGGCGAAAGCGTCCCTTCGCATACGTACTGGATGCCCTTCACTTCGCTCAGCGCAGCAGCGGGCATGTGGCTGCTGAATGCGCCCGGTGTTTACTGGGCGGCGCAACTGCCCTTCACCCTGATGTACGCACTGACCGCAGGTGTTGGCTACTTCCTGGGTATAAAACTGGGCGGCACAGCACGGCATGGCTGGACCGCCGGGCTGCTCACCCTGTTCAGCGGATTCTTCCTGCGCTGGTGGGGCACTATTGACACTTTCGCCCCGTATGCGCTGTTTGGCAGTCTGTGTCTGCTCGCTATCGGGCTGGGACTGGAACGCGGCAGCACACGGTGGTTTGTGGCAGCGGGGGTTCTGGGGGCGCTGTGCCACCTGACTCGCGCTGATGGGCTGCTTATGCTGCTGGTGGGCTGGGCAGTGGTGCTGTGGCTGAACCGCTGGAGCAAACACATCACGCCCCCGACAATGCGCCAGCGTGTCATCTGGATCGGCGCTATGACGTTCAGCTACCTGCTGGTGATGCTGCCCTGGTTCGTGCGCAGCGTCATCGTCACCGGGTCACCGCTGCCGCTGGGCGGAACGCAGACGATCTGGTTCACGGAATACAACGATCTCTTCAGCTTTCCGCCTGATGCCAGCCCTCAGTCTTTCTTCGCACAAGGGCTGAGTATGCTGTTTGAGTCGCGCTGGACTGCCCTGACGAGCAATGTAGGGACACTGCTGGCGGTCGAGGGTATGATCTTTGTCACGCCGTTGATGTTCATCGGTCTGTGGATGCTGCGCCGCCAACCTTTCGTGCGCGGCTTCTGGCTGTATGCGCTGGGTGTGCATCTGGTGATGACGCTGGTTTTCCCGTTCCCTGGTTACAGGGGCGGGCTGTTTCACTCGTCGGCGGCGCTGCTGCCCTGGTGGATGGCGCTGGGGACAGTTGGGCTGGATCGCGCGGTGGACCGGGTTGCGCGGAAGCTGCCGCACTGGAATCCACCCGCCGCCAAACAACGTTTCTCGGCGTTGATGATTCTGGTTGCGCTGGTCTTTGGCGCAGCGCTGAGCCTGAACCGCCGGGCGCTTGCCGAAACGCCCACACTCTACCGCTTGCTCAGTGAAACGCTGCCCGACGATGCACGAGTGATGAGCAGCAACCCGGCGGAACTGTACTATTACACAGGGCTGGCGGGTGTTGTGCTGCCTAATGAAGCGCCGGAAACAATCCTGATTGTGGCCGCACATTATCAGATTACGCATGTTCTGGTGCAAAATGTCACGATTGAAGCAGACGGAACAGTAAGCGCTGATGTCCCCACCGGGCTGCTCCCAATTGTTGAAACGCCACCGACGTACCTGCAACCGCTGGATTTTGCGTCTGCTACTGCGAGGGTTTATGCGATTATCACCCGCTAAATGGTTCAGAGCATATGACGGTTTGCTGCTGCTGGCAGCGGCGGCGGGGGTACTGGTTTATGTTGCGGCAAGCGGCGGTTGGGGCTTCCCGCTGGATGACAGTTGGATTCATCAAACCTACGGGCGTAACCTGGGCGAGCGCGGAGAATGGGCATTCATATCTGGCACCCCGAGTGCCGCATCCACCGCGCCCTTTTACACAGTGCTGCTGGCAGCCGGTTACGCGCTGCGCATCCCTTACGGCATCTGGACGCATCTGCTAGGGGTGCTGGCGCTGGCGGCGACAGGGATGCTCGGCGCGCGGCTGGCGGAACGGCTCGCGCCGGAACAACGGTGGGCAGGGATCAGCGCCGGGCTGGCGGCTGTGTTGTCGTGGCATTTATTATGGGCAGCCGCGTCGGGCATGGAGACAATGCTCTTTGGGGCATTCACGCTGGCGTTAATTGCGCTGGGCTGGCGCGAACTGGATGCGCCACCTGCAACAATGCTGCTGCCGGTTATACTGCGCGGGGTATTTTTCGGGGTGCTGGCAGCGCTCACCACACTTACGCGCCCAGAGGGCATTCTGCTGGCGGGCATCATCGGACTGGCAATGCTCATCGCGCGACCACAAGGAAGCTGGCGTGCTGTTGTGGGCTGGGGAAGCGGCGCGGCGGCAGGATTCCTGCTGCTGATCAGCCCGTATCTGATTATCAACCTGCAAATCACGGGGGGACTGCTGCCCAACACATCAGCAGCAAAGCAGGCAGAATACGCGCCGCTGCTGCTGCAAAGCTATCCGGAGCGGCTTCTGGATCTGCTGCTGCCGCTGCTGCCGGGTGCGCTGGTGGTGCTGCTGCCGGGTATTGTTCGTGTCGCTGTTCAACAGGTTCGCCAGTGGCGCGCACCACGCACACTGCTGCTGGCTATCCCAACACTGTGGGCAGTGGCATTGATCGGCTTATATGCTGCACGGTTGCCCGCCGCCTACCAGCATGGGCGCTACATAATGCCTGCGCTGCCCGCACTAATCGTTATAGGTACCGCAGGCACGCTGCAACTGCTCACAACAGGGCGGGCGAGTCTGTTGGGTCGTGTGCTGACACGCTCACTGGCGCTGTGTGCGCTGCTGCTAACACTGTGGTTCGCGGTGTTGACGGGTCCGGGAGTTTATGCGCGGGATGTGCGCATCATCAATGAGGAGATGGTCGCTGCCGCGCAGTGGATTAACGCCCATCTGGACAACCCGGACGCGCTGCTGGCACTGCATGACATCGGCGCCGTGGGTTACTTTGCCTCGCGTCCGATTGTTGACCTTGCCGGGCTGGTTACGCCGGAAGTGATCCCGTTGTTTCATCAACCTGATGCTCTCTGGCAATTCCTGCGGGAGCGCAACGCGCAGTACCTGTTGGCGTTCCCTGACCAGATTCCTGGGCAAAACCCTGACGATCCGCGCCTGTGTCCCCTGTTCACAACCGAAGGCACAGCCTCACTGCAAGCCGGTGGCGGCAACATGACTGTGTATGCGCTGGCATGGGATGGAAATTGCCCGCCTTGAAACAGGCAAGTCCCAGGCAAATAAACCCGGCTGTTGCATGAAAAAAACATGAAACGTTACAATAGAAGGTATGGACGACTTACTAAAGAAACTCAACACCCTGATCAAGGCAAATCTCAACGATTTGCTTTCGCCCGCGCAGAAAGAAGGGCGCGTGCGGTCTGGTTCCGATTCAACGCCACGAAATATGGATCGAGAAGTGGCTGCGCTGCGCCAGCAGATTAACCGGGCAGTGGACCAGGAGGAACGCCTGAAAGCACGCGTGCAGACTTTGCTGGCAGAGATTGAACGCTATGACCGGCAGGCAGATGAACTCGTAAAACGGGGCGAGGAGGAAGATGCGCGCTTCGCCATTATGCAGATGAAACTCAAGCAGCAGCATCTAACGCAGGCGGAGTCCGACTTGCGTGAGCACCAGCTAGTCACCGAGGAACTGATCCAGAAAGTGAACATGCTGGAAGCGTTGGTCGCTCAAGCGCGGGCGCAGCAGCACGCAGAAGCGCCTGCGCCTGCAAGTGCTGATGCCAGCACCAGCGACGCTGAGCCAGCAAACCCACAGAGCGAGTCTGTTGCCGGGCGTATCCTGAAAGACACACGCGAAACTATTGACCGCATGGGAGAGCTACTCAACAAGATGGTGACAGGTGGACAAGGTGAACCATCTGACACCAGCCAACCGGCAGCAGCAGCGCAAACCGCCGCCGCCCCCGAAACACCACCTGACAGCGGAATTGATGATGACCTTGCACGCAGATTACAACGTTTGAGTAAACCAACGGCGACACATGGGGACGAGAACACGCAATAAACCAAAAACGCTGCTGATTGTTGCCGGTGATTACGGCATTGTCCAGCATGTGCGGCAGGCACTTGGCAGTGATGCCTACAAGCTGCACTATGCGTTCAGCCATCAGGATGCCCTGCACAGTGTCGGTAACGGGCAGTATGATGCGGCGCTGGTGGACGCGGCTATGTTTGACCGCCACACCGGCGAGGTGACGCTGGAGGCAATCGCCGTCACCAACGAACGACTGCCGCTGATCATCTATGCGCCAGGCAACCAGCATGATGAACGCCTGTCGGTGCTGGCACAGGTGGTGCTGGGGGCGCTGGACAAACAGGCAGTGCTGGACGGCATTGCCACCGTGCTGCCGCCTCTGAACGGCAACACGAACACGCTGCCGACAATGGAAGGGCTGATCAACGGCGATAACGCCCAGCACGCCGATGAAATCCAGACACTGTTTGCGCTCAGCCGTTCACTGACCGAGGTTCTGGACCTAAATGAAGTGCTGAACCGTGTGGTTGAAGCGGCACGGCGGCTGACGAATGCCGAAGAAGGCATGATTCTGCTGCCGGACGACAATGAACCCGAAAGACTCATGCTGCGTGCCAAAGTCGGCATCGACGTTGAAACCGCCAGCAACTTTCGCATCAAGACACAGGATACACTGGCAGGCGCGGTTTTCAAATCCGGTGAGCCGGTGCTGCGCGGCGCGCAGGGACCGCAAAAGGTCAAAACCGAGTATTTTGTCAATGCGCTGCTGTATGTGCCAATCAAGCTGAAGGGCAAACCTATCGGCGTTCTGGGGGTCAATAACAAAACACGCCACGATGTGTTTGAACCCCGCCAGCAGGAACTGCTGTTGAATCTGGCGTCATTCGCCGCTATCGCCATCGAAAACGCACGCATCCATGAAGAAAGTCTGCAATACGCGCGCGAGCTGGAAGTGCTGGTTGAAGCCAGCCATGTGGTCAATTCGTCACTGTCGCTGGATCGGGCGCTGCCAAATATCTGCGAGCAGCTTGCGCGGGTGCTCAATGTAGATCATACGGCAATCTATGAGTGGGATCATGTCAACCAGACCCTGAACCTGCTGTCCAGTTTTCACTGCACAATCTGGCGGTTGGGGCAAGGACCGTTGACTGATCTGGGGCGCACAACAGGGCTGCTGGCAGCAGTTCAGAACCGTCGTTCCTTCTGGATTACGGACAACGGACATAATACCGTTCAGGGGCTGGAAGCGCGCCAACTGCGCCAATCCGGTGCGACGGCGATGATGGCACACCCAATTTATTCCGGTGAACGGGCGCTGGGCGTCCTCCAGTTGTATTACATTGATCTACCAGACATGCCCCCAAAAGCCGAGAGCCTGCAACGGCTTGAACGGTTGGCACTGGAAGCGTTTGCCGCAATGACCAGCAAGCTGGGAGATGCACCAGCCCGCAATGTGTTCCGTCTTGCGGAAGAAATCAACCGGGTCAGCGGTTCGGATTGGTGCGAACTAGCGCTGGTAAACGAGAAACAACAAACGCTTGCCGTACAACTGCGCATTGGACAGGGGGTCTGGCTGGATGGCATTCGCCCGGCAATTGATTTGATCAAGTATCCGGATTTGCTGGATGTGCTCAAGAGTCAAAAGACGGTCAATGTACACATGGACAGCGAAGGACTGCCTGCAGGAATTAGTGCGCTTCTCACAGCAGCGCACAGCCGTGTTATACTGGGAATAACGATGATTCAACGTGGGCAAACTCAGGGGCTGGTCGTGTTCGCAGATGCGGAGCATGTTGATCTGTTCAGCAAACGAGAAATGGATCTGGGGCGGGCGATTGTTGGACAAGCCGCCACAGCGCTGGATAATGCCAAGCTGGTGCGGGACCTTGAACAGAGCCTTCAGGAACTAAAGGATACACAGGATCGGCTTGTCCAAACCGCGCGACTGTCTGCGATGGGTGAACTTGCCGCTGCGGTTGCCCACCAGATCAATAACCCGCTGACGACGATCATGGTTGACGCCGAAATGATGCTGGCAGATGAGCCGGAAGAATCACCCAACTATAAGTCGATGCTGGCGATTTCACGTGCCAGCAAACGCGCTGCCGGAGTTGCCCGGCGCCTGCTGGCGATTTCACGCCCGAATGACCCCGAAGCGCCCACCGAGCCGATTGACGTGGTTGACACGATTCGCGGGGTACTGTCGCTGATCAAATCGCATATTGAGCGCAATCGCATTCGGATTACGGTTGATCTTCCGGCAGAAGAGCTGAAGCCGGTCTATGCGGTTCCGGGTCAATTGGACGATATCTGGCTCAATCTGCTGATGAACGCCCACGATGCCCTGATGGGACAGGAAAACGGCGCAATTGGCGTCAAAATTCTCACGGAAACGGACGATGATTATATCGCCGTTGTCATCTGGGACAATGGTCCCGGTATTCCTGAGCACATCAAGATGCAGATTTTCCGCCCCTTCTTCACGACCAAACCCGTCGGCGAAGGCACAGGGCTGGGCTTGCACATTTGCAGACAGGTGGTGGAGCGGGTCGGTGGGCATATCTCAGTCGAAAGTACACCAGGGCAGGGTACGAGTTTTCTTGTCAGGCTACCGGTTATGGGAGGTGAGTTGTAAATATGGCTTATGTGCTGGCTGTAGACGACGACCCTGAGGTTCTGGAAACACTGGGACGTGTACTCGAACGGGAACGCTTCGAAGTTGGGCTGGCAAGTTCCGGCAGGCAGGGGCTGGCGATGCTGGAGCGCCGCAAGCCTGATTTGCTGATTTTGGACATTATCATGCCGGAATTGGATGGTATCACAATTTGCAGGCAGCTCCGCAGCGATGCGCGCTTTACGTCGCTGCCCATCCTGTTCCTGACCGCACGGGGCAGCACCGATGATATTGTGATCGGGCTGGATGCTGGTGCAGACGATTATGTGGTTAAGCCGTTTGAACTGGCGGAACTGCGCGCGCGGGTGCATGCCCTGCTGCGCCGGGGTACACGGGATAAAGCCGCGGGGGGCGCGATTATGGAAATGGACGGGCTGGTGCTGAACTCGGATACGTATCAGGTCTGTGTGGACGATGAATATATCCAGCTTACGTCCACCGAGCACCGGCTGCTGCGTTACCTGATGGAAAACGCGAATCAGGCGTTGTCACCCAACCATCTGCTGCAAGCCGTTTGGGAATACCCTCCGAACACAGGCGATCCCGATCTAGTGCGTGCGCATGTGCGTAATCTGCGCGCAAAAATCGAGAAGAACCCGGCGAAGAAATACATCCGCACAATACATGGTGTCGGCTATATGATTTCGACTTCTTGAGAAAAGGCTTTGTTATGCTTTTAAACGAAAATGCCCCCGCTGCTACCCAAGTGCTGCCGGACAAGCCCGAAATTCACGACAATATTCTGGGGACCATGGGCAACACCCCGCTGGTACGGCTGAATCGTGTGGTGCGCGGGCTGCGCTGCCAGATGGCGGCAAAGGTGGAATACTTCAATCCCGGTGGATCAGTCAAGGATCGTATCGGGATCACCATCATTGAAGATGCCGAGCAGCAGGGTAGCCTCAAGCCCGGTGGCACGGTGGTCGAGGCGACTTCCGGCAACACGGGTGTCGGGCTGGCGATTGCTGCCGCAATCAAAGGCTATAAGACCGTTTTCGTGATGCCGGACAAGATGTCCGATGAAAAAATTCGCGTGCTGCGGGCATATGGCGCGCGGGTGATTGTTACGCCGACCAATGTGGAACCGGATGATCCGCGCAGTTATTACAGCGTGGCGCGGCAGGTCGTCGCCGAAACCCCCAATTCGATTCTCGCCAACCAGTATCATAACCCGGTCAATCCGCTGACACACGAGGAAAGCACCGGTCCAGAAATCTGGCGGCAGACTGCCGGCAAGATTGATGTTTTTGTTGCTGGCATGGGCACAGGCGGCACGATCACCGGCGTCGGGCGCTACCTGAAGCGCATGAACCCCAAGATTCAGATTGTGGGTGTAGACCCGATTGGCTCGATTCTGCATGATTATTTCTACACCGGTAAAATGACCGAGGCGCATGCTTATAAGGTCGAGGGCGTCGGCGAAGATTTCGTGCCGTCGGTGTATGACTTCGGCGTGGTGGATGACATCGTTAAGATCAGCGACAAAGAGTCATTCCTGATGACACGCCGCCTGGTACGCGAAGAGGGGATGTTCGTCGGGGGATCATGCGGGTTTGCAGTAGCGGGTGCTGTGCGTTATGCCTCTGAGCGAGATCTGGGGACGGATAAGCTGGTGGTGGTGCTGCTGCCAGACAGCGGCTCACGTTACCTGAGCAAAATCTTTGACGACAACTGGATGCGCGAAAATCGCTTTCTGGAAGATGATTGGTTCGGCATGCACATCGCCGCCGTGCTGGAACGCAAATCGCAGCGCGAGATGGTGGTGGCACGCTGTACCGACCCGGTGACAGACGTGGTCGCCAAGCTGAAATCAGCGGATGTTTCGCAGCTCCCGGTGGTTGGAGAACGCGGGCAGCTTCTGGGTCTGGTCACCGAGGTCAGCCTGCTGAACTATCTGCTGCGCCAGCCCGGCAGTGCAGCATCGAGCACGGCGATCGAAGATGCCGGGGTGATTAATTACAACGTGCCCACGATTACGGCGGAAACCCCGCTGGAAGCGGTGATGAGCATCTTCAGCACCGAGAAGGTCGCGCTGGTGACGGAGCTGGTTGCTGGCACTGAGGACAAGCGGGTCGTCGGGATTCTCACCCAAATTGACATGCTCGACTATCTGGCACGGCGCTGAGTCCTGTTGACCGACAGGGAACGTGAGCAGGAGTGGATGATTCCTGCTTACGGCTGCTGTCGCCGGGCAGCACACCTCAACACGGCTATGCGGCATAGCAAGGAGAATAGGCGATTACTGAAGGGACCCTACGCGAAGACAACAGCCTCAGTCCTCATAGATGGCGAGATAAACGATCGAGATAGCAGGCAGGATTGGTTTGATCGACAAGAATATAAACGGATGCTTGCAATCCCAAAGTGTGACTGCCGCCTGAAAAGACCGCTGCGTGTTCAGGATTCCACCATTCAAGCGCCTCTGCCGCCATCCCGCTGGGAAATGTGTTCATGTCCTCCTGAAGCTCAACTTCAAGACCAACATCCGTTAGAAATTGATCGAGTCTGGCAGACTGTAGGCTAAAACGTACATAGGTATCCCTTGATTGCCAAAAGGAATAGCTGACACTATAGAAATTCGTTGCGTCTGAAAATTGTTCAATATTCGCATTGAGACGCCGCGCAATTTCAGTTAGTTCAATGGTTTCGACAACCGGCTGGATACCCTCGCCAGCCCCACTAATAGCAACGCCAGCGAGCAAAATAAAACCCACAAACATGACTGCGCCATAAACGAACAGGCTGGACAACACAACCAACGCTCGTTTGTGGTGTGCGATAAACCTACGCACGTTCATGATGCGCCTGCAAGCTGCGCACTTTGAGCGGTTTCTGGTGCAGCGCGCGGATGCCCTGCACCGCTGCCATCGCCGCGCTAAGCGTCGTAATCAGCGGCACACCATACATGCTGGCAGCGCTGCGAATCTGCGCGCCATCGTCATGTGCCTGCCCGCCCAAGGGCGTGTTGATCATCAGGTCGAGTTCGCCCGCGCGGATGGCGTCCAGAATGTGCGGCGACCCCGCGCTGACCTTGTTAATCGTCTCTACGGGCAGCCCAACCATCCGCAGCCAGTTCGCCGTGCCTGCGGTTGCCACCAACCGGAAGTCCAGCTGGTGCAGATCACGCGCGATTTTTGCCGCCGCGCCCTTGTCAAAATCGTTGACACTGATCAGCACAGTGCCGGACTGCGGCAGTGGGGTGTCCGCCGCCATTTCCGCCTTGATGAAGGCGTGCCCAAAGCTGCTGGCGTGCCCCATCACCTCGCCCGTTGAGCGCATCTCCGGACCGAGACGTGCATCCACACCGGGAAATTTGCGAAAGGGCAGCACGGCTTCCTTGACGAAAAATCCATCGATTTTTGGCTCCTGCGTGAAGTTCAGGTCTGCCAGTGTTTTGCCCGCTGCGATCTGTGCTGCATAGCTCGCCAGCGGATGACCGGTCGCCTTGCTAACAAACGGGACCGTGCGACTGGCACGCGGATTCACCTCCAGCACATAGACAATCTCATCCTTGATCGCGAACTGGATGTTATACAGCCCTTTGACACGCAGTGCCCTGCCGATGCGCTGGGTGTATTCTCGGATGATCTCAATATGGTAACTGCTGATTTTGTAGGGCGGCAGCACACATGCTGAATCGCCGCTGTGAACGCCCGCCTCTTCGATATGCTGCATGATGCCGCCAATCGTCACCTGGTCGCCATCGCAGAGCGCGTCCACATCCACTTCATAGGCATCATCCAGGAAACGGTCAATCAGCACCGGATGTCCATTCCACTCGATATGCCCGTCAATCCAGCCTGACAGATGCGCCTCATCAAAGATGATCGCCATGCCGCGCCCGCCCAGCACATAGCTGGGACGCACCAGCACCGGGTAGCCAATCTGCGCGGCGGCGGCAAGTGCTTCGTCACGGTTGCGGGCAAGCGCCCCGGCGGGCTGCGGGATGTCCATTTCGCGCATCAGGGTGTTAAAGCGCTGGCGATCTTCCGCCAGATCAATCGTATCCACCGGCGTGCCCCAGATGGGCGCGCCCGCGTCTGCCAACGCGCGGGCGATGTTCAGCGGAGTCTGCCCGCCGAACTGCACCAGCACGCCGTCCGGTTGTTCGCGATCAATAATATTCAGCACATCCTCGGCAGTCAGCGGCTCAAAATACAGGCGATTCGCAGTATCGTAATCGGTGCTGACGGTTTCCGGATTGCAGTTGACCATGATGGTTTCATAACCAAGCCGCTTGAGCGCAAAGCACGCATGCACGCAGCAGTAATCGAACTCAATGCCCTGACCGATGCGGTTGGGTCCGCCGCCGAGGATCATCACTTTTTTGTGACTGGTAGGCGCGGCTTCATCTTCATCCTCATAGGTAGAGTACAGGTACGGCGTGTGCGCTTCAAACTCTGCCGCACAGGTGTCCACGCGGTAGAAATTGGCGACAACCCCAAGCGCCCTGCGCCGTTCGCGCACGTCGCGCTCTGTCACGCTGGTGAGCTGTGCAATATAGGCATCGCTGAACCCATAGCGTTTTAGCTTGCGGAAATCGGCAGCGTCCAACCGATCCAGCGACAGTTCTCGGTCCAGAATGCTGCTGTGAATCAGCATCATATCCGCCATCTGGCGTACGAACCAGGGGTCGAAGCGGGTTTCGCGGGCGATTTCCGCCTCGGACACGCCACTGCGCAGCGCGGCGGCAATCTGATTGAGCCGCTGTGCGGTGGGCACACGCAGCGCTTCGGGGGGCACTGCCTCCAGTTTGCTGCCAAAGCCCATCACGCCCACATCCAGCGCGCGGATACCCTTTTGCAGCGCTTCAGGGAATGTGCGCCCGATTGCCATCACTTCGCCGATTGCCTTCATTTGCGGACCGAGGGTTTCATCTACCCCGGCGAATTTCTTGAAATCCCAGCGCGGGATTTTGACGACCACATAATCCAGCGATGGCTCAAAACTGGCGGGTGTCACCCGCGTAATGTCGTTTTTGATCTCATCCAGCGTGTAGCCCACCGCAACCAGCGCCGCCAGCTTGGCGATAGGAAACCCGGTTGCCTTGCTCGCCAGCGCGGACGACCGCGATACACGCGGGTTCATCTCGATCACATAAACTTCACCATCATCAGGGTTGATGGCGAACTGTACATTCGCCCCGCCTGTTGCCAGCCCTACACGATCCAGCACGGCACGGGACATGTCGCGCAGTCGCTGTAATTCCCTGTCGGTGAGGGTTTGCGCTGGGGCAACTGTGATACTGTCGCCCGTGTGAACGCCCATTGGATCGAGGTTTTCGATGGTGCAGACGACGACAAAATTGCCCGCGCCGTCACGCATCACTTCAAGTTCGTATTCTTTCCAGCCCAGCAGACTCATGTCCACCAGAATTTGATGCACAGGACTCAGCTTAATGCCGCGTTCGGCAACTTCGCGCAAGCCCTGCTCGTCATATGCCACACCGCCGCCGCTGCCGCCAAGGGTGAAGGATGGACGGATCAATACAGGATAGCCCATTTTGTTCGCCGCACGCACGGCATCCTCAACCGTGCTAACGACTTCACTGGGAGGCGACTTCAGTCCGATTTCCGTCATTGCATCCTTGAATAGCTGGCGGTCTTCGGCAAGGCGGATGCTGGTGAGATTCGCACCGATCAGCTCAACCTCGTAGCGATCAAACACGCCACGTTCGTGCAGTGCCAGCGCCAGATTGAGCGCGGTTTGCCCTCCAACGGTGGGCAGCAGCGCGTCCGGGCACTCGGCGGCGATGATCTGCTCACAGATGTCCGGTGTCAGCGGCTCGACATAGGTCGCGTCGGCGAACTCCGGGTCGGTCATAATCGTCGCCGGATTGCTGTTGACCAGCACAATGCGATAGCCCTGCCCACGCAGCGCCTTGCACGCCTGCACGCCGGAGTAATCAAATTCGCAGCCCTGCCCGATAACGATGGGACCAGAGCCGATGACCATGATGGTGTGGATGTCAGTACGTTTGGGCATGTGATTTTGCTCTATTTAGAAACATTAGTGGCGCTTTTACACCTCTATCGTCGGTTCCTGCGCCTTCACCCGCCTGACGAATTCGTCGAACAGGTAGAGCGAGTCGTGCGGTCCGGGTGAGGCTTCCGGGTGGTACTGCACACTGAACGCGCCAAGCGCTTCATGACGGATACCTTCAATTGTGTCGTCGTTGAGATTCACATGGGTGACTTCCGCGCCACTCAGGTCACTATCCGGGCTGACAGCAAAGCCGTGATTGTGGCTGCTGATTTCCACATGCCCGGTGAGCAGATTCTTCACAGGCTGATTGCCCCCGCGATGCCCAAAACGCATTTTCTCCGTTTTGGCTCCCAGCGCCAGCCCAAGAATCTGGTGCCCCAGACAAATGCCAAAGACCGGTGTCTTGCCCAGCAGCCCACGCACATTGTCAATTGCGTAGGTCACAGCCGCTGGGTCGCCCGGTCCATTGCTAAGGAATACGCCCGCCGGATTGAGCGCCAGCACTTCGCTGGCGGGTGTCTGGGCGGGGACGACCGTCACGCGCAGCCCACGATCCGTCAACATGCGCAGGATGTTACGCTTGATGCCAAAATCATAGGCGACAATCAACGGTCCGGCGGGATCGTAGCGATGATCGCGATACCACTGCGGATCGCTGCGCTCTGACCAGTGATACATTTCCGGGCTGGTCACATCATCGACCAGATTCCAGCCAGACATATCGGGTGACTCCTGCGCCAACCGCACAAGCTGATCCGGGTCTTTTGCCGCTGCGCCATGCGCAATCACCGCACGCATCACCCCGCGCTCGCGCAGATGGCGCACGAGGGCACGGGTGGGGATATCTGTCAGCCCGATTATCTGCTGCGCCTTCAGGTAGTCGTCCAGCGTGGCACGGCTGCGCCAACTGCTGACCACTGGGCTGAGCGCGCGCACCACAAAACCCGCCACCCAGATACGCTCCGACTCGACATCTTCATAGTTGATGCCAGTATTGCCCACATGGGGTACGGTCATTGTGATGATCTGGCGATGATAGGAGGGGTCGGTCAGTATTTCCTGATAGCCAGTCATGGAGGTGTTGAACACCACCTCACCGGACTGCACTCCTTCCGCACCAAAACCAGCCCCCCTGAACACGCGCCCATCTTCGAGCGCCAACACGCCGGGTTGAGGCATCGCTGCTACTCCATCCTGTGCTTGATCGACGGCAACAAGTCAAAGCGCCGTGCAGATCGCTTTATGATCGGTAATCACCATTGATCGAGACATACTCGTGGCTGAGGTCGCACGTCCAGATCACTGCCATCTGCCGGTCATCGCCGCCGCAGTCAAGCAGAATGCTGATGTTGGACTGGCTGAAAATGTGCGCAGCCTGCGCTTCATCATAAGTGGTAGGCACACCACTGTCGAACAACAGCAGCCCATGCGGGTTGGCAGCAGCATTACCTTCTCCTGCTGCAATCCAGAGCTTCATGCTTTCCGGGTGAACCTGCGCGCCTGCACGCCCGGCAGCGGCGACGATGCGACCCCAGTTGGCGTCCCCGCCGTAGAAGGCGGTTTTGACCAGCGGCGATGTGGCAATCGCACTGGCAACAGCACGAGGATCGGGCGTGCCGGTGACCATCAGCGTGAGAAATTTCGTCACGCCTTCACCATCACGGACGATGTCCTGCGCCAGCCTGCGGCTGACAGCGCGCACACTGTCAGGATACTGCCCAACCGGCACTTCAACCGCGCCGGAGTGCCCGCTGGTCAGCAGCAGCAGCGTATCATTGGTGCTCATGTCGCCATCTACAACAATCCGGTTGAAGGATACTTCGGCGGCATCCGCCAGCAGTGTGTACAGCGCCGCCGGGTAGGATGCGTTCGCAACCAGCAGCCCCAGCATCGTCGCCATATTCGGCGCGATCATGCCCGCGCCTTTGGCAAGACCCGCGACAGTGTAGGCTTTGCCGTTCGCTGCGGTCAGGTCAAGCGACGCCATCTTGGGGCGGGTGTCGGTGGTCATCATCGCATGGGCGGCAGCATCCCACCCGCGCGCATTCAGCGCATTCACCGCCAGATCGACGCCATGCCGGATCTTGCCCATGTCCAACTGCGTGCCGATCACACCGGTGGACATCACCAGCACCTCATCTTCATGACAGCCAATTTTCGCCGCTACGCAGCGCGCAGTCTCATAGGCAGCGTCCATGCCCTGCTGCCCGGTGCAGGCATTCGCGCAGCCGCTGTTGATGGCGACAGCGCGCACCCTGCCGCCGGTTTTGCGCAGCTTTTCCTGGTCCACCAACACCGGCGCAGCTTTGACCTGATTGGTGGTGAACACACCAGCAGCGCTTGCCGGAATGTCACTGACAATCAGTGCGAAATCCAGCGCACCGGATTTCTTCAGCCCACAGGCAACCCCGGCAGCGGTGAAACCTGCGACTCCGTCAATATAGGGCTTGACCTCGCTCACGCACTCATCTCCTGAAGAATCGTCGTCAGCTTACCAGCCAGCGCATCCACATGATGTTTTTCAATAATCAGCGGGGGCACAAAGCGAATCACGTTCGGACCGGCGTTGACCAGCAGCAGTCCATGACGGTAACCCGCCTCAATCAATGGCGCAGCATCAACATTCAATTGCATGCCTACCATCAGTCCCAGCCCACGCACTGCTTGCACCAGCGGGGAATTGATTTCGCTGAGCCGTTCCAGCAGATAATCGCCCGTTTCGCGGACATGCGCCAGAAAGTCGGGCTGGCTGATTTTCGCCAGCACTGTTCGGGCAGTCTCGCAGACCAGCAGCCCACCTGCAAAGGTGGAGCCATGATCGCCCGGATGCAGGGCATCGGCGACACGCTGCGTCACCAGCGCCGCACCGATGGGCAGCCCGCCCGCAAGCGGCTTCGCCAGCGTCATAATGTCCGGAGTCACGCCGCTGTGTTCATGCGCCCACAGCATGCCGGTGCGCCCCACGCCGCACTGCACTTCGTCAAAAATCAGCAGCACGTCGAACCGGTCGCAAAGGGCACGCAGTGCGCGGAGAAACTCAGGTGTGGCAATATGAATGCCACCTTCACCCTGCACCGGCTCGACAAACACAGCCGCCGTATTCTCATTAATCAGTGCCTTAACGCTGTCAATATCATTGAACTGCGCAATCTGCACACCGGGCAGCAGCGGCTTGAACGGCTCCTGGTACTTCGCTTTAGGAGTCAGGGTCAGCGATCCCATGGTACGCCCATGAAATGCCCCGCTGAAGGCAATGATTTCGTGTTTGTCCGGCTGGCCTTTTTCGTAAGCCAGCTTGCGCGCGAACTTGATTGCCGCCTCGTTTGCCTCGGTCCCGCTGTTGGTGAAAAACACGCGATCCGCGAAGGACAGCTCGGTAAGCAGGGCTGCCAACTGCGCCTGTGGAGCAGTGTGATAAAGGTTACTGGTGTGCAACAGCCCATTTGCCGCCTGCTGCATAATGGCACGCATAATATCCTTATCACCATAACCGAGCGCGTTCACCGCAATGCCTGCCACCCAATCCGCATAGGCATTGCCGTCGCTGTCAAACAGGTTGACCCCCTCGCCGTGAACCAGAACAAACGGGGGGCGTTTGTAGGTCTGCACGACATATTCCTGCTCCAGATGCAAGATTTCTTCTGTTCTGGTCATCGCCTTCGTATCCAGCATGATTGTTTACCCTTTGCTGCTGCTCCTATGCGGTTTCTGTGTTTTCGGTGAATTCGCGTGCTTTTTGCTGATAGGCACGCCAGCCAAGCTGCTGCTCTACCCAGCGCGCGGAGGTTTTGTAAGGTTCTACCCAGCCATTGTTCGCCTCGTAGCGCAGCATCGCCAAACACCATTCCAGCAGACGCTCCACTGCGTTATACGGCACGCGCCCCGACTGCATGATATGCGCCAGCAGTTTGCGGCTGTAGTCCGACTCTTTTGCCAGCGCATTGTAAATGATGTGCAGCAGCTCGTGGCAGTTAGCGCATAACTGCACCGTGACTTCATTCTCGCCATGTGTCGCCAAGTCCCACAGATGATGGCGGTGCGACGCGGGATAGCCGCAGGCGGCGCAGGGTTTGATCCTCTCGTTGAAAGTTGGGCGCCGACGCCGACGTTCGCGGCGGTATTTTTCCAGTTTGTACAGGTCAATCCAGTGCCGGATAACGGCAAGCCGCCCGTCCACCGTCTTCTTGGTGTCCAGCACACTGCCAAAGGTGTCAATCATCTCGACAGCGAGCTTTTCCGAATAAATATAGCGGATGAGTGCATGGAGTTCTTCAATGAGTCGCTGTTCATCAACTGGTTCAGGCGTTACTGCCTGCTGCGTCATAGATCCTCCAGAATACTGACTACCGCCCACCGCTGACTGCACATTCCACGCAGTACCCGAAATCAGTCAGAAGCGGGTGTTTCGCTTTCACTGCGGACAAAAACAGTGCCGCTGCCTGCCTTAAAGCCGTCCAGATCGGTAATCACTGCACCGGGCACACCCGGTGCCAGCACCCCAAGTGCCGTGCGCACTTTGGGGATCATCCCGCCGGAAATTATGCCCTGCGCTATCAGCGTTTCAGCAGCATTTACAGTCAAGGCTGGCTGCACTTGTCCATCGACCAGTACACCGGGCACATTGGTGATGAAGACTACCCGATCCGCCCCCACTGCCACCGCCACAGCCGCCGCGACATGATCGGCATTGACGTTGAAGTTGTGCGCCTCACCATAGCAGACCGGGGCAATCACCGGGGTAACACCCGCCGTAAGCAGGGTTTGCAGCATTTCGCTGCGCACTGCGACAATTTCGCCAGTGCAGCCCATATCCACAGTGGGGTGCAGCATTTTGCGTGCGCGGATTAACCCCCGGTCTACACCGCTCATCCCCACCGCGTCTACACCAGCGGCGACCAGATGGCGCACGACACGCTTGTTGACGACCCCACAGAGCACCATCTCGACCACTGCCAGCGACGGCGCATCGGTCACGCGCAGCCCATCCACATAACGCGGCTCAATGCCCAGCGCTGTTTGCAGCGTAGAGATTTCCTTGCCACCACCATGCACCAGCACTACCGGGGCAGGATAATCACGTACCGCTGCCGCAAGCGCTGTCAGGAGCAGGGGGTCATCAATTTCATTGCCACCAATCTTGATTACGGTGGGCTGCTGCATATCCACCTCAGATGTGCCAGGAAACACACTTCTACGCAAAAAGGGATACAATCTGACGAACACCCTGCCGCTACAGCAGGGCAGTTGTTTCCTCAAAACCGGACATAATGTTAAAACACTGCACCGCCTGTCCCGCCGCGCCTTTACGCAAATTATCAATCACACTCGTGATGAGCAGATAGCGCTCCGCAACCGGGGTCAGGCTAATGGCACAGCGATTGGTGCGTACTACATGGCGCAGGGTTGCCAGTTCGCCATCCAGTACCTCGACCAACGGTTCGCCGGCATAAGTGTCTACGTACAGGTCATGTGCTTGCGCCGCGTTCGCGCCCTCTTTCAGCGTGACATAGATGCTGCTCATCAGCCCGCGATCCACCGGCAGCAGATGCGGCGTGAAAATCAGCATGCCCGCATGCGGGTCGAGGTGGCGAATTTCCTGTTCGATTTCCGGCACATGGCGATGGGCGCGCCCGGCGTTATAAGGAGCAAGATTGCTGTAGACTTCAACAAAATGGGTGTTCGCTTTGGGTTCGCGCCCTGCCCCACTGACACCGGATTTGGCATCCACGATGATTGGGGCTGCGGGGTCAAGCCAGCGCTGCTTGAGCAGCGGGTACAGCCCCAGCAGCGTGGCAGTAGGGTAGCACCCTGGCACAGCAATCAAATCAACATCATGAAGCGCCGGGCGATGGATTTCGGGCAGACCGTAGGGCGCTGGCAGCAGTTCGGGGTGCGGATGCGCGCTATGATACCAATTTTCGTAAATTCCGGGATCCTCCAGTCGAAAGTCAGCGGACAAATCCAGCACGCGCACGTTTTCTGCCAGTGCTTTTGCCGCCATCTGCGCAGAAACCCTGTGCGGCAGCGCCAAAAAAACCACAGCCACACTGCTGACATCGACGGCTTCGTGCGGCATGTAGCGCAGGGAAGTGCCGGGAATGCGCTGTCCGGCATAGGTGCTGGATGTGCCAAAGACAACCTCCACACAGGGATGGCGCAGCAGCAGGTCGACCGTATCCATGCCAGCATAGCCCGATGCCCCATAAACACCCACTCGCAGTTTGCCCGTTGTTTGCATAGCGCTTCTGTCCTTTGCCCGGATAACAAAAACCCCTGACCTCAGTGCTGTTGAGGTCAGGGGGCTGTTTGCGTCCACTACGGCGACTATCGTTACCGCCAGCGCAAAACACCCGGCATAACCTCAACGGCATGCGGGCGACGGATGCGCCGACGGCGGGATATGGCTGGCTGAATATCCAGAACAAACATAGTCACCACAAAATTGTCAGATGATTGCTGCGGAATATGCGGGTAGTTTAGGCAATTCTGACGAAAGTGTCAACGTCTGCCCGAAAATTCGTAAAAAGTGAATGACTCACCGCGTCAGATTTGTGCAGATTATCCAGCCGCCCCCAGGTTGTCCCCAAAATGTCAGAGCATTGTCCGAGATCGTTTATCGTTGCTTGACGATGCACCGCGTTCGTGTGTAGCATCCATTAGAGTACACATAGAAAACATGCGCGCGAAACCTACACAAGCGCAGGAACAGGCAGCGATGATTACAGTCCACAACCTGAGCAAGAGCTACGGTCACAAGCTAGCAGTGGATAACATCAGCTTTGAGGCTCAGGAAGGTGAGATTCTGGGCATTCTGGGACCTAACGGCGCTGGCAAAACGACTACTATGCGGATTCTGACCGGGTTTATGCCACCAACCAGCGGCAGCGCCAGTATCGCCGGTTTTGATGTGCTGCAAGACTCGTTTGAGGTGCGCAAGCGCGTGGGCTATATGCCGGAGCACGTGCCGATTTATCCTGATATGACCGTGCAGGAGTATGTCACCTTCTGGGCAAAACTGCGCGGGGTGCGCAATGCGCGCCGCAACGTCAATGCAGTGCTGGAACGTGTCCAGCTTGCTGCACGGCGGCAGTCACTGGTGCGCAGCCTGTCCAAAGGGCTGACACAACGGTTGGGGCTGGCACAGGCGCTCGTGCATGATCCACCTGTGATTATCCTCGACGAACCGACCATCGGCATTGACCCGCGTCAGGTGATCGAAGTGCGCCAGCTAGTGCGCGACCTGCGCCAAACCCATACAGTCCTGTTCAGCACACACATCCTCTCTGAAGCAGAACAAGTCTGTGACCGTGTGTTGATTCTGAACAACGGGCAGGTGGTGGCACAGGGACAGCCCGACGAATTGCGGCGGCAGCTGCACGGTGGGGACAACCTCTATATTGAAGTAGGCGACCTGTCGCCGAGCACCACGCCCGAACTACTGCGCGCCGTGCCGGGCGTGGAAAGTGTCACACCACAGGGCGTGGGTTATGTGGTGCGCACACAGGGTGACACCGATCTCCGCGCAGCAGTGTCGCGCAGTGTTGCGCTGGCAGGCGGCACAGTGCTGGAACTGCGCCCGGTGGCAATGACACTGGAAGACATCTTCCTGGATGTGGTCGGAAGGGACGGCTAAACGATGCAGAGCATTGGCATTATCTTCCGGCGCGAAGTCAGCCAGTATTTCGCTTCCCCAGTGGCATATCTGATCGCTTTTTCGGTGCTGCTGCTCACGGCAGTGCTGTTCAATAACGATCTCGCATTCAGCGTCGGCACAAAGGCGGCTGATCCCGCCCTGGTGCCCGCGTTTTTGTCCTTTGCGATGGTCTTTTTCGCGCCGCTGCTGACCATGCGCCTGCTGGCAGAGGAAAGCCGCGAAGGCACGCTGGAACTGCTGCTGACCGCGCCGGTGACAGACACGCATATCGTCATCGGCAAATTCTTGGGCGCGTGGGTGTACTATTCGCTGCTGCTGGTGCTGACGTTCATGTACCAGATCATTCTGCTGACGATCACCAATCCTGATCTTGGGCACGCAATTGCTGCATATCTGGGTATCTGGCTGTATGGCGGTGCGACACTGGCTGTCGGGATGCTCTTTTCGTCACTGACCGAGAATCAGATTGTCGCTGCCTTTCTGAGCATGGCGGTGCTGGTGATTTTGTGGCTTGGCGACCTCGCCGGGCAGATTGTCGCCAGTATTGATCTTGCCATCGTCATCCGTAATCTTTCGCTGCAAGGGCATTTCTCGACATCATTTGCGATTGGCGTTATTCGCGTCGAAGATGTTGCCTATCTTGCGGGCATGATCGTGATTATGCTGTTCGCGACCATTCAGATTGTGCAATCGCACAGGTGGCGCTGATGAAAGCAAAGCAAACACAGAAGCAAAGCCAGCCCGCTGTTATCATCACACGCGAACGGCTGGGTCAGTGGGGCAGCATTGCCGGCGCTGTGGGGCTGCTGGTCGGCATTGTCGGCTTAATCTGGCAGGCGGGATTCAGCCCATTCGTCGTGGGCGCGCTGGCAACCGGCGCTGTGGGGATAGGGTTATGGGCAACCATGACCCCAGACGAGTTCACAGCCTTCATGCGTGGGCGGCAAGCACGACAGAGCACGAGCGCCATCTTTGCTACCCTACTGCTGATCGGCATCGTGACGCTGCTCTACATTTTCTTGCAGCGGGCAGTGATAACGGTGGATATGACCGCCAACACCCGCTTTACGCTCAGCCCGGAAACACTCAGCCTGATTGCGCGGGTAGATCGGGATGTCCAGATCACGGGCTTCTATTCTCCGGCAATCCTGCAGCAGCGCGAGGTGGATGACCGTTTCATCCGCCTGTATGAAACCGCCAGCGGGGGGCGAATCCATCGAGTATACGTTGACCCCGAAGAACAGCCGATACAGGCACAGCAGTTCAGCCAGATTTTTGGGGTAGTTGCGGATGGCACAGTGTTCATTTCGTTTCTGACACCGGAGGGCACCGTTGATCTCAGCCAGACGCTGATCGTGTTTACACCGGAAACCCGCAGCACCAATCAGGAACGGGACATTACCAACGCGCTAAACCGCCTGTTCATTCGGGGCAGCTTGACCATCTACTTCACGATTGACCGTGGTGAATTGGATGCCTTGAATACCCGCGCAGACGGGCTGGCCAACACGGTCTCTACACTAATGGCAAATGGACTAGTCACCAGTTTCCTCGACCTGAGCACGTTGGCGGCAGAAGGTGGCAGTATTCCCGACGATGCTGCTGCAGTTGTGATGGCGCGTCCGCTCACGGATCTTGGCGTGCCCGAGATTGAAGTGCTTGATCGGTATTTGTCCAGCGGCGGTTCGCTGCTGCTGCTGACCGATATTGTCTTTGGCGAGGCGTCGCCATTCCTTGCGGAAAATGGACCCTTCAACCAGTATCTTTGGCAGCGCTTTGGAATCCGCGCCCTCGATGCCGTTGTCGTGGACCCGCAGGTGAGTTTTCAGAATCCGCTGGATGTGATTGGCAATGCGACCAGCACGAGTACGTCCATCGGGGTACGACTGGGAGGCGATACCGCCCCGCTGTTGTTTCACATTCCGCGCGCGCTGGAAATTAGCCCGGAACCGCCCGTGAACAATGGGTGGGTCGTGCTTTCCTCGCCCTACAGCTTTGCCAAACGAGATTTTGGCGCGCTGCTGAACAACGAGGATTACAGCTACGACGTGCAGACTGACAGCCCCGGCGAACAAGCGCTGGTGGTATGGGCATGGAATACTGAAACCGACGCGCGGATCCTGCTAGTCGGCGACGGAGATTTCATCACCAATGTTTACTTCGACAGCAATTGGAGTGGGAACCGTGTACTGCTGTTTGATGGTCTAACATGGCTGATGGATGTTGAGCAGCAGATCGGGTTCGCGCCGCAGTTTTATTCATCAGGATCGCCGCTGATCTCGGTCGCTGGCACGCAGCTTGATATCATTGCCTTTGTGACGATTATTCTCGTCCCCGGTCTTGTGCTGGTTAGCGGGGCAGTGGTCTGGTGGCGGCGGAGCAGACGATGAGTAAACGATCAAATCAACGTAACATTTGGCTGCTTGGCGCGGTCTTTATCGTAGTGCTGGTAGTCACGCTGCTTCAGGGGCGCACCCTGGAAGAACAGGCGGGAGTGCAGATCGCCAACAGCGCGGAGGATAATCGCATCTTTCCCGGTGTTGCTGTTGAGCAGGTGCAGGAAATTCGACTGAGCGATCAACAGAATCATCAGTTAGTTTACCGCAGGACAGACAGTGCACTCTGGGAAGTTCCGAATGCGGGTGAATTTGTCAACCAGAGTGCTCCGGTCGGTGGATCAATCAGCATTGCGGTCAATCAGGATATCGCCAACGGGATCGCCCTCGCTGCGGTGACACTCAGCTACCGTCGAATTATTCCGGTTGACGCTACAACTGACCTGACCCAGTACGGGTTCGGGGTAGTTTTTCCCGAATGGTATTTGACGACGGTGGAACTGCTGCTGAGCGATGGCAGCACACGGCGAATGACCATTGGGATCATTTCGCCGACACGGGAGCAGTACTATGTGCAGATTGATCCGCTGCCAGACGTTTACGTGGTGGATCGAGCAGGCGGACGGCTGGACTTTCTAGTGGACTATTTCCTGCGCCTTCAGGAGTCCAGGTAGCTTGACAAGAATCACACAACGCGCTACTTTAGACTATTGATGCAGCATACAGGGATACACAGTGATCTGCTGCATCAACCGGAACACGATTTTTTTTGCCTTCATCCCCCGCCCCAAAGCGGGGTTTGCTGACTGAAGGCACAGTGACGGAAATTCGCTTGCGGGTGTGGTTTACTGCACAACGATCAACAGGGATCACTCCCGGTGAGAATGCCGGGTAAAACACCTGGTAATCGGACAAATCGCGGAAACGACCCAGTGCTGGAGTAAATCGAGTGAGCAGGAGTTGAATGAGCCTTGTAAATATAAACACAAGGCTTACGACGTGTGTGGCTTATGGTACAGATGATGCAGATGGTACAAAAAGACGAAATCCGCGCGCAACTGGTGGCAAAAGCGCAGCAGCAGGGTTCCATTACCTACGACGAAATCCTCGCTTTTCTGCCGGAAGCAGAAAACGATGTGGCATTGCTCGATGAACTAATGGACGCGCTGCTGGAAGCGAATATCAATGTCGTCGCAAAGGTTGAGACAATCCCCGAAGAGATTGAAGAAGTACTCGTGGATGAAAGCGATCTTGATCTATCTGGCGTCGAATTCTTCGAGGATGATGAGCCTGAGGAAGACGACGATGAGGAGGATGTGCTGGCGCTGCTCAAAGAAGATCTGAGCGATGATGCAGGCTACCAGCAGGCACTCGACACCGACGATGTAGTAGGACTGTATTTGAAGGAAGCCGGACGTGTCCCGCTGTTGACGGCGCAGGAGGAGGTTGACCTCGCCAAGCGCATGGAAAAAGCGGAGATTGCCCGCAGCTACCTTGAAAAACATGGCGATGATAAACTCCCGCTGGATGATGTCTATACGCTGCGGGAACTGATTGCCGATGGCGAAGCCGCGCAGGAACACCTGATCCGCGCCAACGCACGCCTGGTCATCAGCGTAGCTAAGAAGTACATCGGGCGGGGTGTGCCGTTCCTCGATCTGATTCAGGAAGGCAACATCGGCTTGATTCGCGCAACCAACAAATTTGAGTATCGGCGTGGTCATAAGTTCAGCACCTACGCAACATGGTGGATTCGTCAGGCAGTCAGCCGCGCCGTTGCCGATCAGGGACGCACGATTCGCGTGCCGGTGCATATGGGCGATCAGCTCAACCGGATGCGCCGCGTGCAACTGCAACTGCTGCAGGAGTTGGGACGCGAACCAACCATTGACGAACTGGCGTTGGGTATGGAAACCACGCCGGACAAGGTTGAGAATCTGCTCGAAATTGCGCGCCGTCCGGTGAGTCTGGAAACGCCGATTGATGATGAAGGCGACTCCACGTTCGGCGATTTTGTGGAAGATATCAACAGTCCTGCCCCAGCGGAAGAAGTCGCAACCCATCTACTGCATGAGCAGTTGCAGGAAGCGCTGAACCGTTTGCCTCCCCGCGAAGCGCAGATTTTGCGCCTGCGTTATGGGCTGGAAGACGGACGGGTCTACACGCTGGAGGAAGTCGGGCAGACGATTGGTGTTACCCGCGAACGGGTACGCCAATTGGAAGCGCAGGCATTGAACCGTTTGCGCCAGTCTTCAGCCCATGTAATCCTCAAGGATTACCTCTATGAGGAATAATCCGTTCTGCTGATTGTAATCCATCAGGGGATGGTTTGTTGTTCGCGCAGGCACAACCATCCCTCCTGATACAGCCAGCCATACTGGAGGCATGCCAGTTTTGAGCAGCCCATCCACAAAAAACAACGAAAACCGCCGTCCGTGGCTGTGGGCGCTGCTCCTGCTGCTCACCGGGGTCATTTTGCTGCTGCAAAATTTCCTCGTGCTGGAGGGGTTCAACGCAGTCAGCCTGCTGCCCCTGGTGCTGGTTGTGCTGGGGGCACAGCTCATCATTCAGGGCGATTTGCTGCCCGGTTCCGGCACCCGCACGTTTGGCATTACGCGCGGCAGTGTTGAGGCAGCCGCGCTGGAAATCAATGCTGGCGCGATTGATGTCGTGCTGCGTCCCCTCCAGCGCGAAGGACGGCTGATTGCCGGGCAGTATGCTGCCAGCTCACGCCCTTATCTGAGTGTGGACGGAGCTTACACACACCTGCGCATGGATCGCGCTGCTACCCCGTGGACTTCATTTGCTGACTGGCAAATGGGACTCGCGCGTGATTTGCCCTGGACGATATATGTCAGCACGCATCTGGGACAGATCAGTCTCGACTGCACCGATCTGATTGTCCAGAAGGCGATACTTGCCAGCGGCGTGGGCGATATTCGCCTGACCTGCCCTTATGAAGCATTTGACACCCTCGAAGTCCACTCCACCCTGGGGAATATTACGGTGGTTACCCCGCATGGTTATCGTGTGCGCGTTCACACGGCGGGCAACCGGCTGTTTGAACGCCGTGCCGACGGCAACCGCTATGCCGAAGTCGCCCCTGGAATCTATGAAGCCCTCGATGCCGATGCAAGCGCGCCGCAGGTCACGGTTTATGTGCGCGGGACTTTCGGCAGCGTTTATCTGGTTTAGTCTGTATGCTTTCTAAAGCACCTGGTTTATTGATCCGTGACGGGTGTGAGCCGGATATCCCGGCATGTCTGGCGCTAGAACACGACTACCAGACCGATTACGTCTGGCAGATGAGCTTCACCCAGCCTTCAGGCGCGCTGAACATTCACTTCAAGACCGAACGACTGCCGCGCACGCTGGACGCGGTCTATCCCGCCGATGCACAGCGACTGCGGCTGGCGCTGGCGGCTGATCGCTGTTTTGTGGTAGCGGTCAGCAAAGAAGATGCCGAAATGCGGGGGTATCTGACCATGCTGACGGATCCCGCGCGGCGTCTCGGTTTCGTTCAGGATATTGTGGTCAGCCGTCCATATCGCCGCCAGCAGATTGCCACACGGCTGCTGAAAGCGGCGCGCCAGTGGGCATATGAACACCAGCTCGAACGACTTCAGATTGAAGTGCAGACGCGCAATTTCCCAGGCATCAGCTTCTGCCAGTCACGTGGCTTTGCCTTCTGCGGCTTCAACGATCAGTATTTTGCCAATCAGGACATCGCCATCTTCTTCGGTCAATCGCTGCGCTGAGTACTGCGGATACAACGAGCTGTTCCGTTCTTACACGCCTTGTGTCTACGCAATCAGCCCTTCCATGCTGTATATTTGACAGGCGTTGACGAAATACTGGCATATAACCACAGGAGCGTAGGTCACGTTGGATGCTTTTCTGACGGATCTGCTCGATCTCATGAACGAAACTCTGGCGGCAGCGATTGTGATCATCGCGCTATCGCTGCTGCTGTATAATATTACCCGCAACATGCGCGATCGGGTGGCACGTGCTTCGGGTATCGTGCTGGCGTGCGTGACGTGGACCTACGCAGGAGATGTTTTTCTTACCCTGGGTCCCGGCAGCAGCATTTATGAAGCCATTTTGCGCCTGCAATGGGGCGGCATCGCCTTGATTCCGGCGGCAATGTTCCACCTTTCGGACGCGCTGCTGGCGACCACCGGACTGCCCTCACGCGGGCGCAGACACGCCGTTTCACGCATCATGTATGTGATTGGCGCGCTGTTTGCACTGCTCGTTGCCTTTACGGACCTCGTGATTCAGCCGGCAGAGACAGTCACAGAATTTGTCGTGATGGAAGCCGCACCGCTATTTTTGGTCTACCTTGCCTTTTTTGTGGTGGGCACCGGGGCAGCATTCATCAATGTCAATCGTGCCCGTTTGCGGTGTTTGACACGCAGCACCCGGCGGCGAATGGCTTATCTGCAACTGGCAATGCTGACCCCCCCGCTGGGCATTTTTCCTTATGGTCTGCTGCTGCCGCCGGGCGAAGTCTTTAACCTCGGCGCGCTGCTTGTGGTCAATCTTGCCAACATTGTTGTTGTGCTCATGCTGCTGTTTCTGGCATATCCACTGTCGTTTTTTGGCTCCCGCATTCCCGATCGTGTAGTCAAAGTTGAACTGCTGCGGTTTATCCTGCGTGGTCCGGCAACAGGGGTGCTGGCGCTGGTGATTATCCTGTTCAGCACGTCGGGCAGGCGCTTTTTCAGCATCCCTGCCGACCAGTTTATGCCCTTTGCGGTGGTTACGGCTGTGCTGTTCTGGCAGTGGATGGTCGCGCTTTCACTACCACAATTGGAGCGCTGGCTGATTTACGGGCAGGAAAGCGCCGAACAGTTCTCCAAGCTGCAAGACCTGAGCGAACGGCTGCTGACCCACACAGACCTGCTTCAGTTAATGGAGGCAAATCTCGAATCCTGCTGTGATTATTTGCGGGTAAACAGCGCGTTTGTCGCCATGTATAACGATAATCGCGAACTCGAAAATCTTGCCAGCGTGGGACCAGAACGCCCGGCAGATCAATGGCTCCAGCGCCATGGAACTTCGTTAGAAACCTCCGAAGCGCCTCAGCAGTGGGAACCCTACTGGGTGGTCCCGCTGTATAGTGACCGGCAAACCAGCCCGACAAACGGCACCACGCCTGTACTGGGCTTTATGGGCATCCGCGCGCGCGCGACGGCATTTAACCTGACCGAGGAAGAACAGCAAAAGTTCATTCGTACCTATGTCCGCCGCGCCGCCCAACTGCTCGATGATCTGCGCTTGCAGGAAGAAATCTTTGCGGCACTGGAAGGGCTGCTGCCCCAGATTGACTTCACCCGTACCCGCGCCGCCGAAGTTGAATTTCGCCCCGGCTATACCACGACGACTGCGGTGAACGCTGCGTCGCCTGTGGATGAACAGTTTGTCGAACAGGTGCGTGCCGCGCTGAAACACTACTGGGGCGGACCCGGCTTGAGCAGCAGCCGCTTACAGGAACTGGAAATTGTCCACGCGAGTCTGGCGACAAATGACAACAATCCGTCACGGGCACTGCGCGCTGTCCTGCTAAAAGCAATCAACAGCCAGAAACCCCCCGGCGAACCACGTTTGACCAGCCCGGAATGGATGATCTATAACATCCTCAATCTGCGTTTCATCGAACGCTTGAAAGTGCGCGATGCGGCAATCCGCCTGGCACTGAGCGAACCCGATTTGTACCGCAAGCAGCGCACGGCAATCGAAATCGTTGCCGAAACGATCCGCAATATGGAGCAGGAAGCACGGCGCGACCAACTGCACACATAACCTGAAACACGGCAGCGTGCTTTGTTTTCCACATTGGTTTTGGCAACCATCCAGACAGCCATTTTTCCCTTATACCCTGTTTGACAAGGTTCTGGCGAGTACCTATAATGAACTTCACGATAGGGGGGCTGTCGCCAGATTTTTGCATTCAGTCGAGAGATTCCAGTAGATCATCGTTCGGGTGTAGTCGTAAATTAGAGGGAAGACGATGGCTAGTGATGTGCAGCGGCATGACCTTAAGCCGCCTCCGCCAGCACTTGATGAAGGGTACTGGTCGGCACTGCTCAACGAGGGGGAATACGCAACCACGGAAACCCATTTCCACCAGCATAATGATGATTTGATGGTTGATGGTGTAGATGGTGCCGATTTTGAACACACAAACGGCGAAACTGCTCGATCCGATTGGGCAGTTATCCAGCAAATTACGGACAATGATGAAGTTATAGAGCTAACTGTCGTCGGCTACAATCGTGGTGGTCTGCTGGTGGAGTGGCAGAGCCTGCGCGGGTTTGTGCCGGCAAGCCAGTTGATTGATTTTCCTGCCGCGGCTAGTGTTATGTTACGGCGCAATGCCCTGCTGCGCCGCATGGGACAAACACTTCGGCTGCGGGTCATTGAATTGGATGCTGAAAAGAACCGCCTGATTCTTTCTGAGCGGGCGGCAAGCGCACAGCCCGGTGAACGCGCCGACATCCTCGTGCGTCTGCGTTCGGGCGATGTGGTCGGCGGCACAGTGACCAATTTGTGCGATTTTGGCGCATTCGTTGACCTGGGCGGACTGGAAGGGCTGGCGCATATCAGCGAACTAAGCTGGGGACGTGTAGGACACCCCAACGAAGTACTCCAGCGTGGACAGTATGTCGAAGTCTACGTGCTGGATATTGACCGCGAAAACGGGCGGATCGCCCTCAGCCTCAAACGGCTGCGCCCTGACCCCTGGCAGACCGTACAAGAACGCTACAAAATTGGTGAACTGGTAGAAGGCACCATCACGAATGTCGTTGATTTCGGCGCATTTGCCTGCATTGAGGAAGGTCTGGAAGGGTTAATCCACGTCTCCGAACTGGCAGAGGGGCATTTCTTGCACCCTCGGAACGTCGTCAAAGAGGGGCAAAGAATTAGTGCGCGGATCCTCAGCATTGACGGTCAGGCACGCCGTCTGGGACTTAGCTTACGCCTGCGCTGAGCTATCGTTCAGCATTCGCCTGAACTCGGGTGATCTGCTGCATAAGCACGATCACCCTGCAGGTCTTCATCCTGCAAAACGCTGCCATCGCAGGCAGGGTTCTCCTGCAGCGCCATAATGGCACACAGCCTCCAATAGATGTACCATAAGCACAATGAATACTGTTGTATCGAGGTGGGGATTTGTCCGCAGAGCAAAAAACCGACAAAGACAAGCCTGCGCTCCCGGCTGCCGGGAAACCTGCCACCAGCCACCAATCGCCTACGCTCCCTGCCGGGGATCCGCCGAAACCCGTGCCCACAGCCAAACGGGATTTATTTGACGAGTATGGCTTAAGCCCGGATTTCTGGGATCGCATCTTCGACAGCCTACCCCCATGGATGGACGAAATTGCGGCGATTGTGCTGCTCGTCGGCGGGGTTGTGTCGTTGCTCTCGTTGTTCAATGTCGCAGCAGATACAACCATCTCGCAGGCGTGGTCCAACGTACTGACCGATCTATTCGGCTACGGCAGTGTGATTGTCGCCGGGGGCATTTTGCTGCTTGGGGTGATTATCCTGCTACCCAAGATCGGCGTGACGATTGCGTTCCCTGCTTCGCGCATTCTCGCCATTGAGATCGCGTTCATTTCCCTGCTGGCGCTGATGCACCTGGCAATTGGCGATACCGAACTGCGTGCTGTTGCGCGGGCTGGCGAAGGCGGGGGCATCATCGGCTGGGCGTTCAGCAGCATTGTCACCAGCCTGTTTGGCATGAGCCTCGCATGGGCACTGTATCTGCCCGCGTTTGTCATCAGCATCGCCATCGCGGCAGGTGTCCGCTGGTCGCAGCTGCGTAAATGGTTGAATATTGGTAGTCAGCGTCTACAAACGCTTGCCGGACGCCTGCTGCAAGAATCGGAACAGAAGCGCAGCGCACGTCAGAAAGTCAGAGCGGCACCAACACAGGCAGCTACCGCACCCGCAGCGGTTATTGACCTGACACGCCGCGCAATGATTATGCGCATTCGCCCAAATCTCGACAATCTGCCGCCTTCTGCGCGCCCCGGCGCGGTTGGACCTGCTGCTGCACCTGCGCCGAAAGTGATGATCACACCACTTGAGGAAAGCACAGCGGATAAACCGCTGCAAAACTTTAATCTCATCGGGCAGGTAAAAGAAAAATCAGAAGGTGGACATAAGGTTGTGGAACGCCCCGACGGGCGCGTGAAGCGCTACTTCACGGTTGCGGGCATGCAGGACCCCAAACAACTCGGCAAACGCGATCCACAGCTACCACCGCTGCCGCTGCTGCAAGATGTCGAGTTGAATCCACCGGATGAGTCGGAAATCAACAAGAACGTCGTCCTGATAGAAAACACACTGCTTGAATTTGATATTGATGTAGATGTGGTGGATGTCAAGGTCGGTCCCACTGTTACGCAGTATGCCGTCCAGCCGTTCAAGGAGGTCAACCTCGGTGAAGGCGAAAGCATGATGCAGCGCACGCGCATCAGCAAGATCGCTTCATTGTCGCAGGATCTTGCGCTGTCGCTGTCCGCTAAACGGTTGCGCCTGGAAACACCCGTACCGGGGCACAGTTATGTCGGCATTGAAGTGCCGAACAAAAATCCCAGCACGGTTGCGCTGCGTTCGGTCTATGAAAGTGCCGCTTTCTACAAGGCGAAGCAAAAAGATCATACGCCGCTGTTAATCCCGCTGGGGCGTGATGTTGCCGGTCAGGCGGTGAGCATCAATCTGGCAAAAATGCCCCACCTGTTGATTGCGGGAACGACGGGGTCGGGTAAGTCAGTCGCAATTGCGGCGATGGCAGCGGCGCTGATTTTGGATAACTTCCCCGGCGATGTCCGGCTGGTAATGCTTGATCCCAAAATGGTTGAACTCAGCCGCTTCAACGACATTCCGCACCTGCTGGGTCCGGTGGAAACCGATATGGAGCGCATCATCGGCGTGCTGCGCTGGTGTACGCGCGAAATGGACCGGCGCTATAAACTGCTCGAAGAAAACGCCGCGCGCAACATCGAGATATACAATTCGCGTCTGGGCGCACGCCGTAAGAGTGAGGCACTGCCTTACATTGTCATCATGATTGACGAAATCGGCGACCTGATGATGCTCAAGCCGGAAGAAACCGAAAAAACGATCACTCGCCTCGCGCAGATGGCGCGCGCAGTGGGGATGCATCTGGTCGTTGCCACGCAGCGCCCCAGTGTAGATGTCATCACCGGGTTGATTAAAGCGAACTTTCCCGCGCGTATTTCGTTTGCGGTGGCGTCGGGCATCGACTCGCGCGTAATTCTGGATAGTGTAGGGGCAGAAAACCTGCTGGGCAAAGGGGACATGCTTTACCTTGCACCAGACGCAGGTGCGCCGAAACGTGTGCAGGGTTGTTATGTTTCGGATGACGAAGTGCGCAACATTGTGCGGCACTGGAAACGCTGGCACTTGCAGCAGCTTCAGGATGGGCGCATGGAAAAACAGGGGATCGCTCCTTGGGAACGCGGCTTGACCCGGCGCGAGTTCCTGTCCGAGACGGACCCGATGCTGGAAGAGGCAATCGCATTGGTCATTGCCGACGGCGAAGCCTCCGCCTCGCAAATCCAGCGTAAGCTGGGGGTTGGTTATCCGCGCGCAGCCCGCATTATGGATCTGCTCGAAGAACTGGGCATTGTCGGTGAAGTGCAGGACGGCGGGCGCAGTCGTAAAGTGCTGATTGAAAAGGGCAAAGACCCGTTCAAGGAAATCATTGACAAAAAGGCAAAGGGGATCTGACCCTGCCTGTGCTGTTATCTGAAAAGTCTGCAATTGCCGCCTGTTAAGGGGCGCAGCATACCACCGCGCCCCCTGCCTGCGTGTGAGCCACCAGTTGCGGGCGTATTATTCGCGCGGCGTAATCCGAATGGTGTGCTGCGCGCCGCTGTTTAAGACGCGGACCGTGAGTGTCTGCGTTTCTGCGTTGATCTGATACTCCCCGTCAGACAACTTCACCGTATATCCGTTGGGATAATGGTAATTGGGCACAAAAATCTCCGTCGGCGCGCTCACTGCCGGATCGCTGCGGAACTCGAATGTGAACGTGCGCGTTGCCAGATCAAACTGCATGCGCTGCGGTTCCCCGGCAGTCGCCCGCGCATAAGGACGCACTACAGATGCGAGCGCGCGCCCCCCGGAATGGATGTCCTCGCGCCAGTCGCGGGTCTGCTGGTCACGGCTGAAGATGGACAGGTCTTCATCATTCCATAGATCGCCGCGCGCATTGGTATTGTCCGGTGTGTAGTTCCAGATTGTTGCATTGAGCAAATGTGCATCCAGCGCATTGTAGTACATGTCCAGCGCGGTAATGTGCAGCGTATAATCGCCAGTCGTATAGGCGCTCTTTTCGTGCATATCATAGGGCAGCCCGAACTCCCCCACCAGCGTGGGTATACCGCCCATATTTTCCAGCGCGGCTGTCTTGAGCCTGCCGATCTGGTCAGTAAACGCCTGCTGGACTGCCTCGGTCCCGCTGTACATTTGCATCGCCACTGTATCCACCGTGAACTCCGGGTTGAACTGCTTGAGGAACAGCGTCAGACCATCGTACCAGTGCCCGGCATTGACTGCATTTTGCGGGTCTGCGGCGCTCCAGTGGGCGTGATCGCCTTCAGGGACGCCTTCGAGGAACAGAATCGCGTGCGGGTCAACAGAGCGAATCTCCGTGATGAAGCGCTTGATGAATGGCTTGATATAGTCGTCAATCAGGGTCTTGCCAGCAGGCAGAGCAAAATGATCGGGGCGCAGCAGGCGCGGTTCGCCATCTGCATCTGTCCAGATACCGTTTTGCTTCCAGACACACGTAGAGCCTTCACGCCAGAGAGACACACCGCCGGGATTCAAACGCGCTTTGCCGGTAACGCCCGCGCCTGCCAGGGTCAGCTCATATACATCCACATCCTGGGGATACCCCGCCCCCAGCAGCATAGCCTGGTACGGCGTCGGTGTGCTGCCCGCCTTGAGCAATCCAGGCATAACCTCAGCAAGATTGGATACCCCGATGAATCCGCCGCCAGGTTCGTTCAGGCTGTCATAGCCAACCACATTGGGTAGGTCTTTCAGGCGCAGGGCGACCTGCTTTACAGCATTGATGTAATGGCTTTGCAGATACTCCTGCACGGGTAGACCTTCAATCATCGTGTGCGGCGCAAAATCGTTGCCCCCGAAAAACAGGGTAAACAACGTCCCGGCACCTAACTTGGTGTAATTGGTGGGCCAGATCATGCGGGGATAGGGATCGCCATGCTCAGGATGGTTGATCGCTGCGCCGGTTTCCGCTAACCGGGTCAGGTCAATGCCCAGCACTTCCAGCGTCCATCCGGGCGCACCATCGCCACCGGTCCAGCGACTCCAGACATCCTGATGCGGGTCAATAAAAACATTGATCCCGTATTCGTTCGCCTTGTGCAGTACGGCGTAAAGATAATCGAGATATTCCGTGTCATATTGCCCCGGTCCGGCATGTTCTATGGCTTCCCAGGTAACCAGAAAGCGCAGGAAAGTCATGCCCCATGCACGCAGTCGGGAAAAATGTTCATCAGCTTCTGCCAGCGGAAAAGGACGTCCGACGAAGGAAACCTGACGATGATCGTAAAATCCCTCACGGCGGTAGGTTGCACCGTCAGGTGTATAGGGCACTTTTGTGCTACCACTCAGGTTCGCGCCGCGCAGCAGCAGCACGCGCCCGTGTTCGTCTTTAATCCACTGTCCATCGGTGTACATCATCTCATAATCCTTCTCTTTGCCTGAAAGCCATAAGTTCAAGGGGTTTTGTAAGCGCGATTATACTCAATGCTATAGCGAATTTGCGGTAAAATGTAGTAGATGGTCTTTTGTTAAAACAGGAACAAACGATGATTACAGTCGCTGATATCATGACGCCCGATCCAATCACAGTAACACCGGATACGACGCTCGAAGAGGTCATTGGGCTGATGAAATCGCACCCCTGCCGTCACCTGCTGGTGATGAGTCAGGAACGATTGATTGGCATTATCACTGATCGTGATGTGCGCCTGGCTATGAATTCGCCGATGGTGCTGCGCTTCCGGGAAGATGATCAGGCACTGCTGCGGGGGGTTACTGCTGCTGCCTGCATGACCCCTGAACCGATGACTATTGAGTCCGATGAAACAGTGGTTCGCGCTGCCCAGTTGATGCGCAGATATAACTTCAGCGCCCTGCCGGTTATTGAAGCGGGGCGTGTGGTAGGCATTATCACGGTCAGCGATATTGTGGACAGCTATATTGCCCAGTTTGCTGAAGAAATGGAATAAGCCAGTCGCGTTATGTCAACTTTGCGACCCGATTTGAGCGATTTTACACCAGCCCCTGACCTCGCACGGGCAGAAACCATGCCCGCACGCTGGTATACAGACCCGGCATTCCTCGAGCTGGAAAAAGCGAACATTTTCTGGAAAACGTGGCAGCCTGTCGGGCAACTGCGCGATGTGCTGCGCGCAGGGGATTTTTTCACCTGCGAGGTTGCCGGGCAGCCGCTGGTCGTCACTCGTGGGCAGGATAGCATGCTGCGCGCGTTTTACAATGTATGCATGCACCGGGCAGGTCCAGTGGCAGTGGGCAAGGGCAATCGCAAGAGCCTGCAATGCAAATATCATGGCTGGACTTATACGCTGGACGGCAGGCTGTTCAACGCGCCGGAATTTGAGGGGGTGGAAAGCTGGCAAAAAGATGACATCTGCCTCAAACCAATTCAAGTAGAGGCGTGGGGACCGTGGGTGTTTGTCAACCTTGATGCTACCGCCCCGCCGATGAACACCTATTACGGCACGATTCATCAGGAAATTGTCGCAAAAGGTTTCCAGATAGATGACATGACCTTTGTAGAGCGACGCGATTACCTGATTGACTGTAACTGGAAAGTCTACGTTGACAATTATCTCGAAGGCTACCACGTGCCGATTGCACATCCCGGCCTCTATAAGGAATTGGATTATGACCAGTACCGTGTGGATACCTTTCGTTACTACTCGTCGCAGTACGCACCGATTCGTCCGGCACAAAACGGCGGCGAAGTGCGTGACCGGCGTTACATCCGGGAAGGCGAAGCTGAGTCCGAGGCGCTGTATTATTGGATTTTCCCCAACGTAATGCTCAATGTTTATCTGGATAACACCTCAATCAACATCATCCTGCCGGTGGGGCATAACAAAACCCTGACCATTTTTGAGTGGTTCTTTGAGCAACCGGGAACGGGGGCAGGCTGGGAAAGCATGCAGCAGATTATCCAGTTCAGCGACGAAATTCAGCAGGAAGACATTTTTCTGTGCGAAAGCGTGCAAAAGGGGTTGCAATCGAACGCCTATGATCGCGGACGGTTTTCGGTGCTGCGCGAGAATGGCGTGCATCACTTCCAGAGTCTCGTGCATGAATTTCTGACGCGCTGAATGGCGCAGCAAGACGGATCATGCGGCACGGCAGCGAACGATTGCTGCCGTTGCCACATCTCCCCGCACCGATATATAATCCTCGCATGCTGGGGTTCCACAACAGGCAAAACTACCCAATGGAATTGGTCAACATCCACAATATTCTGTTCAATGCCCATATTCTCTATTCGCTGCTGCTGGGTGGCTGGGCAATGCTGATGGCACTGCAAAACCGCTCCATATCAGGCGGATTCTGGGGCGCGGTTGCGACCAGTGTGATACTGGCGGCGACCGTTCTGGTTTTGGGCATTATGCTGCTGCTGCAAGGCTATCACCTACGTTCAGACCGTCCGGGCATTTACTTGCTGTATATGGCATGGCTGGTAGTGATTATGCCCGGTTTGTTCAGCCTGCTGCGCGGGCGTGATGACCGCAGCGCCGCCATCGCCTTTGCTGTGCTGGCATTCTTTAATGCCGCCACTGCTATCAGCATGGCAGAGCGTTTCCTGACCAGCTTCTTTATGCCGACCATAAGCTGATTGCTGTTATGAGCCACCGTCTGCTGCTGCTGCTGGTCATGCTGTGTGCTGCCTGTGCAGGTACGCCAACACCCTTTCCGGTCAACGTGACAATTGCCCCAACTGCTATGCCGCAAAGCGCTGCTGAAGCAACCGCAGCGCCGGGTAATCCGACAGATGCGCTGCCGGTGCGTTATGCGCTGGCAGCCAACGTGCGCGGCGGACCGATCAATGCCGAGAGTTTTGGCAGCGGCGCGCGGGTGACACAGCTTGAAGACGCGGGCGACCCGCTGGCAGTCGGCACAGATTATGATGTACTGGTGACATATGGGGATTTGCCAGGCTGGACACAATCGCCGGTCAGCCATCATCTGCTGCTAATCCTCAACACGACAATCGCGCCGCTGGCAGATGCGCAGGTGCTGAGCGCAGTACAACCGGCGCTTGGTCCGCAGTGGGTTGATGTGCTGCTCGGGACTACTTCCGGCACGTCCGACACTTTTAACGTCGCGCAGCTAAATCTGGCTAACGCGGGGTATCCTGACGGAATCGAACTGGTTCTGGCGCATAGCGCTGTACCAGGTATAGCGCTGTTTATGGCACAGCTAAAGGATGCAGGTGTTATTGCACGCGCGCTGCCGTTGTTCCAAACAGCGCAGGCGTCCGATTTTGACCCCCACACTGTGCAGCTCACACTGGTTTTATGGGGGAATGAGACGGAGCGCGAACAGTGGGTGCAAAGAGCGGCAGGCTTAACTATACTTGACTGGGGCATGCTCCCCATTAGCTACCTGACAGCTTCGGGACTTCAGATTACCATCAACGACCTGGGTCTGCCGGTTGCCACCCGCTGATTTCTGTCAGAGCTTGCCATAATTTCCAGGGAATTCGGTGAACACTGTCATCCTCACGCATACCAACGCAGATTTTGACGCAGTCGCCGCGCTGCTGGGCGCGCATAAACTTTATCCCAACGCCACACCGCTTTTGCCTGACCGGCTGAATCATAATGTCAGTGAGTTCATCACGCTGTATCAGAACGGGCTGCCCTTTGTCCATCCGGAAGACATCCGCCTGCGTACCATCCAGCACGTTATCCTTGTAGATACTGCTCGCCTCCCCGCACTGAAAGCGCTCAAACGCGCGGCGACTGTCCAGATTATTGACCACCATACCCCCCCGCCGCCTGCGCCAAACCAGACCGTCATCTGCGAATCTGTAGGGGCAATCACCACGTTTTTTGTCGAACAGATTGATGCATCCGGCATCAGCCTCAACTCGCTGGAAGCGACGCTGCTAATGCTGGGCATCTATTCAGATACGGGCGCGCTGACTTATGGGACAACCACCCCGCGTGATGTCCGCGCCGCAGCGTGGCTGCTGGAGCGCGGCGCAGTGCTGGATACGGTGCGGCGTTTTCTAACGCTGGCACTGTCCCCGGAACAACAGCAGCTTTTCGACCTGCTGATTAACGCCTCAGAGAGCCGGATAATTCAGGGCTACACCATCATGGTCTGCGCGGTCAGAGTGGATAGTTATGTCACGCAGATCAGCACGGTGGTGCATCGCCTGCGCGATATGCTGGACACGACGGCACTGTTCGTGGTGGTCGAGATGCCCAAAAGCACCCTGCTGGTTTGCCGCGCGGCAGTGGATGTGATTAATGTCGGCGCGGTGGCGGCAGCGTTTGGCGGTGGTGGGCACGGACGGGCGGCAGCCGCGACCATCTACGACAAACCCCTTGACGTGCTGCGCCCGCTGTTATGGGAAGAAATCGCCCGGCGCGTCGAACCGCTGGCAAGGGTTGCCGACCTGATGTCACGCGGGGTCAAAACCTTCGGCGCACACCAGCGCTTACGGGATGTCGTCCAGGAGATGCGGCGCATCGGGCACGAAGGCTATCCGGTTATTGATGAGGAACATGTTGTTGGGTTGCTGACCCGCCGCGACGCTGACCGCGCCATTGAACACGATCTCGCGCAGCTTAATGTGCGGGATGTGATGATGGGCGGCGAAGTCAAACTCACGCCGGACGATTCGGTTTCCGCTCTTGAACAGCTCATGGTCAAAAGCGGCTGGGGACAAATCCCGGTGGTGGACGCAGAGAACCGGCTGATTGGAATTGTCACCCGCACTGACCTGATCAAGCATTGGGCACGCATGCACCCGACAGTTCCGGCGATTAAGCGCGTAGTATCGGCAGAGCAGCTTGCGACTACCCTCGGCAAACGGACGAAACGGCTAATTGACGCAGTGGTTGCGCTGGCGCAAGAACAGGAAATCGTGCTGTATCTGGTGGGTGGAACAGTGCGCGATGTGCTGCTGGAACGGCGCAATCTGGATATTGATTTTGTCGTGGAGGGCAACGCTATCGCGTTTGCAGACCGTGTACGGATGCATCTGGGCGGCGAGATCAGCAGCTTTCGTCCCTTTGGCACCGCCAAATGGATGCTGGGCGAAGATATATATGGCAGGCTGGGTATTCTAGCAGAGGATGGTCTGCCGGACAGCGAACTGCCGCAGCATCTTGATTTTGCAACTGCGCGCAATGAATTCTACGAACACCCAACAGCGCTGCCGACGGTATACAGCGGGTCAATCAAGCTGGACCTGTACCGTCGCGATTTCACCATCAACACACTGGCTGTCCAACTCAGCCCACATTACGAGGTAGGGCATCTGCTGGACTTTTATGGCGGGGAGAGTGACCTGCAAGCAAAACTCATCCGTGTCCTGCACAGCCTGAGCTTTGTGGATGACCCCACGCGCATCCTGCGCGCAGTCCGTTTTGAGCAGCGCCTGAGCTTCACGATTGAAACGCGCACAGAGATACTGATCGAAACTGCACTGCCGATGCTGCGCCGCATCACCGGGGAACGCCTGCGGCATGAATTGACACTGCTGCTGCAGGAACGCGATCCCGAAAAAGGGCTGCGTTCGCTGGAAAAACGACAAATCCTGATTGCTATTCATCCCGCGTTTACCCTTTCAGCGCTGCTCGAAGCCGATTTTCGGGCAGTTCGGCAGCCTGGAACTGTACTATTAACGCCAGCAGCAGAAATCGCAGAACTGCTCTGGCACTGCATTGCGGCGCGAATACCACTGGAAAAAGCTGCTGAATGGACAGAACGTTTAGCATTTGGGCGCACGTTCGGCGTTTCTCTGGTCGAGACAGCGCGCCTGCTCCAGGATGCTCCACTGCTATCAACACCTGGCGCCGCGCCCAGTGCCATCGTAGAACTGCTGGAGACAGCTTCTGAGTTAGCACTGTTTACAGCATGGGCGCTCGCTGAGGACTCCCTGCGCCGTCATTACCTCGAGCAGTATGTGCAGCGCTGGCGGCAGATGCAACCGGTGACGGATGGACACGCGCTGATCGCTATGGGCTTAATGCCGGGACCAGATTTTGGCAAAATGCTGCGCCAACTGCGCGTGGCATGGCTCGACGGCATTATCCACAATGAGGCAGAAGAACAGGCGCTGCTGCAACAACTGATTCAGAACATGTAAACCGCAGTGATGCCACCGAGTTACTGTACCAACCACAATCAAAACACCGGCAAATTCTCCTTAAAAATAGTTGAAAAGGGGCTTGACTCTGTCCGACGACATTGATAGACTTCCACACTCTTCACCAATGTTAACAAACCGAGCAAACAGGCAAAGGACACGGTCACACAGGCGCAGATGCGGTGGGGCGGTGGGGTTGTCGGTTGAGCGCGGCAGGCGGGTCGGGGTGCAAACAGGTTTCCAACCTGGGGTGCACAAGACTTGACAAGCGGGGTGAAGGAAGAGTAAGATACACGATACGCTGACACAGGCGCAGGCGCGGTGACAGCAGGCAGCTTAACAGCAGCATAGTGAGAGCGAAAGTAGTACCAGCAATTCAACGGAGAGTTTGATCCTGGCTCAGGATGAACGCTGGCGGCGTGCCTAACACATGCAAGTCGAACGGTCCATTTCGGTGGACAGTGGCGCACGGGTGAGTAACACGTAGCTTACCTGCCCTCAAGCCTGGGATAACGCCCCGAAAGGGGTGCTAATACCGGATAAGCTCACGGTCTGTAGAGGGCTGTGAGAAAAGTTCAGGCGCTTGAGGAGGGGGCTGCGGCCCATCAGGTAGTTGGTAAGGTAACGGCTTACCAAGCCGAAGACGGGTAGGGGGCCTGAGAGGGTGACCCCCCACACTGGGACTGAGACACGGCCCAGACTCCTACGGGAGGCAGCAGTGAGGAATATTGCTCAATGGGCGCAAGCCTGAAGCAGCAACGCCGCGTGGGCGATGAAGGTTTTCGGATCGTAAAGCCCTTTTCTGTGTGACGAGCAAGGACGGTAGCACAGGAATAAGCGTCGGCTAACTACGTGCCAGCAGCCGCGGTAAAACGTAGGACGCAAGCGTTATCCGGAATTACTGGGCGTAAAGCGCGTGTAGGCGGGTTGTTAAGTTCGGCGTGAAAGCTCCCGGCTAAACTGGGAGAGGTCGTCGGATACTGGCAGTCTAGAGTACGGTAGAGGGATGTGGAATTCCGGGTGTAGTGGTGAAATGCGTAGAGATCCGGAGGAACACCAGTGGCGAAGGCGGCATCCTGGACCGTAACTGACGCTGAGACGCGAAAGCATGGGTAGCGAACGGGATTAGAAACCCCGGTAGTCCATGCCGTAAACGATGGCGACTAGGCGCTGGCGGTCTCAACCCCGCCGGTGCCGCAGCCAACGCGTTAAGTCGCCCGCCTGGGGAGTACGGTCGCAAGGCTAAAACTCAAAGGAATTGACGGGGGCCCGCACAAGCAGCGGAGCGTGTGGTTTAATTCGAGGCTACACGAAGAACCTTACCTGGGTTTGACATCACGGTAGTAGGGAACCGAAAGGGGACCGACCTTCGGGAGCCGTGACAGGTGCTGCATGGCTGTCGTCAGCTCGTGTCGTGAGATGTTCGGTTAAGTCCGAAAACGAGCGCAACCCTCGGCGTGTGTTACAAGTGTCACACGCGACTGCCGGCGGGAAGCCGGAGGAAGGTGGGGATGACGTCAAGTCAGCATGGCCTTTATATCCAGGGCTACACACACGCTACAATGGGCAGTACAATGGGTCGCGAAGCCGCGAGGCGGAGCCAATCCTGAAAGCTGTTCACAGTTCGGATTGCAGGCTGCAACTCGCCTGCATGAAGCTGGAGTTGCTAGTAACCGCAGGTCAGCTATACTGCGGTGAATACGTTCCCGGGCCTTGTACACACCGCCCGTCACGTCATGGGAGCTGGTCACGCCTGAAGTCGGGAAGCTAACTGCAAAGAGGCTACCGCCGAAGGCAGGGCTGGTGACTGGGACGAAGTCGTAACAAGGTAGCTGTAGCGGAAGCTGCGGCTGGATCACCTCCTTTCTAAGCATCTGGCGCTATCCGCGAGGATAG
>DAOTWP010000191.1:0-3587 GCA_034435675.1 Anaerolineae bacterium
CCCCCGCTGAGCGCAGGGCAAACGGTGGTTGACAGGCGCGGGGTGAGGGCGCTAGAGTCGCTGTTAGCGCGTCTTAGCGTTTGTTAGCGCGCCGTTATGCTGACTGGAGCATAGTATGCCAAAACGTGTGCTGCTGCTGCCGGTCCTGGCGCTGGTGCTGATCCTCCGTCGGCACACTGACAGCACAGGATCTTACCCCCCCACCTACTGAGGCACCTCCTGTGCCACCCACGGAAACATTAACGGATACACCGCCACCGCCGCCCCCAACGCCCACCTATACCGAGACAGCGACCGCCACACTGACGCCCACCACCACAGCGCCCGCCACATTCAGCGAAACGCCGACCTTCACCGCCCTGCCGACGCTGTCCACGCTGCCGGAGCCGCTGACGCCGTCATTATCCCCCTTCCCGGAGGCAACCGCCGAACTCACAGCGGAGGCATTGCCACCACCGTTCAATGGCGCAACGCCTACACCTGCCTCAACCCTTGATGCGCTTGACGCCCTGCTGCCCTATCTGGAACCTGTCCAACCGCTGCTGCCACAGACGTCGCTGCAATCCACCTGTCCCCTACCAGCCCAGGCAACCTATACGGTGATCTCTGACTCAGGCACTGCTGGTTGGACGCGCTTGCAGGAGGCAGTGCAGTGTGCTGTTGATGGGCATGTGGCCACGCCCTTTAATATCTTTATCACCGCAGTCAGCATTGATTTTCCCGCACATCAGAACATTACCGTTCCCATCCGCATTTATGGGCGTGGCAGCGGGCAAACCGTCCTGCGCGCACTCAGCACTACAGATACCCTCTTTTGGGTCGCACTTGGCGGAGATCTGGAATTACACCATGTTACCCTCACTGGCGGCAGGCTGGGTGTCGCCCATGTCAATCCTCTTGGCGGCACGATCTATCTGGGCGGCGCTATCGTAAGCCGGGGTTATGCGGTGCGGATTGAGGACAGCGTGATCGCCGACAATGAAACCCGTGACGGCGGGGGTGCCATTTACCATACCTTCGGCACGTTGACGCTGCGGCGCACGCAGTTTGCCAACAACCGCACCACAGTGGGACGCGGCAGTGCAATCAGCAACACCTCTTTGGTCAATGCGAGTTGTGTGCGCTTTGACGCCAACAGCGCGGCAGGGGGAGGTGTGATCCATCAGGCGATTCAAAACCCGGAAACCATCGTTATCTCCTCAAGTCGTTTTCTGGGAAATGTCGCTGGATCGCAGCAGCCCAGCGACATCTATGCGGTAAACAGCCCAAACACTTCCGTGATAGCACAGTCAAACTACTGGGGCAGCAGCAATCCCCCGGGTGCCGGGCAAATCTCCCAGAATGGAACGATAGAATTTCTGCCCATCCTGCTGGGCGATCCAACGACGCCTAACAGTGGTGCCTATGATCCTGCCTGCGCGCCACAACCACCTGAACCAATACCCTCCGATATGCAAGGGATCATCAACGAACTGGCGACATATGGGGTTACGGCTGTGGCTACGGGAGTACCCTCAGGTGCGCCTGCCCCCTACAACACGCTGGTTGCACAAGCGTGGACACTCGAAGAACTACAGGAGGCGCTGGAAGGTGTACAGCATATCGCTAACGCCTTCCGACAAATCTCCACGCGCCCACCCGATGTAACCCCGCAGGCGATATTTCAGAATGTGCTGGGACCGGTCATGCTCATTCGTGCCGAACGGGACCCGAGTGGAAAGCGTGGTTATTGTCAAACAGACAACAGTGCTGGTGTTATCGGATGTTGGGGGCAGTTTGTCGAGCCTGATAACATGACGCTCATCCCAGTATCCAATTTCGAGTACACAATTGTTCATGAATTTGGGCATGTACTTGATCCGCGTGTTGGAGGAATTCAAATCGGAAATGAGAACATTACGCGTTTCGTAAATCTTATGGACAGTGGCGTAGTCATTGTAGACTGCGATGGCAGGCGAATGATGGGGGAAGCTGTCGCTTTATCTAGTGTTCCGCCAGTCATTGACCAAACTACTGTTTGGAAACGCGGCGAAAGCGGTTGGGGCAGCGGTCCGGCACGTAATGGCAATACACCTAATACACCGAGACGAGTAACTATGTTCCAACAAAATGCGCTCTTGGTGGAACACCAGTACATCCAATACTATCCAATTGGCACAAACACAGAATACGTTGATTACCAACCGGATCCCATTGGACCTAATGGTCAAGGACCAGCAAAGCTGCGCCGGGTCGAAGAAGCAGCAGCCGATATGTTCTTGAATTGGGTTTACAGGCGAGAAGTGCAAGGTGCTGTTCCTGAGCAAGTGGATTGCTCAAGTCTGCCAACCTGGAATGGTGAGGGTTTTCTAAATCGGACGCGGGAAAATGGTCAAGGTGGTGTCACTGGGCTGGACGCTCAACAGCAACAACCTGGAGAACAACGGTATGTCTGGATGGATAGTCGGATGAGAGTAATCTTTTCTCTCAAGGGATGGTAAGATATGATCTCCAAACGGTTACAAAATGCTTCTACTATCCTGAGCATTGGACTAGTATTGCTATTTTCAAGTCAGTTTGCCATTGGTCAGGATAACAGTGCGATTGCATTTGCATGGAGTCCGGATGGTACTAGAATTGCAATTGGTAACACTAACGGTACTATCACCATTTTAGATGCCGCAAGCAGTCAAATCATCATGACTCTCTCTGGGCATACTGATGCAGTGCTTGGAGTTGCCTGGAGTCCTCTTCTAAATGACAATCGCCTGGCAAGTGCAGGGTTAGACCGCACAGTTCGAATATGGAATGCAGGCACTGGAAACCTGTTGAACACCCTCACTGGTCATGAAACACTTGTGTTGAATGTGATCTGGAGTCTTGATGGCACACGATTGATTTCTGCGCCGATTAGTGATGAAGCTCCAACGAATGCCAGAGTCTGGAATACTTCAACAGGTGACCAGATACTTAGCGTCAATCTGGGCGATGCAAGCGATATACGGTGGAACTCGAATGGTTCGCAGTTGGCAGTAGCCGTTCCCAATGGTGTAATGATTCGCGATGGTTTAACTCTTGACCGTATAACATATTTTGTTCAGCCGGAACTTGGAGGTTTGGGATACGACTTAACCAGCATCACATGGCATCCGAACGATCAATGGGTTGCATCTGGAGCGCTCAATGGAACTGTGCGGATCTGGGACACAACCACAGGTCAGATTCGGCTTACCATTCCAGGTGAAAGCATCGCCGCATTGGACGCACCGTTTCCTACGTATATCCTTGACCTGACCTATAACCCAAATGGTGATCAAATCATCGGGCTTCGTGCCGATGGCAGACTGCGCACTTGGGATGTATTAACAGGAAACCCATTACAGGAAACACAACTTACAACGAATGGAGTAATCTACAATTCCGCGTTTAACCCAGATAGAAACCGGGTAGTCTATGGCGATGCCAGCGGCACCATTCATATCGTTCCTTTACCGGGCAGCAGCCCCCGCGTCACGGACTCGCTGCTGGCGCTGTACACCTTCGACGAGGGTGCAGGCAGCAGCGTGCAGGACAGCTCCGGCGTCGGCGCGCCGCTCAACCTGACCATC
>DAOTWP010000192.1:0-10878 GCA_034435675.1 Anaerolineae bacterium
CTTCGGAGGATATTTGCGAAGTTGGGTTTTCCATGTAGGGTCGCGGCGCGCCTTGCCCTGTCATAGCGCGCAGAGCGCCGCCGCGTGTTTGCGTGCCGCGTGTCCACCACAGCCAGAGCAGCACAAAACCGAGCGCCGCGCCCCACCCGGCAAACGAGCCAGTGCTGGGCGTCGCCTGCCCCAGCATATACTCCGCCGCGCGATCTGCCAGCAGGGTGCTGCTCGCCAGCCCGCCGACGAGCGCGAGAATCAGCCCCAAGCCGCGCATACCGGGGCGGCGTCCCTCCGCCAGCGCCTGCGCACCCAGCGCCGCCAGCAGCGCCGTGCCCAGCGCGAACAACGCCAGCCAGCGCGCCGGCACGCGGAACCAGTTGAAGCCCGGCAGCGCCGCCAGCAGCCAGTACAGCGGCGTATATAAGCCCAGCGCCAGCACCAGCCCGCCCGCCGCCAGCGCCAGCCACAGCCAGCGTGCCGGATGGCGGCTGCACCACGCGCCGATGACCGCCAGCGCCAGCCCAATCACGCCGCTGTAGCCGACGAACTCGCCGAAGACCTGCGCGTCATAGCTGGGCAGCAGCCCGCGCCCGACCAGCGCCGGTTCCAGCGAGAACGCGCCCGCTGCCTGTGCCGTCAGCCCGCCCGCCCGGTTGGACAGCGCGGTGAGTTCGACGGTGGGGATCAACTGCGCCGCCGCCAGCAGCAGCGCCAGTCCCCCGGCAGCAATCAATATAAGGATAAACCGCGAAGGCGCAAAGGACGCCAAGGGGGCGGATGCGGAAGCATTGTCGTGCGCGGGTATCTCCCTGTCGGCGTGCCGCGCCTGCCACCACCCCTGCCCGCCGCGCAGCAGCGCATAGACGCCCATGCCCACACCGGCGATGAACGCGGTCTGCGTGTGCCCGGAGAGCAGTTGCAGCGCCCACGCCGCGCCCAGCAGCAGCGTCCCGATGACCGGACTCCCCCCCTGCAGAGACAATGCCTGTGCTGTCCGTCGGGAGAATAAGAACCGCAAAGACGCAAAGTTCGCAAAGGAAGTGGATTCAGAACCGCTGTTTCGTGTGGTGACGGTAGGGTCGCGGCGTGCCTGCCCCTGCCCAGCGCTGCCCGCTGCCGTTTCCAGCAGCAGGAACAGCCACGGCAGCCACGCTATGCCCTGAAGCTGGTTGATCTGCTCAACATGCGCCCCGGCATAACCGCCCAGCCCGAACAGCGCCCCCGCCAGCAGCGCCGGCAGCACGCCGACACGCAGCGTTCGCCGCGCCAGCAGCGCCGCGCCCAGCACCGCCCATGCCACATGCAGCAGAATCTGCACGCGAATGGCATCCGGCGGGGCGAGGGGTACGGTCAGCCAGTTGGGCGGATACAGCGTGCCGACCTGCGAATCCGCCAGCAGCGGCGCGCCCATGAACAGGTCATCGCTCCACAAGGGCATTGCCCCGCTGCGCAGCGCCGCATCGCGTGCTGCCCAGTAGGGATAAAAATAGTTGTAGGTGTCGCCGCGCCCCAGAATCCAATCCGTGTACGCCAGCCGCCAGAAGAACAGCAGCGTCAGCGCAGCGGCGGCAGTGGCAAACAGCAGCAAAGGCGGTAAACGGCGCGAAGGGGTCAAGTGCAGCATTCTCCCGACTGGGTTGTCTGAACCGCAACGTGGTGCATCCGACAAAACGCCTATAAAACATGTCTGCTGTTGTAGGGGCGGGTCTCAGACCTGCCCCTACGCGGAAACGACTGCAATTTACCGGATGTACCAAAAGGCGCAAAGCTCGCAAAGAAATATCCCGGCAGGTGGTCCGCGTGAATCACCCGTCCATCTCCGCCCCGCGCAGGCGGCGTTTTGCCCACATGCCCCACAGCAGCGGGCGTGACAGTCCCCACAGCAGCGCCCAGCCCGCCGCACCGTGATGCCTGCGCGTGTAAACCAGCAGATCGCGGAAGTAGACCTGTGTCGCCAGCCATGTGCGCGTGGCTGCTTTCTCGCGGTGCGTGATCTGCGCGTCTGCGACGTAGCGGAATTTCGCGCCGCGCCGCCGCCGCGCCAGGTCATCCTCCGGGTAGTAGAGCAGCAGATCGTCCGCCAGCCGCAGCGCCCCGCGCCGGAACAGCAGGCACGACCCCGGCAGCACCTCCACATCGCGCCCTGTGCTGCGCTCCCAGTCCGCGTACCAGTGCCGCGCATTCGCCCGCCGCACCAGCGGGCGCAGCAGCAGCAGCGGCGTATGCTTCAGCAGCAGGTAGGCGTAAGTCGGAATGCGCGAGCAGGTGCGCTGGACGCTGCCGTCAGGATAGCGCAGCTGCGCGGTGCAGCCGGTGTAGTCGGGATGTTCATCCATGAAGGCGACCAGCGTGCCCAGCGCGTCCGGCGTCACGACGGTATCGGGATTGAGCAGCAGCACATAGTCGCCTGCCGCCGCGTCAATGCCCAGGTTGTTGCCGCCGCAGAACCACGTATTGTGTGCCTGTGCCAGCAGCCGCACAGCAGGGAATTCTGCTGCTACCATCGCGGCGCTGCCATCGCGGCTGGCGTTGTCCACGACGATGACCTCGGCGGGCAGCGAACTGCCTTGCAGCGCTTGCAGGCAGGCGCGCAGGTCTTCGCGTGTGTTGTAGTTGACGATGACGACCGACAGACGCGGCAGCATAAGTCCGTGTAGTGCTCCTTAGCGCAATCTTCCGCGAGGATTGTAACCGCACAACCGCGCCGTTTACACCCCGGTGATGCCCTGCCCAGCAGTAAAATGCCTGCCTGCATCCTGCTGCTGCCGGTCATCTGGAAGCTGTTACGGCAGGGCAAGCGCCAGCAGCGCCGCGCCCCGATAATGCCATTTTGCGCCCCCTGCCCCTGCCGTTGCGCGCTGACTCAACCCGGCATGCGGGGTTACGATTCAGGGTGAAGTGTCGTTTAAACGGGCACACGGGGTGCGCTCACCGCGCGATCACCCCATCTGATCTGAAAGGATCCGCTTTATGGCAACCGCTGACACGAAAACGCCGGCTCCTGCTGCCACCAATCTGGAATGGGTGCGGCAGGGGTTCAAAACATTCAACAAAGTGATGCTGTTCAACTGGCGGCTGGGGTTGGGCAGGTGGATGAGCTTTGCGCCGCACACGCTGGGGCGCTATATGGTCATTTTGCACACCGGGCGCAAGAGCGGCTTGCAGCGCCGCACGCCGGTGAACTATGCCGAGATTGACGGTGAAATCTACTGCACGGCAGGTTTTGGCAGCATTTCCGACTGGTATCGCAATATTCGGGCAAACCCGGAGGTCGAATTGTGGCTGCCGAACGGGCGCTGGAAAGCCATTGCGGAAGAGATCACCGGGCAGCCCGGCGAACTGGCGATCCTGCGCGAAGTCCTGCTCAACAGCGGCTTTGCGGCGCGGGCAGCAGGCATCAACCCGCGCACGCTGGATGATGCTACACTGGCGGCACGCGCAGCCGATTACCGCCTGATGCATTTGCGCCGGGTGGATCCGGTCACGGGACCGGGCGGACCGGGCGATCTGGTGTGGGTCTGGCAAGTGGTGGGCACAGTGCTGCCACCGCTGATCACGCTGGTTGTGCGGCGCAGACGGCGCAAAGCGCACTGAGCACAGCAGGGTAATCTTCAGGCAGAGAATGGGATTGGCAAGGTAGACGGCTGAGCGGCTGACGCGGAATCAGCGGTTCCTGCGGTGCGGGGCGTTCAGCCGTTACTCATGCTGCCCGCCCTGTCTGCGGCTGCGCCGCCGCCGGGGTCGCCGCCCACCGTTGACTGCAAATCTGCCGCCAGCCGGGTCAGGTTGGTCGAAATCGTCTCAAACATGCGCGCGCTGGCGACATTCTGCGCTGTAATGCGGTCAATGCGTTCAATGCTGATGGCAATCTGCTCCATGCCGCCCGCCTGATCGCGGATGGCATCAAAAATGCCGTTGACCTCTGCCTGCGAACGCAGCACGCTGCTGCTCAGTTCTTCGATGACTAACTGTGTTGCCTGGGTCAGCGTCAGCCCGGTATCCACACGCTGCATACCCGCGTCCGCCTTCTCCACCGCCTGTGCAATCGCCTCCTGAATTTCCGCCAGAATCGCGCGCACCTGCGCCGCCGCACGGGTGGACTGCCCCGCCAGGGTGCGCACTTCCTCTGCCACCACCGCAAAGCCGCGCCCCTGCGCGCCCGCCCGCGCCGCCTCAATCGAGGCGTTTAGCGCCAGCAGATTCGACTGCGTGGCGATTTCGCTGACGGAAGCAATGATGTCGTCCACACGACGGGTAAAATCGCCCATCGTGATGATGGTGCGGGCAATCGCTTCGACCTGTGTGCGAATATCCTCAATCCCGGCAATTGCGCGGGCAATCGCTTCCTGTCCACGTTCAGAAGCGTCGGCGGTTTCTTTCGCCCGGCGGGTCATCGAGCGCGCCTGCTCGTCCACCTGCTCGGACAGCAGCAGAAAATCATCCAGCCGGTGGTGCGCCTCCTGAATGAGCTTGACCTGCTCTTCCGCGCCGGATGCCTGCTGTTCAATTACGCTGGTGATGGCGGCGGCGGCGCGCACCAGCCCATCAGAGGTGACCTGTAAACGGGTGTCCAGTGCCTCGGTGTCTGCATCTGGCGTGGACTGCTGCGGCAGGATTTGCCCTGCTGCGCTGCGCTGCCACCAGCGGCGCAGGGGGGCGAAAAAGCCGGTTGAAGGGCGCTTTGGGCTGCTGTTGGTCATCCGGTTCTCCACGCTTAACGAGCATCCGGTCAATCGGGGCGGGCTGGCGTCCTGACCAGCACTGCCCATGCTTCCCCATTATAGCCCGTTTCGTTGCGCACGCCTGCGTAAGTTGTTCAACAACTACGCTTCGAGCACGCTGGCGGTAAGCATGACCAGATGTTTGGGGCTGACCGGCTTAACGAGAATATGGTCAATGACGAAGCCATCCAGCCCGTCTTCAGAGGTATACGCCTTTGCGGAGACGACAATCACCCTTGTGCGGGCGTATTTGGGTGCGTTGTGGATCACCCGCAGCACATCCGCCCCGCGCCCGTCGGGCAAATCGAGATCCAGCACGATCAAATCAGGCGCTTCCTCGTGGTTGGCGAGCACTTCAATCGCCTGCTGCACACTCAGCGCGGGCTTCACGCTGTAGTTTGCCTTTTCAAGCCGCCGGGCGAACATCTCGTTCAGATCGGCGTGATCTTCAACGACCAGAATATAGCCCATCAGGTCACCCCCGCTGTTAGGTCTTCAGCCTCATCTTATTGAGAAATTACATTTGAGGCAACCAGCAAGCCACAGCCCGCCGCGCTCAGCCGTAGAGTTGGGTAATCGCCGTCTTCGATTCGATCAGCGCCGCCCAGTTTTCCGACGGAATCGCGCCTGCCCGCCACCAGCTAATCGCCGGGGCACTGTAGCTGTCCGCCGCCAGCGCCACCGCGTCCAGCAGCGTCTGCGCATCACCATCGCCGGACATCGCCGGCACCAGCGGCAGTCCGAACGGCTGCCAGGTCGCATATGCCTCTGCCAGCGTCTCATCCGGGGACTGCCGGAAAATGTCCCAGTAGACCTGTAGGTGCACGCTGTCTACATGCGGACGCCAGCGGTCCGGGTAGATCGCGTCAAAGCTCACCTGACGCGGGTCTACCAGTATGCCGATATGGGTGCCGTCGCCCACCGTAGCACGCACCAACTGCATCAGGGCGTCTACATCGTCGGCGCTGCCCTGCCAGAAACCGGCTGCGGCTTCTACATCAAGGATTACCGAGCGCACCCCCGCCACCTGCAGGGTATCAATGATGCGCTGCGCTTCGGCTTCAACATTTAAACCCTTCACCACCCCCCAGGCATGGCATTCCAGCGCATACTCGTCGAGCGCATCCACCCACGCCCGCAGGCTGTCCGTGCCGGTGACTGCCAGCGCCGCTTTGGTGTCAAAGTCGCCCTGCCAGTGCTCGCCATCAAACGTTTTGATGAACACGCCGTTGACCGCTTCCTGTCCGATACGGCGCTGCGTTGCGGCAAATTCGTCGATGCTGTCCGACTGCACGGCATCGCCTTTCCAGTGCCACACATAGTAACCTGCGTCATAGGGTGTCCAGGGCGTAATGGTCAGGGGTGTTGTGACTTCATCAGCGCTGACCCGCCCGCCCCCTGCCGCCCACAGGCGCGCGCCTGCGAGTCCTGCGCTGCCCGCCAGCAGATGCCGCAAAAACGCTCGTCGTGTGATCTTCATCCGTCATGCCTCCTGTGCCGCTTTGCGCGCGGCTGTCGCGCATCTGGTTTTGATCGTTATAATGGTATTGTAGCGGAAACCGCCTGAAGGGATAACCATGCCGAGCATTTTCATCTCCTATCGCCGCGCGGACAGCATCAGCATTACGGGGCGCATTTATGACCGGCTGGTGGCGGCGTTTGGCGAAAAGCGCGTCTTCAAGGATGTGGACGACATTCCGATCGGCGCGGATTTCCGCCGTGTGCTGCAAAACGAGGTCGGCGCGTGCGATGTGCTGCTGGTGATTATCGGACAGCGCTGGCTGAATGTGACCGACGACGAGGGCGACCGGCGGCTGGATGACCCGGACGATTTCGTGCGCATTGAGGTCGAATATGGCTTGCAGCGCGACGACCTCATCGTCATCCCGGTGACAGTCAACGGCGCAAGCCTGCCCAAAGCCGCGCAGCTTCCCGAAGGGCTGCGCGAACTGGTATTCCGCAACGGCGCAGTGGTGCGCGATGACCCGGATTTCAACCGTGATGTGGCGCGGCTGATCAACCAGCTCAAGCAGCTCCCGGCGCGCAAAACCCGGCGCACGGGCGGCGCTGTCCCACGTTCACGCCTGCCGCTGGTATTGGGCGCGGCGCTGCTGCTGGTGCTGCTGGCAGTGGGGCTGCTGGCGCTGCTGTCCAGCCTGACACCGCCTGGCGAGCCGCAGGACGGCACCCGGCAGGTCGCCGCAGAAACCAGCGCGACCCCCGACACTGAGGCAGCCACTGCTGCGTCGGCTGAGCAGACCTCCCCCGCGCAGGCGACCACCGCCGTGCCCACCGAGGCAGACGCACCGCCCACTGCCGCCGCTGCGCTCCCCGGCGACTATCTCGACGCGCAGTTGGATACGCGCATGTCGTATATCAACGTGCGGGCAGAACCACAGCCCGCAGCGGATGTGCTGGGCATTGTGCCGGATGGCGCGCAGGTGCGCTACCTGGCAGACAGCCGCACCGGCGACGACTGGTTCTATGTGCAGTACGAAGATCTGGCGGGCTGGGTCAATGGCGCGTATGCGCTGCTGCTGGAATGCTTTGTGGCGGACGGCTACGACGCGCCCGTGGGCACCGAAGAAGAACGCCGCAGCACGCAAATCTGGCCCGGCGAATGGCGCGATGCCAGTGTGTTTGGGGAGTTATACTTTGTCGGCACGCCGTCTGAGGCGGTTGTCATCGGCGCTGACCTGAATATTGGCTCCCCCTATGAAGACTTAGGTGAACCGGTCTATGCTATTGCCAGCGGTGAAGTGACCTTTGCCGGTGAGCTGCCTGTGTGGGGCAATGTGATCGTCATCCGGCATGACCCGCTGTATACCTGTGATGGCGAGGTGTATTTCAGCCGCTACGGGCATGTCGGGGAGGTGCTGGTCAGCGCCGGGGAGCGTGTGCAGCGCGGGCAGCAGATTACATCAATCGGCGACGGCGAGGGGCGTTATGTACCGCATCTTGGCTTAGACCTGAGCCAGACGAGCATTCTGGAAATTGATCCGGGTTATTTCCCCGGCGCGGATTTCGACGCGGCGCTGGCGAATTTCATTGACTCGCGCGCGTTCATTGAGGGGCACCGCCCGCCAGGATCGTGATCCAGCACCCTCAGCGCGGCGGGACTGCTCCGTTCAGGTAGGTCAGCATCTGCGCGCGGGCGTGCGCGTACATGCGTGTTTCGATGTCGGCAAGCGCGGCGGGGGGCACATGTGTCCACAGGTCGCGCTGCATGAGTTCCGGCGCGTCCAGCACAGCGCGCAGTTCCTGCGGTGTTTTGCCAATGCGCCCGCCAAAGATTTCCAGCGTTTTGCTCTCACCGCCGGGCTGAAGCTGCGTGGCGATCAGGTCGCGCCAGTCGCACAGTGTGGTGTCGCTCATAAAGGGCAGCCAGCCGTCCGGCGCTGCCGCCGCGAGGGTGTCTGCCTGCCAGCCGTCCAACTGCTGTTCATCGCGTTCGTCCATGAAGATCAGCAGGATGTGCAGGTAGAAGAAGCGCTGGCGCGGCGACTCGCCCCAATCGCCCTGCGCAAAATAGGGTCCCAGCAGGTCCACGGTCCAGACTTCATCCATAGACAGGTGCGCCACATACCCCGCCAGAAAGGCGCGCTGGTCTGCGGCGGCGGCATGTTGCAGCGCGGGAAAGCGGTCGAGCATGACGCGCCAGGGGGCTGTGGTCATCGGCACGCCGTAAGCGTAGAAGTGGGTTGCCTCGCGGGCAGCGCCGCTTTCTGCGCGGGCGTCCGCGGCGACATTGCCCAGCAGAAAGGCACTGCGCTGGCGGTAAAGCAGATCACGCTGCGTGTCGGGCACGGCGGGGTCCGTCAGCAGACGCTGGGCAGCGGCAAGATGCGTGAAGGGCGTGGGCATATGCTGGGCGACTCGTCTCGGTGCGGGCAGATAATGGTTCGTCCCATTCTACAGGACAGCAGGGGCGCGCTGCCAGTGCGAGGCAGTCAGGGCGACCATACCGGATACTGAATGTTCTCCGCTTGCAGCAGTGCGTGCATCTGGGTATCTTCAAGGCGGACAAGCCGGACGCCGGCACCGGCTGACCGGATCACGGCGGTCAGCGTCCCGTCCGCGCGCCATGCCAGGTGCTGGAATGGTCCACCCGGCTGATAGGTGATGATGGTCGCTCCATTCCAGATGTGTACAATATGGGCGTAGCCCTCAAAAACCAGCCACCCGTTCACGCTCCACTGCGGCGCATAATAGCCGCCTCCCGGTGTCACGTCGAAGACCTGTTCCCCATCCCACACCCGCAGCATGACCGTGTCTCCTGCATGGGCGTAAAATGCCAACTGCCCATCGGGCGACCATGCCGGGAACAGTTCTGCCACATCCGGCGTCCGGGTGATGTTGGTGAAGCCTGCGCCGTCCCACACGATGATGTCCTCGATCAGAGACGCGCTGTCCCGCGACGAAACAAATGCCAGCCGCCCGTCCGCGCTCCATGCCGGGTAATCGTCCATTGCCGGGTGCTGCGAGAGGTTGCTCAGCTCGCCGTCGTCCCAGATGTAAATTTCCATGTTGCCGTCGCGCTCACTGGCAAACGCGACTCTGCCGTCGGGGCTGATTGCCGGACGCCAGTCGTTCATCGGATGCTGCGAGAGATTGTGCGTGCTGAGACCGTCCCACAGGTAGACCTCGGTGCTGCCTTCCGTGTCGCTCAGGAAAACGAAACGCCCGTCCGCGCTCCAGCCGTAGAACGACTGGTACGGCTCCTCTTGTAAGGTGATCAGGGCATTGCGCGCGGGGTCGAACATGGCGATTTCGTAGCGGTTGCTGTCGGCGTTGAAGCGGGTGAACGCCAGCACATCGCGGATCGGCACGTTGGGGGCGACGCCTGCCAGCGTGAGCAGCAGCAGACCGCCGCAGACCAGCGCCACCAGCGGGGAAACTCGCAGCCAGAATAGGAGCATCACTCGCACCTCAGTCGTTTGACCGCCGGTCCCATTGTAGCGCCAATCGCGCGCGCGGGACATTTTTACACGATTTTTCGTGCGACTCTCTTGCGCCGTGCTGTTCGCTGGCGTATAACTGAACCATCACCCAATCACACGGATGGCGAAACCCCATGAGCGAACGCAAGGATAATCTGATCGGCAGACATTTCGGTCAGTTTGAAATCATGGAAAAGATCGGGCAGGGCGGCATGGCAACCGTCTACCGCGCGCGGCAGATTTCGATTAACCGCATTGTCGCCATCAAGGTGCTGCCGCCCACGCTGCTGCATGATCCCAGCTTTGCCGAGCGCTTCGCCCGCGAAGTGGATGTCATCGCGCATCTGGAACACCCGCACATCCTGCCGATTTACGACTACGGTGACGCCGATGGCATCCCGTATATCGCCATGCGCTTTCTGGGCGGCGGCAGTATGGCGGACATGATCCGCCGGGGCAAAATTGAGCTGAACAGCCTCGAACGTCCCTTCCGGCAGGTGGCACAGGCGCTCGATTACGCCCACCGGCAGGGGGTGATCCACCGCGACCTGAAACCCGCGAACGTGATGATGGACGAAAACGGCAACGCCTATCTGTCCGACTTCGGCATCGCGCGTGTGCTGGGCAGTGACCTGACCGGCAGCATGATTATCGGCACACCGGCGTATATGAGTCCTGAGCAGGCAAACGGGCTGCCGATTGACGGGCGCGCCGATATTTATTCGCTCGGCGTGGTGCTGTTTGAACTGATCGCCGGACGCGAACCGTTCAAGGCAGAAACCCCGATGGCGCTGCTGCTCAAACACATCAACGAGCCAATGCCCTCGCTGCTCAGCTTCCGCGAGGATGTGCCGCAGGAAGTGGATGCTGTCGTCAAAAAAGCGACAGCGAAAGACCCGGCAGACCGCTATTCCTCTGCCGGGGAGCTGGCGGCAGACTTTGCCGATGCCGCGCGCCAGCCGGTGCGCCCGGCGTTGCAGTCGCGTTTGTTTCCGTAGCGGTCGCTGCGCCACCGCCGCTCAACGCGCCGGGCAGAATCAGCACTGCCGCGACGACCAGCACCAGCACTGCCAGCAGCGCACCGATCAGCGCCACCGGGACGCCCCGGCGAGCAGGCGCGGGCGTATCTGCTGCGGGCGGAACCTGCGGGCGGGTCATGGCAGGCTGCCGCGTCGGTTTGGCGCGGGCGGCGGCGCGGGTGCCCGGCGTGCCCTCCGGCAGCG
>DAOTWP010000193.1:0-14218 GCA_034435675.1 Anaerolineae bacterium
GAAAGCGTAAATGCTTTCTAGATTTTGCGTGTGGGCGATAATCACCAGATCGCGCGGGGCAACCCCCAGCGCCGCCAGCGCCGCCGCCGTTTGCGCGGTGCGTGCGCGGAAATCTGCGCGGGTGATCTGCTGATCTGCCTGCCCGGTCTGCACGTAAATAATCGCCGGGGCGCTGGCATCGGCAGCAGTCAGCGTGGCGGCATCCAGCAGTGTGTGATAATGGTGACGCTCTGCGCGAGTCAGCATGGGTTAGCGTTCAGGCAGCTCAAGCGTAACAATTTCAACATCAGTATCCCCGTAGGCAAGCTGAAGATCGGGACTGAGGGCGAACGTACAATCGCTGTCCGCGAGCTGCAGCGTGGCAACAGGGCTGCGGGTGTCCGTCAGCGGTTCCCAGACTGCAATCGCTGTTTGTGTGCCGGGACTGAGACACTCGCTGAGCAGCAGATAGGGATTGGGTGACCACAACACTGCCGGTTCAGCAAAATCAACGCTGAACTGCTCCAACACCTGCCCGTCTTCCGCTGCGTGCAGCCGCACATGGGCATAGGGGTCAAATCCGCCGCTTTGTGCGCTGGCAAACTGTGCGCCATCGGGACTCCAACCGATGCGCATCGGCAGCGAATGCGGCTCCGGCAGGGTCCATCCGCTGCGGTCATCCACCGGGTTCCAGGCGATCAGCGCTGCGCCCGCTTCTGCCTCCCACCACGTCAGCAGCAGCACAGGCTCCTGCGGACGCCACGCCAGATCCACAAAGGCATAGGGCAGCGGGTAATGCGCGTGCAGCGCGCCGCTTTCCACGTCCCAGACATCCACACCAGCAAAGACCTGCAACGCCGCCAGCCAGCGCCCGTCACTGCTCCAGCGCACTGCCAGCGGAATCGGGTCGCTGTCATAATTTTCGGGCAGTGTCAGCACAGTGGACAGATGATCATCCTCGCCGACATCGAAAATCGTTACCGTGCCTTCGCGCACGGAAACCGCGAATCGGTTGGGTATAACCGGGTGCCACTCAATGTTCACTGGATAAGAGTCCAGCATGATGTTCACACCGTCATCTGGTGTTTCTCCCGTGTTCGGCGCAAACACAGCGAGACGTCCATCGCGCCAGCCCACTGCCAGCCAATCCCCGCTTTGATTCCAGGCAAGTGTGCGAATCAGCGCCGGATCGCCCCCGACACGCATGTGCCGGACGTGCGCGTGTCCATGCACAGCAACCGGCGCATACAACAGAAAGCATAGCCCCAACAACAGCCCTAAACGCTGCATTTGCGCTCTCCTGGCATTACCGCTGCTGCGCTTCCCATTCAGGCCGCAGCAGCCCGAACAACAGCATATCATGGCGCTGTCCATCACGCTGCAAGCGCTCCCGAAAGACGCCTTCGCGCACAAAACCGAGCTTTTCATAACTGGCGATTGCCGGCGTGTTGTAACTGAACACAGTCAGCTGCACGCGGTGCAGGTTGATTTCATGGAAGGCGAATTTGAGCAGCAGCCGGAGCGCTTCTGTGCCATAGCCTTTGCCCCGGTACTGCTTCTCGCCGATACCGACAGCCAGCCAGCCCACCCCATGCTGCCAGTCAATGCCCTCAATGGCAAGCAGACCAATCAGGGTGTCGCCCTCAAGCAGCCGGATGCCGAACTGATAGCCGTCCTGCATCCTGTAGATTTCGTCCAGCCGCTGTTCTGCCCATGCCTGCATGCGCGGGAACGCCGGGGTAGTGTCCACCAATCGGACGAACTCGCTATCTTCGTACCAGTGCAGAATCACCGGCAGGTCTTCTTTGGTGTGTGCGGCAAGGCGCAGGCGTTCCCCACGCATCAACTGCCCGGTGAGCATCGGGCAGCTCCTAACCCGGCAGGTCGCGCAGCACCCGCGCGACGATCAGATCCAGCGTGTTCATCTTGTCAACCGTCAGGTCAGGATCAGGAATATAGACCCCGAACGCCTGTTCAATGTATACACCCAGTTCTGCCAGCGCGAAGCTGTCCATCAAGCCGCCAGTAATGATGCCCTCCTCATCTGCCAACGGGTACTTGGCGTCGCGGATCAATTCGCGGATGATAAAGGTGCGCAGTTGTTCGCGCAGGGTGGTGCTGTCCATGTTTTTGCTCCTGGTTGTGCGCTGCGGCATATGCTCATTCGGCAGGTACACTGCCGGCATGGGGCACGGCGCGCGCCTGCTGTGGCGGGATAGGCGTGCCGGCGTTGGCTGCCTGCTGCTGTCAGTGTAACGGAGCAGGTTCACAGGCGTCAATCCGTGTGCCAACGAGCATGGGGGAATGTACGCTTTCCCGTTATAATCAGGGCATGTGCCAGTACCGCAACCCGGCGCTCGTGCCGCACGTACTGGCAGTGGAACCATCAGTGATACCTGTTGCAGGGGGATAGAACATGCTACAGCGCATTCCCAGAAGTCTCTGGTTTGTTCTGATCGGTGTTGTGCTGGCAATCGCCGCCTATGTGTTCGTCAGCAGTGTTGCGCCGCTGCTGATTCCGCTGCTGGTTGGTGGGGTCGCGTTTATCGGCGGCTTTATGCTGGGGCGGCGTACCGCCGGCATTGGCGGTGGTCGGCGCAGCGCAGAACAGCCCATCCCGGCACGGGCGCAGCGCGCGGCGCGTGCCGAGCAGCCCAAACAGGCAGCAGCGCCGGCAAAGGCAGACGCAGCGGCAAAAGCAGAAGCCCCCGCCACTGCACAACCCGCGAAATCGGGGGGCAAGTTTGAGTGGGAAAGCTGGAGCGATGGGGATGCGAAAGCTGATGTTGAAATCCCCGACGAGCAGGCAATCCTTGCGCGGTTGGAAGAAAAGGAACGCGGCGCACCACCGCAGTCTCCGGCTAACGACGCACAGGCGGCGCTGCTGGAACGCAAACGTAAACTGGGACTGCTGGATGATCAGCAGTCAGGGAGCTAGTGACAGCGGCGTGCAGCAGGAAGCGGGATCGTGCCGGGTATGCGACCAAAATGATTAGGTGGGGGTAACTACTCAGCCCTGTTTTGAGCGTGAAGCCCTCATCCCCCTGCACCTTCTCCCTCAGCAGAAGGGATGAATACGGGGCAGGGTGGTTTCTAAGCCCCTCTCCCTGGGGAGCGGGATTTAGGGTGAGGGCAATTTAGCCTCAAATTCAATGGCTGAGCAGTTGCAAGTGGGGGCTGAACTACACCCCCTGCCCGGTTCCAAAGATGCGGCGCGCTGTCCGCTGGTTAGTCTTCCAGATAGGCGCGCAGCATCCACGCAGTCTTTTCGTAGTCCTGGCGCAGTGACGTGAAGAGGTCTTCCAGTCCGTCATCATCCAGATCGTCGGCGGTTTCCAGTGCCTCGCCCAACCAGCGCACCAGTGATTCAAAGTCCGCCAGCAGATTGGCGACCATCGTGCGCGCATCAGGGTATTCGCCGGGCTGTTCGCTCAGGCGGGTCTGCTCCAGAAATTCCTTTAGCGTGCCAGTTGCCTTCTCACCATAGGCGCGCACACGCTCCGCCAGAACGTCTACGGTTTCCGCCATGCCGTCATAGAGTTCTTCAAATTTGGCATGCAGGTCAAAAAACTGCGCGCCGGTCACATTCCAGTGATAATTGCGCAGTTTGGTATAGAGTACAAAATGATCTGCCAGCAGCGGGCGCAGCAGGTTCACTGCGCTGGTACGGGCGTCATCACTGATCCCCAGATCGGGTTTAATCGCGGTAGTGGTACTCATGGTGTGCATCTCCTTATCATGCATACGATCAGACAGGTTGATACAAAAGCGATCTTACCGCATCAACATAAGCGGAAAGTGAATCCAACGCTGCCTGTCACGGGTTTCCCACATCTGCGAAAGTGGAACTCGCAGGTGCAGGCGTGTGTCTCTGTTACAGATTGTCATCCTGCCCGGTTGCTGGCAAGTTCATGGTGTCTGCGCCTCTCTCTTTGCGCATAACCCCAAGCCATGCTTCTCCGCCGCTGGCAGCGGGCAGGGTGTTTTCTGCTATGCAGGGGTGATTTCGATGTAGACAGGTATGATCGCACCGCCCCGGCGCAGCCGCCAGAACAACTCAATCATCCGTTTTTGCCACCCATATTTGCGATTCAGCAGGGCATTGGCGTGTTTGCCTTCTTCTGCAGACAGAATACGCGCCTGTCCTTCGGCGCTGTCGCCAAGTATCTTGCCGCTGGCAGTGCAGGGCGCAACCGTGACCCGCGCTGTGTGGCGAATACGCTTCAGCTTGCCAGCTTGCGGCTGTGTCAGCAGATACAGTTTGCTGCCTTCCTGCACGAACCAGACCGGTGTGGGGACGGCGACGCCGGTTTTGCGGTAGGTGGTCAGGCTCATGAAATTCTGGCGGTGAAGGGCGGGAAATGCGGTCTGCTGCGCCATGCTGTGCTCCTGCAATGTAATCGCGGGTGAAAACGAACCACATCGGTGTGCATCTGGGCGCCATTATGCCACCGACAGGTTATCCCCGGATGAGACCCGCGCAAGAATCGTGCAATATCCGCTGCTGCCGCGCAAAGCGGTTTCAGGAAGTGCTGGCAGAGTCAGGGCTGCCACAGCGGCGTCAGGTCATTTGCCGGGTGGCGGGTCAGCCATTCCGCCGGGTACCCCGGCGCAGCCAGCGCAATATCCTGATTGCCGTAGCGCTCAGTGACCAGCGCCAACCGTGTGCCATCTGGCGACCATGCCGGATCGGATGCCTGTGCATAGCGGCTGATGCTGCTGCCCGTAACAGTGTCCACAATGATCACACTGCTTTCGCCGCCCCGGTTGGAAACAAACGCGAGATGGCGACCGTCCGGCGACCAGGCGGGCGCGTCATCGTCTGCCGGGTGTGCGCTCAGGTTACGCGGCGCGTCACTGGCAAGCGCCGCAGCAGTCGGCAGCATGAAGATGTCGCGGTTACCTTCCCGTTCAGAAACAAACGCCACTTTTGTGCCATCCGGCGACCAGCGCGGGGTGAGGTCGTTGGCGCTGCTGCGTGATAGATTGCGCGCTTCCCCGCCTGCCTGCGAGATGAGATAGACCTCGCGGTTGCCGTCGCGCAGCGTCAGGAACAACAGCGACTGCCCATCCGGTGACCACTGCGGCTCACCATCGTCTGCCGGGTGCTGGGTCAGGTTGCGCAGGCTGCCCGCGGCAACGTCCGCGATATAGATTTCCAGGTTGCCGTCACGCAGGGACGTAAACGCGATTTGCCTGCCGTCCGGCGACCACGCGGGTGAACGGTCATACGAACGGCTGACGCTCAGGTTACGCGCCGCGCCGGTGCGCGTGTTCAGCAGGTAAATCTCCTCATTGCCCATACGCCACGCCACAAAAGCGATCCACACGCTGTCCGGCGACCAAACAGGCAGCACGTCCAGCCCGGCGTTTTGGGTCAGGTTGCGCCATGCGCCGCTGAAGGCATCCACGACGTAAACCTCGGAATTACCGTCGCGCTCGGAGACAAATACAAGCTGCGTGCCATCCGGCGACCACTGCGGCGTATAGTCTTCCGCACGGTGGGCTGCCAGCGGCAGCAGGTGCTGCGTGCGCAGGTCGAGTAGGTACAGATCGTTGTTGAAGCGCCGCCGCGATAAGAACGCCAGCGTTTCGCCGGGAACTGCCCGCCCCAGCGCCAGCGCCGCCCCAACCAGCAGCACGCCCGCCAGTATCAGCAGCACTGCCGTTCGCCCCAGGCGCAAGGCAGTGAATCGCGCTGCGAGAGCAGCGGAATGGTGTGGCGGCAGGGCACCTGTATCACGCATAGCAGCACCCTGCCGAGTTTATGGGGCAGGTGTGCGGCGGAACATCCCATCCACGCAGGATGCCCCGCCCACGCCATGCCGCGCAGCAGATCACGCTGCTAATCGCGCACACGCAGCGCCGTTTCCATCGCCCAGATTGCCAGCGGGCGCTGGTAGATGCTGGCACGGTAATTGCCGTCTACATCGAAGGCTTCCGGCGTGCGGAACCATAAGCCGCTGGTTTCATACGTCACCCGGTAGACGCCGTATGCCGTGCCCCATGCCTGCTCATCCAGCCCGCGCAGCAGCATGAACGAGGCGACTCCGTATGCCGTGCCGACCCACATCTCCTGGCTTTGCAGGTCGCTGGTGTCAATGCTGCCGTCAGGGCGCATGCCGTTCACCGCGCCCATCTGCCCATCACCGTACTGCCGCACATTGAACTCGTACACAGTGTTCAGCGACGAATTAACCCGTTCCTCCGGCAGCAGCGTAATGCCAAAGAAATCGGCATACCACTGCCCGGCAAGCTGATCCGCCATAATGCTGTCGTGATAACCGCTGGTGCTGCCATCGTAGTTGTAATACGTGCCATTCCACAACGCGCTTTCATAGACGGCGGTCGCCTGCCGCAGCTGCGTGTCATAGGACGCAGCAGCGGTGTCATCACCCACCAGCAGCGCCATTTCGCGGCTTGCCGCCAGCGCCGCCAGCCACAGACCGCCGCTGTAAGCGCTGACGCCGGTCACGGGCCAGGTGTCGTAAGTCTGGTCAGGAATGCCCTCGTTTTCGGGGATACCGTCGCCATCACGATCCATCGCGTTGAGGTATGCCATCGCCTGCTGCACGGCGTCCCAGTTCTCTGTCGCCAGCGTTGGGTCGTTCAACAGCACTACATCGCGGTACAGGCGCAGCACGAACTTGGCGTTGAGGTCTTTCCAGCGCGTGACATCCTGATAATCGTAGAGATTAGTGGCGATAAACGGGTCCTCGCTCGGTCCGCCCAGGTCATGCGGCACACTGCCCGCCAGCTTGCGCGGGGCGGTTTCGCCGCTGGCAACCACCGTGCGGATGGTCAGATCTTCCTCCGGCACGGTAGCGGCGTAGTCCCGAATCAGGCGTCTTTCGAGTTCAGGGAACAATTCCAGCAGCACAAACGAGGCATAAAAGTCCACGTCGAAGGTGGCATAGAACGGATAGTCAAAACATTCCATATAGGCGTAATGCCCGATATAGTCCGCGTCCGGCGGCGGTTCGCCCACGCGCCCATGTTCCCATGCCGTGCCGCCGTCAGCGAGGAAATACAGTTCATTAAACAACGCCGTCTTGTACCAGGTCGGGCGGGCGGGATCATCCAGCACGGGCTGCTGCCAGTCGATAATCTGCTGCCGCCAACCGGCGCGGTTGGTGATGCCGTCGCGGGCGATTGCCGCTGCCTGCGTGCCCTCTGTGCCGTAGAACGCGGTGTAGCGCTTGTACCAGCTTGTGCCGCTGCCAAAGGTCATCACGGGCATGTCCCATGCCAGCACAAATGGCACTTCCAGCGTTTGCCCCGGCTGAAGTGTGAACGTCACCGCCACCCCCGCGCCGAGGATTTCGCCCATGCTGGAGGGCGTGCTGTCGTTGAGGTTGTCCAGTGCGCCATCAGTGCTGAAGTCGCCCCAGATGTCCGCGCCATCGGCATTGGTCCTGAAGCGCGTGCGATAGCTGACGCTGACACCGGGCACTTCCAGCGCAGCAATCGCCATGCTGCCGCCCCATTCGTCTGTGGGCGCTGCCTGTGTGTGGCGCATCATTACGCCGCGCACCGTGCCTTCCGGCGTGGTTTCCTCAAACAGGCTGTGCACCTGCCCGCCGGTGAAGTCCTGCTGGAAGCCGTAGCCGAGCACATCCTGCCAGGTGAACATCACGCCCACCGTTACCGGCGCGTCGGTCGGGTTGGTAGCGTTCCAGCTAAACTGCGCCACCGGGTAACTGCTCTCACGGTAGTTATGGGGGATGATGGGCGAGAACTGCTCTACGTTCAACTGCACCGGGAAACGTTCCCAGTCATAAACGAACCACGAACGCGGGTACAGCGCATAGTAGCTGCCTGCCCCTACCGGGTAATTCCACTGCCACGCACTCAGATGCCTGCCTTGCGGCGCACCTGTGTAGAGTGCCTGAGTGACAGTTTGCTCACCCTGCTGCATATACACGCTGAACATACTGGCAGGGAGTGTTTCCTGGCGGTGAACGCCAACATCCAGATGCCAGCGGGTGAAGTCGCCGCGGAAACTGCGCCCAATGCTGCCCGCGCCCATACCACCCAGCGGGGCACCGTTGTAGGGTCCATCATTTACAATCGGGTAGGAGGTGCGGGGGCGTCCGGGGTCTTCGTGCGGCAGCCCCACCGGGCGTACCCATGCGGCTTCGGGAATGTGGGCAGGGCGCACTGTGGGTTGTAGCTCAACAGCAACCATGGTTGTTTCTGCTCCTATAACACAGGCAGCGCTGCTTAACAGCACCACCAGCAACAGCCAGCGTAAATTCAAGGGTCTTATCATGGTAGCGCATCCGTTATCAAATTGCTGCCCAGCCAGCGCTGGTACACCGCCAGCGAGTCGGGGTCAGACTGCACGCGCCAATCCGCCTCTTTGTCAATGTTGAACCAGACAAAGCCGCGCACATTGGGGCGTTCGGCAATCGCCGTGAAATAAGCATCAATCCATTCCGGTTTGCTCATACCGTAGGCGGGATCACTGTGTTCGGGGTCAGCGGCGGCACTTTCGGTAATCATCACCGGCTTACGCTCGCCAAACAGGCTGTAGACCTGGTCCAGCGCCGGACCGGGATCGGTGCGTCCCCAACCCTGCATCAACCCGTAGAAGTCGCAGCCGACCCAATCCACATAGTCATCGCCGGGATAGTAGTTTTCCAGCGCATTCCATGCTTCGTTGGGCACGCTGTAGCAGTTGGGTGCCCAGACCCAGATGAGATTGTCCGCGCCAACCTCGTTAACCATCAGGTCGTGAATATAGCGCCACGTGGCAACATAACGCGCCGGATCATTGCCGTTCAGCGCGCCGGACCATTCGTACCAGTTGCCGTTCATTTCGTGTCCCCAGCGCAAAAAGATCGGGCGTCCGTATGCCCGCGCGCCTTCGGCAAAATTGCGGATCACGCGATCCTGCGCGCCGCTGAGGATGCTGTTCAGCACATCACTGTGCGGGAAGACGCGCGGTTCCCAGCCAACCATCAAGGTCATCGGCGTTCCGGCGCTGTCATAGGCATTCAGAATTGCCGCTACTTCGTCCCAGGTGCGGTAAGTCCAGTCGAAAAAGAACAACTGAAAATGTGGGCGCTGCCCGACATCGGCGGTGTAGGCGTTGGTGAGTTCCACTGCGCCGCGTGCGCCATTGTTGAGGAACACGCCGTGCAGCACACCTTCTGCTGGGACCAAATGCGTGGGATCGCCGGGGAGAGGCTGCACAGCACCGGGAGTGGCTTCGGGTGTGCTTTCCTGTGCCGCCGCAGGCACCGCCGCCAGCAGCAGGCAAAACAAAACTAAACGTATGGTTCGCATAAGTCTGTAATCCTGAATAAGTCTGGTATCGGGGTGCTCTATCCGAACACCCCTACGCCCCCGGCGGGCACACAGGATGCCCCGCCGGAGAGCCTTTGTGTGCGGACATTAGCCCTTGACAGCGCCTGCGGTCAGCCCGCTGATCATGTGCTTTTGCAGCACGAAAAAGATAATCGCCACCGGGATTGTGACCACCACCGAAGCTGCCATCATCAGGTCAAAGCGGTTAGCATACTGCCCGATATACGCACGGATGCCAAGCGGCACGGTCTGCGCCTGCATCACCTGCGCGAAGAACAGTTCATCCCACGCAGTCAGGAACACATAGATTGCCGTCGCCAGAATGCCGGGACGCGCCAGCGGCAGCGCCACGCGCCAGAATGCACCGACGCGGCTTGCGCCGTCAATCATTGCCGACTCTTCCAGATCAGGCGGGATTGCCGCAAAGAACCCGCGCACAATCCACAGGCTCAGTGGAATGTAGAAGCCTGTATACAAGAGGATCATGCCCGCGTGTGTGCCCACCAATGGAATCCCGGTCGAGCGGGTGAAGGTCGTAAAGGTGAGAAACAGCGGTAACATCATCAGGATGCCGGGAATCAACTGTGTGCCGATGACGGCAGTGCCAAACACGCCCGAACCGGGGAAGCGGAAGCGCGCCAGCGAATACCCCGCCATTGTCGAAAACAGCGTGGCAATCACGGTAGTGGCGACACAGATGATGATGCTGTTGCCGTAGAACGTGCCAAAATCAACGGTGTCCCACAGATCAATATAATTCTTGAAGCGCAGTTCGCTGGGCCACGGCACGTTGTTGACCAGTTCCTGATTGCTCTTGAACGAAGTCACCACCATCCAGAAGATGGGGAACAACGCGAACAGCACCAGCAGTCCCAGCGTGAGATCCCCGGCGCGGTTGAACAGAAAGCGGTTGAGTTTCTGGCGGCGCAGTTGTTCGGCATAGCCACGCTGGCGTGCCGCTGCTTCTTGCTGCTGCTGTTCCTGGAGTGTTGTCAGGCTGCTCATGTTACACGGCACTCCCTTCCTGGGTCAGCGAGCCGCGGAAGGCGCGCATCCAGATTGCTACCATCACCATCATCACACCCATCATCACAATAGAAACAGCCGCGCCCAGTCCAAAATCCCACTTGCTGAAGGACTGGCGCTGCAAGGCGGGCATCAGCAGGTCAGCGTATTCGCCGGGGAAACCACCGCCGTTGCCGAACATCATCACGACGATGTTGTAGCCAAACGCGGTGAAGATCAAGCCCCACAGCAGCATAATTGCCAGCACGGGTTTGAGCAGCGGCAGGGTGATAAAGCGGAATTTTTGCAGCGGTGAGGCGCCGTCAATCGAGGCGACTTCGTACAGGTCATCGGGGATCACCTGCAACCCTGCCAGCAGCATGACGATATTAAACGGAAGCTGCCGCCAGATAGTCGGAATGACCACCGCCCAGAACGCATTCGGACCGATTAACCAGAACGGGCGATTGTCTGCTGCGACCAAACCCACCCCCTGGAGCAGGTTGTTAATCACGCCGGTTTCGCGCAGCCACATATTTGCCCACAGCAGCCCAACCGCATAGGTCGGGACGATCCAGGGCAGCAGCACCAGCGTGCGCACCATCCGCTGCCCCCTAAAGCGGCGGTTGAGCAGCATTGCCGCCAGCAGTCCAACGCCGACTGTGCCCATGTTGACAACGACGGTGTAAAAAATGGTGTTGCGGGTGGCGTTGAGCAGGGTGGCGACCCCGGCATTGGTGGTGTCGAACAACAGCCGTTGATAATTTTCCAGACCAATATAGGGGGCGTTCAGGAACAGGCGGATTTTCGCCGGACCGTTCAAATCCAGCAGGGACATGATAAAGCCCTGCACAATCGGCATCACATGCACCAGCAGCATCAGCAGCAGGGTCGGCAAAATCAGCAGGTAGGCAATGCGATAGCGCCAGATGCGGTGACGCAGGGACTCGCGCCGTTTGCGACGGACAGGCGGCGCAGTCGTCTGTGGGAATGACTTGGCGGTGGTTGCCATCAGGGAACTCCAGGAAAACTTTACTTTCAGTAAACAAAAGTCTCAACAAACAACTTCAATCACAAGATAACACCAAACAGCCTACAGGTAGGTATTCAAAGGTAGAAAGATGGGGACAGGTCGCCCCTGTCCCCATCAGGTCAAAAGGAGTGGTCGTCGTATACCGGTGATTTGCGTTTACTGGCTCTGGAGTACAGCGTTGACTTCTTCGACAGCCGCATCCAGACGAGCCGGGATCATGGTTGCCGGGTCAAACGGTCCATTCACACCGGCGACATCGTCCCACAGCGCGCCGAGCGAGGTCACCATAACGGTTTCAATCGGACCCCAGGCAGCGATAGCGGGATAACTGCGTCCATTTTCAACAGCGCTGATAAACACGCTGTAGTCTTCGTCTTCGGCAAACAGCGGGTCTGCCAGGGCGCTGTTGGCGGCGGGCAGCATACCGATTGCCTGGGTGTAGCGAATCTGGCTTTCGTCAGAGGCAAGGAACTGTGCCAGCAGGATGGCTTCGGGCAGATTGCTGCTGGTATTCCACACGCTCAGGTCGGAACCACCCACGAAGGTGTAGCGCCCACCGGGTCCTGCCGGGATTTCGGCAACGGCGAAGGCATCGGGCCAGACATTGTCTTCGGCTTCAGGATTTGCCCAGCCGTTGTTGTCAATGCTGGTGCGGCTGTTGGCAACATTCCACGGACCGCTGATAATCATGGCAACGCGCTTGCCGCTGAACAGACCATCCACCTGCGCGCTGTTCAGTTCCAGCGAGTCGGGCGGGGTGAAGCCTTGCGTGTACAACCCAGCATAATAGCCCACACCGGCGACGGCTTCGGGGCTGTTGAAGGTTGCTTCGGTCAGGTCGGCGCTCAGCAGATCACCACCAGCGCTCCAGACCCAGGGCGCAAAGTTGTGCAGCACATTCCAGTCATTCTTGCCGGGGAATGCCATCGGGTAGAAGGGCACTTCTTCGCCCGTCGCGGCGTCCACAACGGTCAGACCGGCGTCGCGCAGTGTCGTCAGGGTGGCGGTGAAGCTGTCCCAGTCGGCAAATGCGGTGGTCGGGTCGATGCCGACTTCGGCGAAGATGTCTGCGCGGTAGTTGATGGCACGCACATCAATGAACCAGGGCAGCGCCACAGCGTCGCCGCTCGTGTCGTCTGCACGCACAACAGTGTTCCATGCGGCGGCGGCGAAGTTCTCTGCACCACCGACAGCGGCGAGGTCTTCATCGCTGAAGTGATACAGCGCGCCGAAGGCGTCAATCGCGCCAACCCAGGTGGTGCCCAGCTGGCTGACATCCGGACCTTCGCCCGAAACGGCGGCGTTGGTCAGGCGGGTCCAGGCAGAACCCCAGTCGAGAATTTCGTATTCGACGGTGATGCCCGGATTGGCGGCTTCGAAGGCGGCGATTTCTGCTTCGATAGCGCCGGCGGGATCAGGACCATTGGGCATAATCCACAGGGTCAGCGTGACGCCGTCCTGTGCCGCTACTGGGAGCGCTCCCAGAAGAAGCGCGAAAAGAAGTACGGTTAACAGTGCTGCAAATTTGTTACGTGACATGTCTAGTTTCCTCTTTTTAGAACTGGTCTAATCAGACGAACGAAAATGATCGTTGAATTGCCGCTATACCCTCTTGCTGTTATGCCACCTCCCTTGCTCTTTGCCATTGCCCCATTTTGCTAACAGGGTTACCCCTGATCGGGCACATCATCAGCAGCAGCGCCTTTTTTGCGCTGTCCGGCAGTGTTCTAGCTAAGCAGCGCGCCGCACGATTCGCGCACGACGAGCTGCGTGGACAGCAGCACCTGCCGGGGGGTCCTGTCGCCGCTTTCGATTTGCTCAATGAGCAGATCTGTCGCCCACACGCCTTTTTGCTGAATGGGCTGGCGCACGGTGGTCAGCGACGGTTTGGCTTCTACGGCGGTGGGCAGGTCATCAAAACCGACCAACGCGATATCCTGCGGGATACGCGCGCCCGCCTCAGCCAGTGCGGTCATCGCGCCGCTTGCCATCATATCGCTGCCGACAAAAACCGCATCCACGCCCGCCGCGAGCAGTTGTTTCATGCCGCGGTAGCCCGACTTCCGGCTGAAATCGCCTTCGGCAATCAGCGTTTCGTCGGCGGGCAGCCCGGCAAGTTTGATCGCCCGACGGTAACCCAGCATGCGGTCATAACCATCGGCATTGTTCAGCGCGCCGGTAATCGTGCCAATGCGCTGCCTGCCCAGCCTGTGCAAGTGCTCCACCGCCATCTGTGCCGCCTGAAGGTTATCCAGGGAAACGTAGCTGATGCGATCCTGAAAACGCGATGGGCGTTCCACCATGACAAACGGCATGTCCAGCTCCACCAGCCGGTCCACCAGTTTGTCATTTGCCGAAGCGGAAGCAATCACCAGCCCGTCCATCATGCGGTTCATCAGCACACGCTGATAAAATTTCTCTTCGTCGTCATCCACACCCCACCACAGCAGCGTGGCGTAATCCTGGCGGTGGGTGGCTTCTGAAACGCCTTGCAGCAGCGCGGGAAAATAGTAGGGATCTTCAAAGACGACATGCAGCGTTTGCGGAATGACCACGCCAATCACGCGCGTTGATCGTGTCACAAGGGCGCGTGCTGCCGGGTTCGGGCGGAAGTTTTCAGCTTCGATGACCTGCATCACTCGTGAGCGTGTGCGCTCACTGACATACCCCTGATTGTTTATGACACGCGATACTGTGGAGCGCGATACGCCCGCTTTTTCTGCAATATCTTCGAGATTAAGGGGCTTACCGGAGTGACTCATATCCTCCTCATTCCTGAGAGCGCTCCCATATTTCTAATGTAGTTCACATTTTGCGTTTTGTCAAGTTTTGGTGTCGGGCATCGGGCACGGCTCGCTGGCGCTGGCGCTGCCAGATATTCGCCCCTCC
>DAOTWP010000194.1:0-1941 GCA_034435675.1 Anaerolineae bacterium
GGCTGGGCACGGGCTTTGCCGCGGGCGCGCAGCTCGTCTGGACGCCTGCCGCCGACGGCGCGGGCTATACGTATGAGGCGGCGCTGCCCTGGGCGGCGCTGGGCGTGGATGCTGCCCCGCAGCCGGGCGACCGCCTGGGGTTTGAGGCGGGACGCGGCATTGGCGGGAATGCCTTCATGGATCTGACCGGGCGTGACCCGGATATCGCCGCCAACCTGCTGCAACTGACGCTGACCGCGCCGGGTATGGACGCGGCATTCGGCGCTGCGCCGCAGGTGGCGCTGGAAGTGCGTGTGGACGACGGTGAGCCGTTTGTGCTGCCGCAGTCGGTGTCGCCGGACAGCGATTACTTCTGGCTCGACCCGGTAACGCCGCAGCCCGTGCGCCTGGAAGCGGGCGAGCACATCCTGCGCTACCGCTATGCGGGTGCGGAAGGCGGCAGCAATCCCGGCATCAGCAAAGTGGATGCGTTCTATCTTCAGCCGGTGGTTGGGCGGCGGGTGCTGCTGCTGACTGATGGGCGGCAGTTTACGCTGACCTACAACACACTGACCGGGGAGTCGCGGCTGGAAGCGACGCCGCCGTGAAAGCCGCAGCGCTGCGTGTCTATCCGTAAACCTGACAAGGGGGTTATCCCCCTTGCTCACCCGGCATGCTCAATTTGTGGCGGCAGCAGCGGGGGCGGCGCGGCGCGGCGGCGTAATTGTGCTCCCGCAAGTGGGATTCAATGACATTCAGCAAAGCGAGGCGTTGACTATGCAGTTACAACTTGTGCGGCACCCGCAAAGTCCGCTGTTATATCCCAATCCGCTGCACCGCTGGGAGGCGTTGAACGTCTTTAACGCGGCGGTGACGGCGCATAACGGCTTGTTCCACATGCATTACCGGGCGCAGGGCGTGGATTTTATCTCGTCCATCGGCTATGCCGTCAGCGCGGACGGGCTGGTCTGGAATCGGCTGGAACACCCGGTGCTTGCCCCGCACAACGGGCGCGAAGATTACCGGGGTATCGAAGACCCGCGCGTGACCCCGCTGGAGGGGCGCTTCTACATGTGCTACACGGCATACGGCGCAAACGGCAATTACCCGATGATCGCTGTCTCGGACAATCTGATCACCTGGGAAGATGTCGCCCCGCTGGAAAAGACCGAAAACAAGGATCATGTGCTGTTCCCGGAGAAAATCGGCGGGCGCTACGCCATCCTGCACCGCCGCCGCCCGCATATCTGGATCGCCTTCAGCGATGACCTGATCCACTGGACTGACCACACCATCATCATGTCGCCGCGCCCCGCCGATGCAACCCCGGAGGCGTGGGACAGCAAGAGCATCGGCGCGAACGGCGTGCCCATCAAAACCGAACACGGCTGGCTGCTGTTCTATCACGGCTACGGCAGCGCGCACATTTACCGCAGCAGTGTGGCGCTGCTGGATTTGCACGACCCGGCAGCGGTGCTGCACCGCCCGCGCACAACGCTGATCGAACCCACCGAGACGTGGGAGATTCGCGGCGATGTGCCCAACGTGATCTTTAGCTGCGCCAACATCGTCGTTGATGCTGCGCTGCGCTTCTATTACGCCGGCGCGGATCGTGTCGTCGGGCTGGCAACCGCCCCGTTTGCTGCTGTGGTTGACTTCGCGCGCGGTGGGGACTGACCATGACTCCGGCAGAGGCAGTGGGCATAGGGCTGGTCGGCGCGGGCGCATACGGGGCGTTCTGTCTGGCGGCGTTCGCAGATGTGCCGCAGGTGCGCATCGTCGCGGTGGGCGACTCGGACGCCGCCCGGGCGGAAACCTTCGCCCACCAGTACGCCGCGCGGGCGTACACGACACTGGACGCGCTGCTGGCTGACCCGGCAGTCGCGATTGTCGCGCTGAACACGCCGCCATTCCTGCATGCGGCGCAGGGGCTGGCTGTGCTGAGCGCGGGCAAGCACCTGT
>DAOTWP010000195.1:0-14170 GCA_034435675.1 Anaerolineae bacterium
AATTGAGTCTACGTCGAATCCTGAGCGTTCCGGTCTGCCTGCCAGCGAACGCAGTGCCCGGTGTTGGAGTGCTTTGATTGCGTTTGGCTGTTTGCCCATCATCTGCGCGACCTGCTCAATACGATAGCCTTCAATAAAGCGCAGAATTACGACCTGCTGCTGGTCTTCTGTTAACTGCGCGAGTGCCTTACGCAAGGCGCTGACCGCCTGTTGGCGCAGCATGTTGGCGTCAAGATTGTGCTCCACAGGCAGCGGTACATCTTCGATCGCGCTTTCGGGTTGGCGGCGCTGCGCACGCCGGTAATGATCAACCACCCGTGCATGCGCGATGCTGTAAAGCCAGGCAACAAAAGGTTTCCCTTGTTCCCGGTAGCCTGCGATGTCTTTCAGCGCCCGCATAAAGACATCCCCTGTCAGGTCTTCCGCCAGATGCACATCATTCACCCGGTGGTAAATATAACGGAAGATCGTCTGTACATTCTGACGGTACAGCGCCGCGAATGCGTCGGCATCACCCTGCCGGGCGCGCTGGAGAAGTTGGCGTTCATCACGACGACTCACTGCCCGCTCTCCTGCGCTGCGTTCAACTGCGGTCGCGTTTGCTGTCCCTGATTTAGCTGGATTACCGCCAGAGTCGAAGAACAGATACGGGTTGGTTGATTAAACCGCTGCACCTTACCCTCCGTTCGTGCTGCCGCGCCTCGCTTAGCGTGAAGGCGCGATTGCTCATTGCGCGCTTAGCACGCATCAGTATAATGCCATGATTGGGATAGATAAACCAATAAACACGATCAGACGCCGGGCAAAATACACCTGATGGATAAACAGCGCAGCGACCCCAAACCGCTTTCTCCCTCCTTATATACGGAGGAGTATTTTCTTACCGCCTGCGAAGGCTATGATGAGTTTACCAGCAGCGAAGGTGAGCATTTGTCACGCCGCTTGTCTGCCGCGTTTGCGCTGGCAGAAGTTACCCCCGGCATGGTTGTGCTGGATGTTGGGTGCGGGCGCGGTGAAATCCTGCGCCACTGTGCGCGGTTGGGTGCAGACGCCTATGGCATCGATTATGCGCCTGTCGCTGTGAGCATGTCGCAGCAGGTGGTTCACAGCAGCCGGAATGAACAGGTTGGCAGGACGGCAGTGCTGCAGGCGGACGCCAAGAAATTGCCTTTCCCCAACGCTTATTTTGACCGTGTGCTGATGTTTGATGTCGTCGAGCATCTGCATCCCTGGGAACTGCACGCGGCGATGCTCGAAGTGCGGCGCGTACTCAAACCAGATGGGCGCTTCATCATCCACACTGCACCGAATGTCTGGTACGACCGCTACGCCTATCCCTGGGTGCGCTTCTTCCGCACACTGCTTGGGCAGGGTGCCAATTACCCCAAAGACCCGCGCCAGTTCGGCGTCGCGGTGAACGAACATGTGCATGTTAACGAGCAGTCGTTGTGGAGCATGTGGCGTGCGCTGCGCAGGGCGGGCTTCCGGGGCAAGGTCTGGCTGGACAGCCCGCCGCAAAACCGCAAAGAAAATCTGCTGCTGGCGCTGCTGCGCCGCATCGCCTTCGATGTGCCGCCTCTTCGCTGGTTTTTTGAGCGCGAGGTTTTTGCTGTCGCTGCCAAAATAGAGTCATGAACGGAATAAGTCCTGATGCGTGATAAACGCCCGGTTGATGAACTGTCTATTGAGGAACTGGAGCGGGTTCTGGTAATCCGCAAGCGTGAAGAACGCCAGAAGCGCCTGAAACAGATGCAGCGTGCGGGGCGGCTGGTTGAGCCGGAGCTGCCCGCATCGTCCCTTGCCCAGGAGCCTGTCATCGCGGCAGCCCTTGCGCCTGTGCCGCCAGTCAAGCCCGCTGCGGTTCCGCCTGTACAGGAAGCGCCCAATGGGCGTTCAGCCGCCCCGCGTTTTGAAGACGAATTTTACGATCCGGCACTGGAGTCCGGGGGCATCGGCGCGAATATCCCCTGGCGACGTTTGTTCAGCAGCGCGCTGGTGCTGGTCGAAGTCGCGGCGGTGGCAGGTCTGGTGTTGATCGCGGTGAGCCTGTTTCAGGCGCAGCAGCAAATTCGCGAAGAAACCGCCGCCGCGCAGCAGTTTGCCGAAGAACAATCGGCTGCGGCGCGCCCCACTGTTGCGCCGACCCCGCTGCTGACGCTGGAACCGGTGGTGCTGCCCGGTGGTCACACCCCGCCCACAGTGCCTGGCGGCGCGCAGCCCAACTTTGCCGAGATTCCGGAGAGTATCCCCGCGCATCTGCTCCCCGCTGTGCAGAACCAGTTGATTCAGCCAGTCATCAACCGTTCCGAACTGCGTACCCCGGAGACTGCGCAGCGTATCTATATTGAGAACATTGGCGTGGATGCCCCGATTGTTCCTGGTGTAGACTGGGACGCCATGCGCCAGGGCGTGGGACGCCTGCTGAATGGTACGAATCCGGGTGACGAACGCGGCAATCTGGTGCTGTCGGCGCATAACGACATCTACGGCGAGATTTTCCGCCATCTGGAAGATGTTGAACCTGGTATGCGCTTCTATATTGAAACGGAAACGCAGGTCTACAGCTATGAAGTGACCGCTGTCGAAATTGTGGAACCTACTGACGTGCATGTCATGCAGCAGACCAGCACGCCCACCGCGACACTGATTTCGTGTTATCCCTATCAGGTCAACACACATCGTATTGTGGTTTTTGCGCAGCGGGTAGATAATTAGCCCCCTGTTGCCTTGCCCCGGTTTGTCCATAGATACAATCAGGATCAAACTTATGGCGAAGAAAACCTCGCGCAATAAGAAACCGAATCTGCCAAAGGATGTATTGGAGCGTGCCCGCCAGCAGGTCGGCGCGCCTGATACTGATGCGGTCGATGTTTCGGCAGCGGCTGCGGAAATGCCGGTTTCGACCCCGCCTATGCCGGAAAAGCCTGCCGCAAAAGCAGCGCCGACCCCAAAGGCAGTCACAGCGCAGTCTCGCCCGCAGACCGGCAGCAATGGGGGAACACGATCCAGCGCACGCAGCACCGCACGCAGTGAGATGCGCACAGCCCGCCGCCCGGATGCATCCGGCAGCAGCGCCACCCGGCGCCGCCCGGCAGAGTCGATTCAGTACAGCAAGGATAAACGTCGTCGCGCACCAGAGGCGCTGGACCTGGACGAAATCGCCGAACTGCTGGCAAACCCGACGCGCATGGTCACGGACGAGCAGATGCGTCAGGAATATGGGCATGTGCTGCGCGATATTCGCAGTATGGCGCTGCTCGCGGCAGTGTTATTTATTGTTATGCTTGTGATTGCCAGTTTCATTGTCTGATAAGTCAGTTTCTGTTCCGGTAGTGGTGAACGGTTGCCATGAACGCTGTATGGAATCACGTGCCATATTTTGTGGGTCTGGATGCCTGTACCCGGCAGAAAATTGAGCAGGTGGCACACCGTCGTTTTTATCAGGCAGGGGCGACAATCTTTGCTGAAGGTGAAGATTGCGCTGGGTTCCATGTTGTTCAGGAAGGGCTGGTGCGCCTCTTTCGTATGAACCCTGAAGGGCGGCTGCATACGCTCAGCCTGCTGCGCCCTGTGTCCGCGTTTAATGAAGTCGCCGCGATTGATGGCGGTTCCAATCCTTACAACGCTGTCGCCGTCGTTAACGCTGAAGTGTACGTACTCAGTCACCGCGCTTTGCTGGAAGCCATGACTTCCGACCATGTGCTGATGAGCAATTATGTGCAGGCGCTGGCACGCATTAACCGCGATTACATTGAGCGGCTGGAAGACATGACCTTCCGCACGATTCCCTCGCGCCTGGCAAAGCTGTTCCTGCATGAAACCACTTACGCAGATCAGATTTCCGAAACCCCCACACAGCTCACGCAGGAAGAAATCGCGGCTGTGCTGGGCACCACGCGCGAGGTCGTTGGGCGGGCGCTGCGCGGGCTGCTCAACGCCGGGCTGCTTAAAAAGCGCGGGCGTGAGGTGTTCGTCGCAGACCGCGCCGGGCTGGAATATCTGGCGGCGACAAACATGATGCCCGATTACATTTGTACGGTTGAACCGTAGCTAAACTGCGATCGGTGACGGGGTTCTGCGCTGCGGGCAGAACAACGGCACAGGCAGGAAAGAGAGCATACTGCTATGTCCATTGACAGCGAAGACGATCTCGTCGGGCTGCTGCGCATCGGACGGATTGTTGGTCTGACGCTTCAGCACATGCTGGCGGCGATAAAGCCAGGCATGAGTACTGCCGAACTGGATGCAATGGGGGCGAATTTCCTCACAAAACACGGTGCGCGTTCTGCGCCGATTCTGGCGTATAACTTTCCGGGGTTTACCTGCATCAGCATCAATGATGAAGCCGCGCACGGTATCCCGCGTGTGGATCGGATCATCCAGCCGGGGGATCTGGTTAACGTGGATGTTTCCGCAGAACTGGACGGCTATTGGGCGGACAGCGGCGCGAGCATTCCGATGCCACCGGTTGCGCCCGAAAAGCAGCGTCTGTGCGACTTTGCGCGGCAGGCACTTGAGGCGGCGATCGGTGCGGCGCGCGCAGGGCAGCCACTGTATGCCATCGGCAAAGCGGTCGAGCCTGTCGCTAAGAAAGGCGGCTATGGCATTCTGCGCGAGCTGGGCGGGCATGGCGTCGGGCGGCACATTCACGAGAAACCCACCGTGCCCCTGTACTACGAGCGCCGGGCGCGTCAGATTATGCAAAAAGGCATGGTCTTTACGCTGGAACCGTTTCTGACTACCGGGGCGATTCATGTTCGCCAGGATGCCGACGGCTGGACCCTGCGCACCCCCGATGGTAGTCTTGTCGCGCAGTACGAGCACACAATTGTGATTACCGAGGGGCGTCCTATTCTGGTGACTGCGGTGTAGTTTAACCGCAGTTAAACCACTGCATTACTCGCGTTGATCTTAGAGTGCGCTCAGGTGAAACTCATCTGATAAATCCAACAAAAGTTCCAGACGGCAGGGTTAAAACAGGCTACAGTTCACGTTAAAGCTTAACCCGACCTTTCTATGGACCTTATGGAGTAAGACCCATGACGCATATCATCACCAGCCTGTGCCTGCGCGACGGTGCTTGTATGGAAGTTTGCCCGGTGGAATGCATTGTACCGGGTCAGCCCGAAAACGAATGGCCCTGGTATTTCATTGACCCGGATACCTGCATTGACTGCGGCGCGTGCATTCCGGAATGCCCCTACGAAGCCATCTTTATTGAAGAAGAAGTGCCTTCTGAATACGAAATGGTCGAAGGGCAGGAACGGCTTGATTTTGCTACTAAGCAGATTGTGGGCTATAAGGGTGGCGAAGTGGTTGACCTGACCGGGGATATTCAATACAATTACGACTTCTTCAGCAAGGGTCCCGGTTACGACGCCCTGAAGTAATCTTTTGCTGGCAGGTTGCGTATCCCCATCCCCCGACAGTCCGCCGGGGGATGGTTGATTCTGGCACAGGACTGCCCTGCCGGTTAGAAGACCGCAGGCAGGCGGCGAATTTTGCGTCTGTCGGCGCCAGTCGAAAAGGATCTTTGTGTGGGAATACTGTATATTGTGCCGACACCTATCGGCAATCTGGAAGACATGACGCTGCGGGCGCTGCGTGTGCTGCGTGAAGTAGCGCTGATTGCCGCCGAAGACACACGCACGACCCGTGTGCTGCTCGATCATTTTGACATTCGCACGCCGATGACCAGCTATCACGAACACAATAAACTAGGCAAGCTGGAGATGCTCTTTAACACGCTTTCCGGCGCGGATGTGGCGCTGGTGTCTGATGCCGGGACGCCGGGCATTTCTGACCCCGGCTACGAACTGATTCAGGCGACAATTGCGCGGGGTTATCGCGTGGTGCCGCTGCCCGGCGCGAATGCCGCTATCGCTGCGCTGGTAGGTTCCGGGCTGCCAACTGACAGCTTCGTTTATCTGGGGTTTTTGCCGCGCAAGCCTAAGGCACGACTGGATGCCCTGACCGCGCTGGCGCACGAACGGCGCACGCTGGTCGCCTATGAAAACCCTTACCGCGTGACCGAAACACTCGAAGCGATCCTCGAAGCGCTGGGGGATCGCCCGGTCTGTGTTGCCCGCGAAATTTCCAAACTGTTCGAGGAGTTCTACCGGGGCAGCGTGCGCGGCGCGCTGATACACTACACCGCTGAACCGCCCAAAGGCGAGGTCACGCTGGTGATTGGCGGCAGCACCGAAGAACCGCCCAGCACGTGGGATGAAACGCGGGTGCGCGCGGCACTGCATCGCAAACTTGATGACGGGCTATCGCTGAGCAAAGCCGCCAAAGCGGTTGCGGCGGAGTCTGGTTGGGACAGGCGCGATGTGTACGCACTGGGCACAGAACCGGAAGAATAGCCTGCCTGTGGGGGCGTGTGGCAGTGCAGACATTAACCCTAGAAATCCTGTGTAAACCCGTTAGAATGACACCTTACTGTGTCCGGTCTATCCACTGACCATTGACGGGCAGCGCCCGATTTTTACGAGGTTGCAGATTCATGTCATCTTATCACGGTCCAAAGGCGAAGGTGCAGCGCCGTTTCGGTCAGGTGCTTGTCCCGCGCGCGAAGTACGACAAAATCATCGATAAACGTTCCTATCCCCCCGGCGATCACGGCAAGGAAAAGCAGTATCGCTCCGGACGCCGCAGCAACTACGGCACCCAGTTGGACGAAAAGCAGAAGCTGTCGTTCATCTATAATGTGCGCGAAACGCAGCTCCGTAATTACTTCAAGAAGGCGCTGCAAATGACCGGCACCACCGGCAGCAACCTGATGGCGCTGCTAGAAACCCGCCTCGATAACGTTGTCTATCGTGCCGGTTTCGGGGCGACCATCTGGGCGGCGCGCCAGCTCGTGGTGCATGGGCATATCGACGTGAATGGTGCGCGTCTGGATCTGCCTTCGTATCAGGTGCAGCCCGGCGATGTGGTCGCCGTGCGCGAAAAGATGCGTAAGAATGTGCATATCATCGAATGGGTGGATCAGGTGAGCGCCCCGCCCGCGTACCTCTCGGTGGACAAGGCAGCGCTTAGTGTGCGGCTGAACTATGTGCCGGAACGCCGCGAGATTCCGGTGCCGGTGGAAGAACAGCTCATCGTTGAGTTCTACAACCGCCTGACCTGATCATCAGCCTTACCCGGTGCCGGGCGATGACGAAAGCACTTCCTGTAAGGGCGCATATGACTGTGCCCTTATTTTGTTTTGATACAGACGCCGGACTTCAGCGGATGACCGGCGCGTAGTAGAGCACATATGCCGTGCCGGGCGGCATCGGGAACGAGCTGTTCAGCGGACCCTGCAACTGCGGAAAACGGGCGCGCAGCACTTCTGGCGTCTGCCAGTCGTCCGGTTCGAGAAAAAACAGGTGATCCATGTTGGGCGCCAGCGCTGCTACATAGGCGTTCAGGTCTGCTGCGCGCGGGTCAACCTGGTCCACGCGCCTTGTGCTGTCGCCGGCGGTGAAAAAGTCCAGCACTCCCTGCGCGAAACCGGCATCAAACGGGGGTGTGCCGATCAGGTGTGATTGTGTGTAGCGCGGGTATGCGGCTGCCCGCTGCATCGCGTCTACGCCATCCAGTTCGCCTACCGGGAAATAACGCGCTTGTGTTTCGACAAACGGGATATGCTGCCCGAAGTAGTAGACCACCTGCCCTACCGCCAGCAGCGCCACCAGCAGGACAGTCACCAGCGTGCGCAGGCGTTCGGCGCGGGGCAGCAGCAGCGGCAGCGTATAGCGCATGCCTGCCGCGCACAACAGCGCGATGGGCGGGAATGCGGCAATATAACGGATAGAGGTCGCACTGCCGACCAGCAGGCTGTTGCCACCGGACACCGCCAGCAGCCAGAGCAGCGGCAGCAGAAATGCCGGTTCGCGCCAGCGCCACAGGGCATAGCACAAACCGAGCAGAAACAGCGGGGCGACATACACCAGCAGTAGTGGTTCGTAACCCCGCGCATAGTAGAAACTGGGATCGGGCTGCCCGATGTAGACCAGCAGCGCCGGGATGGTCTTTTCGATTAAGTGCGCTTCTGCCACCGGTGGCATGGTCAGCAGTTGGGTCACATAATCCCCATTGAAACCCCACGCGCCTACCCGGTTGGTGAAATTGAAGCTCAGCGCGGTGAAAGTATAATAGACTGGCAGCGCCACCAGCAGTGCTGCGCCGCCCACCAGCGCCAGTTCGCGCCATCCAACCCGCACACGCCATAAGCGCCACGCTGCAAGCGCCCACAGTGCCACCAGCGGCGGAAACAGCAGCCGTCCCGCCTCATGAAAATACTGTGTCAAACCGAGCATGACGCCTGCCAGCGAATAGTCCAGCCACCGTCCCGTGATGAATCCGCGCGCCAGAAACCAGAATGCCAGCGTGCCGAACAACGGATCAGCGATGTTATTTAGTCCAAGTCGCCCGAAATGCAGCGCAGGGGGCAGCACGGCAAACAGTACCCCGGCAATCACAGCGGTACGCCGGTCAAACAGGGTACGCGCCAGCCCGTAAAGCGCGGCGACGGTCAGCGTCCCGACCAACGCGCCTGCTGCGCGGAAGCCGAACCAATCGCGCCCAAAGATGCTGACCAGCGCGGTTTGCCAGTAGGAGAACAGTCGCGTAAAGGGAAAGACCCCACCCATCGGCGCAGTCAGGCGCACATCGGGGTTGAAGACAACATTGTTGATTTCGACCATGAAGGCGCGTTCGTCAACCAGTATACGCAGGGTCTGGTTCAGCGCGATGGTGCGCAGCAGCAGCGCCAGCGCCGCCACTGCCAGCATTAACCAGACATCCGGGTTACGCCGCCAATGCGATGCAGGACTGCGGTCGGCTACCTCGCCGACCAGCCCTGTCGCGACCAGCGCGCATCCGGCACACAGCAGCGCAAACTGGACGTGCGTCGCAACGCCTTCCAGCGGGGCAATGCCCAGTACCTTGCCGTTGATTTCCGCCAGCAGTGCCAGCAGCAGCGCCCCTACCGCGACCAATCCCCGACGGATCGTGCCGCGCTGTACTGCCGCCGCGCGTGGGACAGGGGGCGGTGTTCCTGCGCGGTATGCCGCCGCGCTGAGCAGCACACCGCCGGCTAGCAGCGCGAAGAAACCCAGCAGCAGCGAATAGAAATCCAGCGATGTGCGGTAAAGCCCGGCGGCGCGTTGCAGCAGCGTGCTGATAACCATCAGCAGCAGCGCACCGGCGGCGAGAGCACGGACAACAGGGGTTGATGCCGCGAAAACCGGCAGGCGCAGTAGCAGCACCAGCAAGGCACAAAAAGACAACGCGCCGACCAGCACAGCGGCGACAGCTCCCCCGGTGGGCGGTGGCAGCAGAAAGACCGCTGCCAGCGCGATCACCAGCGCCCCAGCGCCCAATACGCTTAACCCGCCGCGCTGCGACTGCCGTTCTGCTGGCAGCACAGCAATTGCCGGAAGTTCGGGCGCCGTGCTGACTTTGACAGCAGCAGGCGTCGGCTGTATATCATGGGCAGGCGCTGACCGCCTGCGCCGGGCGAACAGCAGCGCCAGCGTGGCTGCCAGCAGCCCTGCCAGCGCGGTCAGCAGCGTAATCAGCCCGTTGTTGAACGGGCGGCGCAGCATGTTCATCGTGACTCTGCCCGCGCTATTGTCCGGTCAGCGTGATTTCGGCTGCACACAACGGCTGAATATCGTATTGCAGGCGTTCCGCACAGGTGAACTCGCGCACAAAGCGGTTATCCAGCACCCATTGCAGCAGGTCTGTCTGATCAGGGAACACGCGCCATAGAGTCAGCGCCCGGTCAGAGCCGCCGGTCAGCGCATTTTGTCCATCGGGGCTGACGGCGATACTCAAGAAACGCACACCCTCACGATCAAAACGGCGCAGTTCTGCCAGCCGGGCAATATCCCACATGCGTAGTGTGCCATCGCTGCTGCCAGACAGCACAAAGCGCCCATCCGCGCTGAAGGTGACATCGTTGATTGCCCCCGTATGCCCTGACAGCGTTTGCAGCGCTGTGCCGTTCGCAACATCCCAGATGATGATGTTCTCATCCTCACCCGCAGATGCCAGTCGCGTGCCATCCGGGCTGAAGGCGGCATCCAGCACTTCTGCCGTGTGTCCGCTCAAGCGGCGCAGTTGTTCGCCCGTGTTCGTATCCCACAGGATGACCAGTCCATCGCCTCCAACAGAGGCAATCAGGGCATTATCCGGGCTGAAAACTGCGTTGTAGACCGTCGCACTGTGCCCAACGGTTGTCTGCGCTGCCGCGCTGCGTTCACCAGGCGCGCTCATCTGGAAGGCAGTCCCAAAACCACGCACGGCGCTGCCATCGGCAACATTCCATAAAATCATTGAAGTATCATTCGAGGTGGTCAGTGCCAGCGTGCCATCCGCGCTGAGGGTGACTCCGGCGATTTTGTCCCGGTGGACGACTGCCGCTTCTGCCGGGTTAATCACCTGACTGTCGCCTGTTTCGGTATCGATGAACACGAGTTCGTCGGTGAGCAGCGCCGCCAGCAGTAGATTAGCCGCAGGAGCTGTGGTCACCGCGCGCAGCCGCCCGCCGATAGGCAGTTGGCGCAGGTTAGCGCCAGTGTCAATATCCCAGACCACCAGCAGACCATCCGCCGTGGCGGCATAACCTTCCGCGCCATCTATCGTAAAATTGGTGTGTAAAATGCGGCTGGTATGCTCAGTATACTGCCGAACGAGTGCCAGATTCTCGGTATCCCAGACGCGCAGCGTGCCGTCAGATGCGCCGGAAACTGCCAGCCGTCCGCCGGGCGTAAAGGCAATTCCAGTCACGCGCCCGTCATGCCCCAGAAAGCGCCGTACCAGCCGCCCGGTGCTGATCTCCCACATGATCAGGCTGCTGTCGTCCGAAGCCGACAGTGCCAGCGTGCCATCCGGGCTGAAGGCAACCGCGTTGACCTGGTCGTCATGCCCGACGAGTGTACGCAGCGCCGAACCGGTTGCAGCATCCCACACGATCACCGTCGTGTCGCCATTGGCGGTGAGAATGAACTGATTGTCGGGGCTGATTGTCACGCTGTAAACACCCTGACTGGTGAGCGCATTGACAAGGCGGTTAAGCACCGTCCCGCTGGCGTAGTCCCAGACCAGTGCTACCCCATCCACACTGGCAGAGATCATCAGCGTGCCATCCGTGCTAAAGGCGATGCTGGTGACAGCGCCATCATGATTCTGCGGCAGGCTGCGCAGCAGTGCGCCAGTTTGTGTGTCCCAGATGTTGATTGTGCCATCCCCGCCGCCAGTTATCGCCTGCTGGTCATCCGGCGTAAAGGCAACGGCAGTCACCGGCAGCGTCCGCTGGGTACTGCCAATCGGCATGATCGCCCTGCCGCTCATCGCGTCCCACAGAATAACTGTTGCATCGTTAGCAGAGGACAGCGCGCGCTGCCGATCCCGGCTGAGTGCGACGCTGAGGATCACCCCGGAGTGCTGAACGGGCGGGGGCGTACTCTGGTCTGTGGGCACCGGCGCACCGCCAAAACGCAGCAGGGGTTCGCCTGTTGCCAGATTCCAGAGAATCAGTGTCTGGTCATCGCTGCCCGAAAGCGCCAGCGCGCCGTCTGTGCTGACGACGAGGTTGGTAACGCCTGCGCTATGCCCGGTAAGGACACTGCGCGTGCCAGGGGCATAGGCGGCATCTGCCAGCGCGCGTTGTGCCTGCGGGGGTGCTTCGGGCAGCAGGCTGCTCGGTGCCGGGTTTGCCTCCAGCGCCAGCAGCACCGCGAGGTCGGTATTGTTGTCTGCCAGCGCCTGCTGCGCGCCGGTGGCAAGCGCGAGGCTGTTGGCACGGGCGGACTGGCGGGCGGCGGTTTCAGCGTTTTGCTGCGCCTGGGCAAAACCAAAAACTGCCAGCACAGCCAGCACCAGCGAGACGATACCAAACAACAGTGAGCCGACGACAACCCGGCGCTGGTTGCGACGGCGCAGCAGTTCGCGGCGCTGCTGTGCGTCATCGCTTACCTGAATAAACTGGCGCTGCAACTCGTTGGCGTCCGCGTTTTCCTGCCACAGTTGCGCGCGCACCAGCCGGTTATCGCGCAGCAGGTATGATGCATCGCGCCCGGCGTTCTGCCAGTCCTGCGCTGCCTGCAAAATCTCGGTGCCATAGCGCAGCGCTTCTTTGTCCGCTGCGACCCAGCCGGTGAAGCGTTCCCATTCGCGGATCAGCGCTTCGTGACCGACTTCGATGGTGGTTGCTGCCGGACTGTCCACACCCATGCGCGGGTCAATGCGTCGGCTGGCGATCAGCAGGCGCGATTCCGGCGCGGTGAGCAGGTCAATGACTTCCTGCACGGCATTATAGGACACGCTGCGAAAGGTCAGTTCGGCGCGTTCGACACGGCGGCGGGTTGCCTCGCCTGAAGCGCTGATTTCGACCAGCCGCAGCAGCAGGCGGCGCATGATGTCCTGCTGGGCGCTGTTGAGCCGGGTGTAAATGCCTTCGGCGTGTTTTGCCAGCGCTTTGCGCACGCCGCCAATTTCGTCATAAGCCTTCGTGGTCAGGCGGCGTCCGTCACGCAGCAGATACAGCTCCTTGAGCGCGTATTGCAGCAGCGGCAGCGCGCCCGGTTCTGCGCGGACATCTTCGAGGATGCGCTCGACCAGCCCGGCATCGTAGACCAGCCCGACTGCCCCGGCAGGTCCTTCGATGGCGCGGCGCAGGTCGCGCGGAGTCATCGCTGTGACGATGAACAGGTTGTCGCCTTCAAACAGGCTGGCGAGGTCAGGATACTGGCTGAGGTTGCTGAAGAAGTCGGCGCGCATGGTGACGAGGATGAACGCCCGCCCCTGCGCTGCCCGCGCGCTGTGCTGAAGCGCGGCGAGGAACTGCCCGCGTTCGACTTCGCCAGCGCGGGTGAACACTTCTTCAAACTGATCAACGACCAGCAGCAGCCTGGCATCCGGTGCGGAGTCTTTCAGCCCGACGCTGACGACGCGCTCCAGGTTCTCCGGGGCAGTGGCAAGCACCTGCGTCAGTTCTTCGAGCGCTTGCTGGCGTTCGTCGCCACTTTTTTCGTGCGTGGAGTCTTCTTCGCGCCGGGCGTCGGCAACATGCTTGCGTGCCAGCGGCAGCAGACGTTCTGCCAGCGCCTGTACCGGGTGGTCACCGGGCGCAAAAATGGCGATCTGCCAGTTTTCAGAGCCGGGGATTTCGCCATCGCGCACGGCGGGAATCAACCCGGCGCGGACGATGCTGCTTTTGCCCGTACCGCTGCCGCCGACGACTGCGGCGAACTGCGCGCTGTGCGGGGACCCCAGGTGCGCGACCAACCGGCGGATCATCGTTTCGCGACCAAAGAAGAGGTGCGCGTCGGTTTGCTGGAATGCTTCCAGCCCCTTAAACGGATTCGGGATGCTTGCCGGGTCAATCTCGCGGAAGCCGTCCGGTGCGCGCATGCCCGGCAGCGCGGCGAACAACTCCGGCAGCGCCTGTTCGTAGCGCCCGTCGAAGTTGATGAACTGCACGTCGAGCAGCCAGTTAAGCGTCTGGCTCTGTTCGAGTTCGGTGAACGCCTGCGCCGCCATAATCGGGATGACGGGTTTGCCCTGGTCGCGGGCGGTGTTGGCTTCGCGGGCGACCCATTCGCTCCGGATGGCGTCGGGCGAGAGGCAGACAATCAGATAATCCGATTTATCCAGCCCGCGCTGGATTTCGTCGCGCCAGCGTTCGCCGCCCTGAATCTGGCGGAAGTCAATCCAGACTTCCAGCCCGGCGTCGCTCAGGTCGCGGGCGAGGCGTTCGGCAAAGGTTTTGTTACGGCGAGAATACGAGACGAATACGCGCTTCATAGGGCGCAGCACTCCCCGTTAGATTAACCAGACTCCAATATACGCTCATTATAGGGGTTTTGCGGGCAAAGCGATACCGGGCGACCCCACCGGCTGCCCCCCGCCTGGATGCCGCTGGCGCACGGCGGCTGTGTTACAATCGAGGCAGATGGCACGCAGGCGTTCGTGCGTTTGTGAGTTGAGGAGCTGCGTATGGAAGAGGTGATGCAGGCAGTTGCGACGACGATTCCGGTGAACACCGCGGCGGCTGGCGTGGCAGGCCCGCCGCAGAATACCCCCCAAGCCTGGACAACAACTGACAAAAAGTGGCTCGCCAAACACCGCCAAATCGTGGAAACGGTCTTTGCCCGTCTGGCGACCGTATTTAGCC
>DAOTWP010000196.1:0-1955 GCA_034435675.1 Anaerolineae bacterium
ACAGAAGCTGGGCTATCGCATCGCCGAAACGCCGATTTACTTCCCGGACCGCCAGCGCGGGAAAAGCAAAATGAGCTTCCTGATCCAGCGCGAGGCGGCGCTGCGCGTCTGGCAGGTGTGGTGGCGCCATCGTCACCTGACTCCGCACCACCGCCGCGAACAATCCTACACCAGCAGCGACATTCCCCAGCCTGCTGCCCGCTAGCGCCTGTCCTGTCTACCTGCCCCGCGCCGCCCGAAACCGCCAGGACCACCTACTCAGGGCACAACCGCACTCAACGGTTTGTAGCTGGTGGATGTTTAGCCGCGGGCTTGGCGTGGGAGCCTGTGCTGCGCGGCAGCGCGCGGCGTTGGGTGACCTCACGCCTGCCAGATTTGCGCTCACCTGGCTGGCACAACAACCCCGAACCGGTGCCAGAATAAGCACAGGCACTTTTGTGGGCTGTATTCGGAAATGGGGCAGCGCCGCACGGCATTTACAACCACAGCGGCACGGCGCACACAGAGGAATAGATGCAGGCTTCTCCGCGCCCTCCGCGTCTTTGTGGTTCATAACCTTGGCGTTCTTCGCGTCTTTGCGGTTCGCTTTGCTGGCGCTGTGGTGTGGGCATTTGCCCCAAAATCCGAATGCGCCCCCTTTGTGACCGGCTTTCGGGTGGCATTACAGTTTGAGGTATAATCTATAGTTTGGAATAATCAGAACAAACCCTGGTTGTATGTCGTTCGCCTGCCAAAAAGTGGCTAATTCAGGACAAAAACTTATGCAACATTACCCCACCGCTTTGTTCAGTACCTACAGCATTATCGCATATGACCCGCACACCGGGCAGCTTGGCGGCGCGGTGCAGACGCACCAGATGAGTGTCGGGCGGATTCTGCCGATGCTGCTGCCGGGGGTGGGCGTGGTTGCCTCGCAGTCGCTGGCGAATATCGGCTTCAACCCGCTGGCACTGACAATGCTGCGCGAAGGCATTCCCCCACAGAAGATCATTGATGCGCTGACCGCCAGCGATGACAACGCGCACCGGCGGCAGGTCGCGGTCCTCAACGCGCACGGCGTCGCCGCCGCGTACACGGGCAGCGGCTGTATTCCCTATGCCGCGCATCATGTCGGCACGCACTACAGCGTACAGGCGAACATGATGACCCGCGACACAGTGATTGACGCGATGGTGGCGGCGTTTGAAGGCACAACAGGCGATCTGGCGCACCGTATGCTGGCGGCAATGGTCGCCGCACAGGTGGAAGATGGCGATATTCGCGGGCAGCAGTCGGCGGCGCTGAAAGTCGTCTCTGGCGACATCAACACCCCCGAATGGCAGTCGATTTACGACCTGCGCGTGGATGAAAGCGACGAGCCGGTGGTGGCGCTGGGGCGGCTGGTGCGCCTGCGGCATGCACAATTGACCGATAATCAGGGGTACAGCGCCATGCACGACGGCAAACGCGATGAAGCGCTGGCGCTGTGGGCACAGGCGCGGGTGGATGCGCCGGAACTGGAAGAACTGGCATTCTGGCAGGCGAAAACGCTGGCAGATGATTTTGATGAGGTCGGGCTGGCGGCGCAGATCTTCAACGAAACCTTCGCGCAGGATGCCCGCCGGGCACAGTGGGTTGATCTGCTGCGGCGGCTGAAGGACTGTGGCTTGTTCCGCAGCGGCGAGCTTGCCGACGACCTGCTCAAGCTGGTGGAGTGAGCAGCGGAGCCGCGCTATGATGAACCTGTTGATTGCCACCCAGAACCCCGGCAAGCTGCGCGAATACCGCGAGATGCTGACCACGCCGCAGCTCAGCGGGCTGCCAATTCAGTTGTTCACGCCTGCCGATGTCGGGCTGGAACAGCTCACCGTCGAAGAAACCGGCGCGACCTTTGCCGAAAATGCCGAGCTGAAGGCGTTCGCCTATATGCAGCCCAGTGGCATGTTTGCGCTGGCGGACGACAGCGGGCTGGAAGT
>DAOTWP010000197.1:0-7105 GCA_034435675.1 Anaerolineae bacterium
AACGCAGCGAACTGCCGCAGCGCCCCATCTGGGTGCTGATGACCAGCGACGAGGAAGTCGGCAGCACGTACAGCATCCCGGTGATTGAGGAACTCGCGCCGCAGGTCGGGCTGGTGCTGGTAATGGAACCGGGCACTAAAGAAGGCGCGCTGAAGACGTGGCGCAAAGGGCTGGCGGTTTATCACCTGCATGTGGAAGGACGCCCCAGCCACGCGGGCAACGCGCCGGAGCAGGGCATCAACGCGGTCATCGAACTGGCGCAGCAGACGCTGAAACTGCACGGCTTGAACGACCTGAAAAACGGCACCTCGGTGTCGGTGACGATGACCAATGGCGGCAGCGCCGGCAATGTCATCCCGGCGACGGCGTGGGCGCATATTGACACGCGCTTTTTGCGCATGGACGAGATGGCGCGCATTGACGCCGCGCTGAGCAATTTGCAGCCGTTTGTCCCCGGCGCGAAAGTCTGGGCGGAACTGACGCACAAGCGCGGTCCTATGGAGCACAACGCGCAAATGCGGGCGGCGTTCGCGCAGTGCAAGGCGCTGGGCGAGCAGTACGGCGTGACCGTGCGCGAGGATGGCAGCGGCGGCGGCAGCGACGGCAATATCACCGCCAGCATGGGCATTACCACACTGGACGGGCTGGGTCCGCAGGGCGACGGGCTGCACGCGCTGCATGAGCAGGTGGTCATCAACAGCCTGGCGACCCGCTGCACACTGATTGCGGCGATGCTCAAGCACTGGCAGATGAACGGCGCGTAAACCATTCACGCGCTGATCTATGGGAGGCGCTGGCTGCCCGGCGTCTCCCTACCACACTGCGGCACGCCCTGTGACCGCGCCCCCCGAACCCGGCGCGACCTCCGCAGCGCTGCAGGCAGTGCTGGCGGAGTCGTCCTGAAGTCAATCGCCCAGGGTGGGCTTAATCACATGCACACGATGTCCTACCATCTGGTGCATTCCACTGACAGGCTCAATATACTTTGGATCACTGGGAATCAGCCGGTTTACGTTGACCTGTGGCAGCCCATGCGGAATGATAATTGTACCGCGCCGCACGCCATCATGCGCCTTCACTGGCAGGCTAATCTCAGCGATTTCCGAGCGTATCAACACCTGTTCCCCTTCGGCAAGCGCCAGCGCGCTCAGATCATCCGGCGCAAGCCATGCACAGGCTTCCTGTACCTTTTCGTCCCGCCCTGCCTGATGAATCCAACTGTTTTGCGCCAGCCGGCGTCGCCGCCCCAGCAAAAAGAATTCGCCAACGTCCAGTGGCGTTTCGAGCTGTTGCGCCAAACGCGCCAGACGCGCGGCTTCGCCTGTCAGCGCGGGGTCCCAGAACCGCAGCCGGTTGTGCCGCCGCCCACGGTAAACACCTTCGCGGGCACGCCGCCAGGGCAGCCCTTCTGCCCCACGCAGCCGCCGCCGGAAAACCCACCACAGCGGCGGCAGCAGCGCTCCCACCAGCCTGTCCCAATCCACATGTGCCCACAACCACGCCAGCAGGCGGGTGCCGAACAACGGTTTTCCGGCAGCAAGGCTCAACTCTGCAATAATCCGCGCCTCACTGCGGGTATTGCCGGACGGTTTTTGGACACGCCGTGCGACCTGCAACATAGGCGCCGTCTCGTACATGGCATCCCACGCGCCAACATCCACGCGCTCCAGCCATGTTCGTCCTGGCAGAAGTATATCCGCTGCTGCTGCTGTCTGATTCTCGAACAGATCAATGCTCACCAACAGGTCAAGCTGCTCAAACGCCCGTCTCAGATGAGCTTCATCCGGCACAGATGTAAGCGGGTTGCCACCAACCACAATCAGGGCACGAATCTGGTCACGCCCCGGCTTCAGAATCGATTCAGCAAGAATACCGCAGGGCAGCCCGCCAGCATGACTCGTATATAGACCGAAGCGATCGAGCTGTGGTCTGATTCCCACAAGCAGTTGCAACACACGCGCCCACGAGTTGAACAGAATGCCGCCGACGCGGTCAAAATTGCCGGTCATGTAAGCGATTGCCTGAATCAGGATGACACACAGCATGCCGAAGGGACCCTGATTAATGCCCACACCGCTGAGCAAAGTAGCGCGCTGCGCTGTACGCACCCGCAGTGCGAGCGCCTCAATCTGCTCTGCGGGAATTCTCGTCAGCAGCGCGGCGCGTTCCACAGGGTAATCCGCCGCCAGGGTCAACAGTTCAGCAATGCCCTGCGCCATTCCCGGCTGATACAGATCGCGCAGTGTGTGCAGAATCGCGAGCAGCAGGTAGACATCTGTGCCGGGCTGAATCGCAAGATGCCCGCCCCAGCGCCGGGCGCTCTCACTTTCACGCGGGTCAACAATGACCATCGTCCCGCCGCGTTCGAGAAACTTATCATAAGCATTCGTGCCGCCGGGCAGATGCACGAATGTCCCCTGTGAAACCACCGGATTCGTGCCCAGCAGCAGCGCAAAATCGGCGTGTTCAAGGTCAGCGATGGGCATCAGCCATTCCTGTCCGTGAATGAGCTTCTGGGCAGCTAACTTGCTGGAATTATCCTGACTGGCAGCGCTAAACAGGTGGCGCGTGCCCAGTGCCCGCAGCCATTGAAACAGGGTGAGCATTAACATGGAGTGATGAATCATCGGCGTGCCGAAATAGACTGCGAGCGAATGCACACCGTGCTGCGCGAGAATGGGACGCACCCGGTCTGCGAAGACCCGATACGCCTCCTCCCACGTGGCAGCCCGCAGTGTGCCATCAGTCTGCCGCAGATGCGGGGTCAGCAGGCGCTGGGGATGCTGCGCAACATCAAGAAAGCGCAGCCCCTTGGCACACACAAATCCCTGGCTGATGGGATGGGTGCCGTCGGGTCGCAGTTTAGCGGGCTGATTATCGTCGTCGAGATCGACAATCAGCCCACAATGTGCCTCGCAGATGCGGCAGAATGTTTTGCGCGTGGTTGGCATAAATGACCATCCTGAGACTCTGGTTTGGGTCTACTCATTATCCCCAAATTCGCGATTCTGCGCTTTGCGTTGTCGCTTGAATGCTCAGGTGGTTCTGCTTTAATCACTCACCACTGCGGGTGGATCAGCGCGCGCAGATGTTCGTCGTACAGCGCCTGCACACGCGCCATCACATCAGCCGGGATCGACGGCAGATCGGCGGCGCTGAAGTTGCCCTCTGCCTGCGCGACATTTTTTGCGCCCGGAATCGCGCACGTCACCGCGTCGAACATCAGAATCCAGCGCAGCGCAAACTGCACCATCGTCATGCCCGCCGGCGTTAACGCCTTGAGTTCCTCGACCAGCCGCAGCCCCAGGTCATAGGGCACACCGCTGAACGTTTCGCCCTTGTCGAATGCCTGCCCCTCGCGGTTGAAGGCGCGGTGATCGTCTGCCGCGAACGTCGAATTCGCCTTCATTTTGCCGGTCAGCAGCCCGCTGGCAAGCGGCACCCGCGCCAGAATGCCCACCTGCCCCGCCTGCGCCGCCGTAAAGAACTGTTCGGCGGGTTTCAGCCGGAACATGTTGAAAATAATCTGCACGGACTGCACATTGGGGTGTCTGATGCCGCGCAGCGCCTCGTCCACCGTTTCCACGCTGATGCCGTAATAACGCAGCTTGCCCGCCGTCACCAGATCATCCAGTATGCCAAAGACCTCCGGCAGATCGTAAACATCCGGGTGCGGGCAGTGTAGTTGCAGCAGGTCAATCGCCTCGGTATCCAGGTTGCGCAGGCTTTCTTCGACCCAGCCGGTCAGGTTGGCACGGCTGTAGCCTTCCGGTGTCTGCTGCGGCAGCTTGCGCCCCGCTTTGGTCGCTACGTAAATCGTCTCGCCGGGGCGTTCCTTGCGCAGCCGTGCGACCAGCCGTTCGCTGCGCCCCATGCCGTACACATCGGCGGTATCAATGAAGTTCACGCCCAGATCAATCGCCCGGTGCAGCGCTGCCAGCGAGTCGGCGTCCTCTACCGGACCCCATGTGCCGCCGATTGCCCACGCGCCAAAGCTGATGGTCGATACCTGCATGTCCGTGCGTCCAAGCTGACGATAGTGCATATCACCTCTCCTGTGATGGGTGCTTGCTGAATGCTGAATAATGCCCTATTGTAGCGCCAAACCGGCAAACCCTCACGGCGCATCAGGCTGCGCCATGCCATCCCGCGCGGCGACCAGTTCCGCGCGCGTGGTAATGCCGCGCATGGCGATGACGAACTCGTGCAGCCCGCCGCTGAAGTCGTAGATGTCCTGCACGGCGGGACCAATCGGGTCTGCGCCGCCGATGCCCGGTGTGCCGCCCACCTGATAGCCACCGTAAAACGCGAAAAATGCCTGATTGATCTTGCGGATGATGTAGCCATTGCTGGCGAAGAACTGCCGCCGTTCTTCCATGTAGCCCTCTGCCTCGTCAATGCGCCCCTGCCCCAGCAGCCAGTCCACCCGCTTGCGCGTGTAATGCATCTCGCGCCCAAAGTCGAACGGCTGCGGGTCAAAAAATGGGTGCGGTGGCGGGGGTGCATCCGGCGGGGGTGCGGCGTCCTGCGGCGGCTCCGGCGGCAGCAGGTCGGGGTAGTAGCGTGTCAGCGCCAGCCGCGCCACCTGCTCGCCAAACAGACTGGCGGTGGTTTCGTTGATGATGCGCGTTTCGCCGCTGAAATCGTAATTCAGCCCCAGCGGGAAGGCAAACAGATAATGATGCAGCCATTCATGCGCGACGGTTTCCAGCGCAAACGGAATCGACGTGGTTTCGAGGATCATCGCCGGATACAGCGCGATGCCGCCAATCGGCACAATCAACGCCGACACGCCATATGCCGAGTCAATCTGCGCCTCCAGTCGTTCGCGCGCGTCTACCGGCAGCGGATCGAGGTTGAAGTAAATATCCAGCCGGATTGTATCACGCGGGGAGACAACCAGCAGATACGGCGTCTGCGTAAAATGCGCGGAGACCGGCGGCAGAATCTGCCCGGCAGTGCCAAAGCCCAGGTCTTGCAGCACCGCCGCCACCTGCCCTTCGAGGATGCTCTCGTAAAGCGGCTGGCGCTGGCGCAGGTCGGCGCGCCGGGCGTCGCGTTCGGCGCGCTGTTCAGCGGTCACGGCGGCGGGGTCGCTCACGGCGGGGTCGGCATAGGCGCGGTCAATTTCCGCTTCAAGCTGGCGGGCGCGGGTCAGGTCGGCGGTGTAATCGCGCACATATTGCGCACGCGCCGCTTCGTCCATGAACGGGTGCATGCCGAACAACGTCTGGTCAAACTTGACGCTGAGCGCGTTGAGTTCCCAACCGACGTAATCAAAATGCACCTCGGCAATCGTCAGCGCCACCTGATTCCATAGATTGCCGGTCGGGTAGGTGGAGCGATTGAGCAGCAGCAGCAGCGCCAGAAACCCCAGCGCTGTCAGCGCCAGCCGCAGCAGCGCGCGGGCAACCCGCAGCAGGAACACCAGCAGCAGCCAGATTATTCGCAGCAGACGCACACGCAGCCTCATGCCAGATCAATAACAGGTCGCCTGATTGTACCAGAAACGCGGGGCGATGTTGGGCGGGAAAACGCAGGGACATGCGCACGGCATGCCCCTGTAGCGGTCCTGCTGGACATGGGCTGCTGCCCTGCCGCGTTAGCCCTCGTATTTGAAGCGTGTAATCCCCCAGACGAACAACACCAGACTCGCGCCGAGCAGCACCGCCGCAGGCAGCAGCACGTCCGCAACGCCGCCGCCGCGGAAAATCACCGCCGCGAAGCCGTCCATCGCCCATGCCACCGGCGAGATGTGCCCGGCAATGCGCATCCATTCCGGCACAATATCGAGGGGCCACCACGCTCCACCCAGCGGGGCGAGTGTCAGCACCACGAACGTCGTGGCAAATGCCGCCTGCTCTGCGCTGCGCATGAATGTCGCCAGCAGCAGCGCCAGCGCCGTCGTACACAGCGCGAACGTCACCATCATGATGATCAGCCCCAGCGGGCTGCTGCCAAAGTTCGCGCCAAAGGCAACGCCAACCGCAAAGACAATTGCGTACTGGATCATGCACATGATAAAGCGCGCCAGAATCTTGCCGCCCAGCACCTGCCAGCGCCGCACCGGGATCGTAATCAGGCGCTGCAAAGTCCACTGCTTGCGTTCGGTCAGCAGCAGCACGGTGCCCGCCAGCCCGGTGAACATCACATACATCGTGCCCATCCCCGGCACAGACTGGCGCATCCCCCCGCGCAGCGGGTCGGTGGTGCTGGCATCCGGCACTGTTTCACCGGAAAGCTGGAATGTCACCGTCACCGGCGGCGCTTGCAGCAGCGTACCCGCGCGTTCAACCGCGCCCTGCTGGAATGCGCCCGCGTCGGCGTCCGCAGGCAGCGCCCCCGCGTCACTGGCAACCGCGCCCCCAAGCTGCCCGGCAACCACCGCCCCGCCAATCCGCTGAATGGCGGCATTGACCGTCTGGGCAAAGGCACTCGGCTGCGTCGGGTTGTCGTTGCTGCGGTAGATGATGCTCACCGGCTGCCCTGCCTGCGCGCCTGCTTCAAAGCCTGCCGGGATTTCGATGATCGCCAGCGTCACACCATCCACCACGCGCTGCTGCATCGTTTCCAGCGTCAGCGTGTCGTCGCCAACACCGCAGAAATCCGCCTCGTCGTTATCCTGCGGGCACAGCACCAGATTCGCGTCCAACGCGCGCAGGTCAGCCAGAAACCGCGCGGACAATGCCGTGTTGTCACTGTCAATCACATCCACTCGCTGGCGGCTGGCGCTTTCGCCGCCGACAAAGAAACCACCGTTTGCCAGCGCGATCAGCACGACCAGGATGATCGGGATCAGCGCCACATTCAGCCAGACACCCCGTTCCCGAAATGTGACCCGCAGATCATTTAATGCGACTGCCCATAACTGCTGCATTGTCATCCTCCTTCAGATGTCCAGCCGCCGGTTAAAGATGGTCAGCCCGATCACGAACGTGACCAGCCCGAAAGCGGTCAGCACGCCGATATGCAGCAGCACGCCATCGCTGCCTGTCGCAAGGTTGGTGAACGCTTCTGTACCCCAACGCACGATAGACACACGCGACAGCAGATCCATTACGCCGCCGTCCGATGGGATGGTGAAGAATGCCCCGCCCAGCGCGCC
>DAOTWP010000198.1:0-1561 GCA_034435675.1 Anaerolineae bacterium
ATCGTCTCTTCCGCAGCAAAGGCACCATTTTGCCGGGGCGCGTGGCAGGGTCCCGCTGGCTGGCGGAAAAATCCTACACGCTGCTGGAAGTCGAGTATGAATTTACGACACCGGCGGGCACGCTGCTGAATGGCAAACAATCCTGTTTACGCATTGATCTGCACCCGGACCGGCGACCTGCGGTTGGGACACCCTGTTATGTGCTGTACGCCACCGATACGGTGTTCATGCTGTGCTGAATGGTTAATCTGACGAGGCGATCTTTTTGTCTGCCGCAACCTGCTGGCTGGATTTGTCGCGCAGGTCCGCTTCGATGCTGGCGGGTTGTTCGCCTTGCAGCAGGCGGTTGGTGACTTCGTGATATTCGCCATCGCTGGCCGGGACACCCGCGCCGACCTGCTGGAACAACTGCCCGATTTCACGCGAGTCGCCGCCTTCCAGCACCGAGAGCATCTGATCGGAGGACATGCCGGCATAATTCGGCGACGAACGCGCCACCGTGACTCGTCCGATCACGCGGGTGAGATCGGTGCTGCCGCAGTGGGGGCAGATGTGGGTAGCTTCATCATAGGCGGTGTAGCTGCGGTAGGTCAGGACAAGCTGACGGCCACACTGGTTGCAGCGGAAATCGTAACTTGGCATGGAAATTCCCCGTTGAACTTCACCACACTCTCCCCCTATGATACAGGCAGTCGCGCTCCTGAACAGTCAGAATGAGCGTGAACTTATACAGAATCTACGCGATACTAATGTTTTCAGGACTATACTGAGCAGACAAACGAATGGACAGACTGGACACCTTTCATGCTTAACGACCCGCGTCCGCCAGACCGGCGGCGGCATCCGCTCGAAGAAGGGCCATCGCGCCCGCCGATCCCTGAAACACCACCCGAACCACAGATCACTTTGCGCATTCCGCTGGTCCCGCCGCGCGCCACTTATGTGCTGCTGGCGATCAATGTGCTGGTGTTTGCGCTGGGGCTTTTTTCGCCCCGGATGGAGCGCGACCTGTTTGTGCTGGGCGCGAACCGGGCTTATGAAGTGCTGGTGCAGGGGGACTACTACCGGCTGTTCACGTCCATGTTCCTGCACGGCAGTCTGATGCACATTTTCTTTAATATGTACGCGCTGTATATCATCGGGCGGGGCATTGAGCCGGTGTTTGGCAGCGCGCGCTTCAGCCTGATCTATCTGCTGGGCGGGCTGGCCGGATCGATTCTGAGCGTGATTATGGGCAACCCGGACCCGCTGCTGGGGGTTCCCTCCGTCGGCGCTTCGGGCGCGGTGTTCGCCCTGTTCGGCGCGGAGATGGTTTACCTGTATCGCCATCGCAAGCTGATGGGCGAACGAGCCACGCAGCAGCTTCGCAGTCTGCTGATGCTGCTGGGCATCAATCTGTTTATCGGGCTGGCAAGCTGGGTGGGCAGCAGCGGCATTCGCATCGACAACTGGGCACATCTGGGCGGCCTGGGCGGCGGGCTGGTGCTGACCTGGCTGCTTGGCCCGATCTTCAGCGCCGAACTGGACCCGGAAAAACCCTATCGCCTGATCGCGCACGATA
>DAOTWP010000199.1:0-2582 GCA_034435675.1 Anaerolineae bacterium
TTTTTCGGTCCCGTCGCCGTCGCCGGCACATATTCTGTACTCGCGCTGGCGGTCACCGCGCAGGCGCTGCTGGTCGCGCTGCCCATCGGCGCGCTGATTACGGCGATTCTGGTGGTCAACAATTACCGCGACATCGCGACCGACAGCAAAACCGGCAAGCACACGCTTGCGGTGCTGCTTGGCGCGCGGACGACCCGTGTGGAATATGTGCTGCTGCTGGTCGCCGCTTACCTGACTCCGCCGCTGCTGTGGGTGCAGCACGGCGTCAAAGCTTTCCCGGTGCTGCTGCCGCTGCTTTCGCTGCCGTCGGCAGTAACCTGTATTCGCGCCATGTACCGTGACAACGGGCGGGCGCTGAACCCACTGCTTGGCAAAACCGCCCAATTGAGTCTGCTCTTCAGCGCCCTGTTTGCTGCTGGAATCGTGCTGGGGCTGCGCGTGGGGTAAGGCGGCCTGCGCCTTACTGTCCTTGCCCCAGCGAATACCCCGGTACGCCGTCAAACGTGTAGAGGTGTTCCGTCTTGATGAAGTCCAGTCCCGCACTGCACACCCGCTGGAGCAGATTAATCACCTGCTGGTGCGTGACGCCCGCGTCGTCTGCCTCGGCAACAAAGCGGCAGCGCCAGTGATCTGTGCAGAAGGTTTCCGGTAGTCCATCGGGGTAGACTTTTTGCCCGCGATTGGTGATCATTTGCAGCTTCAGCCCGTCCCCGGCAGCCTGCTCACCCAGCAGCCGCCCCAGCGTGTTGGGGTTGCGTCCGTCGGCATCCCAATCGAGGAACACATCCACACCCACCAGCGCCTTGCTGGCGGCGTGAATGCCGTTCAGCTTATGCTTTGCAGGTGTCACCGGCTCTGATCCGTAATCAATCACGCGCAGCACACGCGGTTTCTTACCCAGGCGCTCGATAATTGCCCCGGTAAATTCCTCCATTGACGCGCGCTGTTTGCTTACATCGGGGTCATAGATGTCGCCCGTGTGGACGCCATCTTCGATAGCGCATTTCCACGCATTGTGGACCCGCGCCGCAATGTCCGGCTGCCCGATATGCACCAGCATCATCACACCTGCTAAAAGCAGCCCGGAAGGATTGGCGATGCCTTTCCCCGCGATGTCCGGTGCGGAACCGTGAATCGCCTCGAACATCGCCATTTCTTCACCGATGTTTGCTGACGGACCCAGCCCTACCGAACCGGAAAGCTGTGCGGCGACATCGGACAGAATATCCCCGTACAGGTTAGGCAGCACAATCACGTCAAACTGTTCCGGGTGATCTGCCAACCGCGCCGTGCCTATGTCAATAATCATATGTTCGCTTTCCAGGTCAGGATATTCTGCCGCGATCTGGTCGAACAGTTTGTGGAACACGCCGTCAGTGAACTTCATGATGTTGTCTTTGGTGAAGCAAGTCACCTTGCGGCGGTTGTTGCGGCGTGCATATTCAAAGGCATAGCGGATGATCTTTTCGCTGCCGGGATGCGTGATCAACTTGAGACACTGGTACACTTCGCGTGTCTGGCGGTGCTCAATGCCTGCGTACAGGTCTTCCTCGTTCTCACGGATGATCGTGACTTTCATCAGCGGGTGCTTGGTCTGCACAAAAGGGTAGTACGCCGTGCAGGGACGTACATTCGCGTACAACCCCAGCGTTTTGCGAATCGTGACGTTGAGGCTTTTATACCCGCTGCCCTGTGGCGTGGTGATCGGCGCTTTGTAGAACACCTTCGTGCGGCGCAGGGACTCCCACGCAGACGGTTCAATGCCGGAGGTAAAACCGCGCGTATACACTTTTTCGCCAATTTCAATGACTTCAAGTTCCAGTTTTGCCCCCGCCGCTTGCAGCACACGCAGCGCGGCAGCCATTATTTCCGGTCCAATGCCGTCGCCATACGCGACGGTGATCGGCGTTGCCTGTGTCATAGAGAGTTTACCTTCGTGAGTTTCTGTCAGTCGGTCGGTGAGGCTATTGCCTGCATCCATAAAGAAATGCCCACACAGGGCAAATCCTGCGCAGGCATTCCGGTTGCTTACCGTGGCGCTGTTGAGCGCTGCCCGGTGTTAGTCGAAGATGTCGAACAGATCGCCCAGGAAGCTCTTCTTCTTACGCGGGTACTTACGACGATCATCATCATCGTCGTCATCACGCCGTCTCCGGTAACGATCATCAGCATCGCCGTCATCAAACGCTGCCGGACGCCGATCCTCATAGGCGTAATCGTTATCGGCGTAATCATTGCCAGCGTAGTCATTCTTGCGTTTCTGCGGCACGTTGCGGGGGGCGCTCCCGGTGTCGTAGCTGCGTTCTCCTGCCGCCGCGCGTTCAATCAGCTTGTCCAGTTCGCCGCGGTCCAGCCAGATGCCCCGGCACTGCGGGCAGTAGTCAATTTCGATTCCCTGGCGGTCGGTGATACGAAGTTCGATATTACATACAGGGCATTTCATCAGCTTTCACAATCCATTCCACACTTAATCACCATTACTGAAACCATCAATAACCACACTACTCAAAAAGGAGTTCCGGTTCATCCCAATCGGGCTGGTAACGGCGCATTTTGCCACGCGGTTTGCGCGGTTTGCCGTT
>DAOTWP010000200.1:0-2152 GCA_034435675.1 Anaerolineae bacterium
GTTTCTTCCAGCAGGGCGTGCAGGTGAAAGGCAAGCCGTTCCGCCAGGGCAGGGTCTGCCTCTCCACCAGCCTGCAGGGTGAGTGCGCCGCCTTCGCCTTCGTGCAGAGTGATATCTCCGCGCGCTGCCAGCCAGCGCAACGCGGTGCGCGCCGCTTCTTCCCGCTGGGCGCACCCCGCCGCCAGCCAATCAAGGGATATTTGCCCGCCCTGCCGCAGCGCCGTCTTGACCAACCCTGCCAGCCGCTCTGCGAAAGGCTGTAGCAAATCCATACCCGGATCCACGCCGATAAGGGTAATCGCAACGCAGCCGGTGGCTGCCACAACCTGCTGCAATAATTCCGGCGCGGCGGGGGTGCTCCACACCACCACGTGAGCGGCAGGCTGCATCTCAAACCGGGCGCACGAGTCTATTCCCTGCTCTTTCAGCTGCCGCCGTGCCGCACCCTCTGCCCAGATCACAACCCCCTCGCGATGACTGAGCTCTTTTACCCGCACCAACGGCAGCGCAGCGCCGCGCAGGTCGTGGATTTCCAGCGGCGGGCGTTTGATCACCGGTACAGCAGTTTCCGGTTGCCAGCGGGCATCCACCCATTCCACTGCCAGCTGGCGCGCGCCGCGGTAATCGCTGGCGCGCAGTGTGAATGCCAGGTCAAACCAGCCGGGGGGCAGGTCCATGCCCGCGCCCTGCCACCACAGCACCTTCCGCGAGTGATTGTTGCGGTCTTCCACAATCACCTGCAGATGCTCGCCGCCGCGTCCCAGTTTGGCGGTGTTGTGAATGCGTACACCCTCCACTACCAGCACAGGCGCCGGGTTGCCCGGTCCAAATGGCGCCAGTTTCTGGAGTGAATCTGCCAGTTCCACACTCAGGGCATCCAGCGAGGTGAACGCATCAATTTCCAGCGCTGCTTCGACGCGTTCTGCCCCCCACTGATCCGTTACAGCCTGGTTGAAGATCGAGCGGAAAGTGTCAATATGTTCCGCTTTCAACGCAAGCCCCGCCGCCATCGGGTGTCCGCCAACGCTTTCCAGCAGGTGCGCCGCAGCGCCGATACATTCTGTAATGTTCACTCCCTCCACCGAGCGGGCAGAGCCGCGCGCCGCGTTCTCCCCCTGCACCGAGAGCAGCACCACCGGGCGGTTGTAGCGCTCCACCAGGCGGCTGGCGACGATTCCGATGACCCCGCCATGCCAGCCGCTGCCCGCCAGTACCAGGGCAGGCTGCCGCAAGAGCGCAGGGGTTTCCTCCAACTGGGCATGCGCCGCCTGGAACACCTGGTCGGTCAGCAGTTTACGGCGGGCGTTCAGTCCCTCCAGCATGGCAGCATTGACGCGGGCAAATGCCGCATCGCGGGTCAACAAAAACTCCACACCCTGGTTGGCATCTGCCAGGCGTCCCAGGGCGTTGATGCGCGGGGCAAGCACAAACCCGATGTGTGCCTCGGTCAGCCCGGCGGGGTTCAACTCCGCCAGTTCCATCAGCGTGGCAAGCGCCAGCCGCGGGTGCGTACGCATGGCTTGCAGCCCCATCTGCACCAGCGGGCGGCAATCGCCGGTATGCAGGGCAAGGTCTGCCACTATCCCCAGCGCACACAGGTCAACAAATTGTTCCGCTTCTTCTGCTCTGTCAAAGCGCGTAAACAGCGCCCGCGCCAGTTCAAAAGCCACCCCGGCGCCGGGCAGCCCAGCCAGCGCGTGTCCTTCCGGAAGCAGCTTGGGGTTGATAATTGCCGCAGCCCGGGGGAGTTCGGCGGGCAGGTCGTGGTGATCGGTAATGAGAAACTCCACCCCGCGCTGGCATAAAAACTCGGCGGCTGCGTGCGCGCTGATGCCCGTATCGCAGGTGAGGATGATTTTTGCCCCTTCCGCTACCACCCGCTCCAGTCCCGCCAGGTGCACCCCGTGCGATTCACGCTCGCGCACCGGAATGTAGTACCGCACATCTGCACCAAGCGCACGCAGCGTTCCCACCAGCGTGGCGGTAGCAGTCTGACCATCCACGTCAAAATCTCCCCACACGCAGATCGCCTCGCCGCGCCGGATAGCTTCCTCCAGGCGCCCGGCAACCTGTGCTACACCTGGCAATTCCCCAGGCGCGGCAAAAGTATAGGCTGCCGGGTCAAGGAAGGCGCGCGCCTGCTGCACGGTGC
>DAOTWP010000201.1:0-14521 GCA_034435675.1 Anaerolineae bacterium
CGGCAATTGGGTTGCTCCCCTCTCCTGGTGCCGAAGGCACGGTCGGGAGCGGGGTTGGGGGTGAGGGCTGGACAAGGGCAGCGGGCGTCATACTCATCTTGTCCGTATAATAGGTTCTAAGCGCAGCGCATGTCCGCCTTTGTTCTCCGTATTTAATCGTTAAAGCGCACAATCCCCTTGTCCGGGTTTGCGGATAGATACGGATCTCATCGCAGGTCGTCCCTGCACGTTACACCCTGTCTGCTGCTGTGTCCTGCGCGGTACAATCCGCCTGCATGGGCGCTTTCGCCTGCCGCCTAGTCCCCGGAGCTTGTGCCAATGGATGTTTCCGCCCGCTCTGTTGAACTCGCCCCAGCCGTTGTGATGACCGGCACTGCCCGCAAATCACTGGCAGCGCGGCTGTTTCCTTATCTGCTCGTCGCGCCGACGCTGCTGTTCGTCATCCTGTTCACGCTCTACCCGGCCGCACAGGCGCTGATCAGCAGCTTCTACGCGCGTGCGACGGTTAACGATGCCCCGGCGTTTGTTGGACTGCAAAATTACGCCGACCTGTTCGACCCGGCGCATGTCATCGGCAGCCAGTTCCCCAGGATTTTGGGCAACAGCTTCATTTTTGCGCTGGCAACGGTGGTTGTTGCAGTGCCGCTGGCGCTGCTGTTCGCTATGCTGCTCAACCGCGCGATTCGTGGGCTGGGCTGGTGGCGCTTTGCGGTGGTTTATCCTGCGCTGCTGCCGGTCATCGGCGCGGCGAGCATCTGGGCGTTTTTGTTTGCCGACCAGATCGGCTTGATCAACACGGTGCTGCGCAGCATCCCGCGCCTGCAAACGGTCAACTGGCTGGGCGACCCGGACGTGGTGCTGCTGGCGGTGATCGTGGTTAACATCTGGAAGCAGACCGGCTACTATATGCTGTTTTATCTGGCAGGTTTGCAGGGTATCCCGCGTGATATCTATGAGGCGGGCAAACTGGACGGCACGAGTCTGTGGCAGGAATTTCGCTTTCTCACGCTGCCGCTGCTGCGCCGCACCACGCTGTTTATTCTGGTGGTCGCCTTCACCTTCGCTTTCCAGACAGTGGAGCAGCTTCAGGTATTGGGGCAGGGCAACCCCGGCAACCGCGCCAACCTGCTGCTGTATTACATCTTCCAGAATCGCGGCGAAGACCTCAACGCCGGGCATATCAGCGCGATGACGGTGATCCTGGTGGCGATTGTGCTGGTCTTTACCATCAGCAATTTTGTGTTCTTTGAGCGCGGCGGACGCGAGGAGGCGTAAGCAGCATGACGATGACGACTGCCCCCACGGCGCGCAGACTGAACCTGACTCGTATGGATGTGATTGGACTGGCGGCAGTGCTGCTGCTGCTGTTCGCCTTCGCGCTGCTGCCCTGGGTCAGTGCGGCGGGCAGCGTGCCTCCGGTAGCAGGCGGCTTTTCGCTGAGCGCAATCCAGGTGCTGAATACTGACGATGCTACACGCGGCGAACTGAATCTGTTCATTCTGCTGAACAGCTACCCGCGTAGTGTGGATCGCGCGCGGCTGCGCGACCTGCTGCCGGAGGGCGCGGAAACGCTGGCGCTGGCAGATTTGTATACGCTGCTGCGGGACGGCACGCTGAGCATCGCCGATTTGTTCCGTTCCCTGCCGGATGACGCCCCGGCAGATCTGGACGCTCTGATTGCCCGCGAACCTGTGCCCGGTGTGCCGCTGTCGCTGCTGGCGGTAATCGGGCTGGCGGCGGCGGCGCTGCCGTTGATTCTGTGGGGCGCTGTGCAGCCCGCAGCGCACTCAGACCGGCGCACCGTCGCCCAGTGGGCGGCGCTTGGTTGTGGCATGGGCGCGCTGCTGGCGTGGGGGCTGTATTTCTTCGGCAGCACGGTCACGGGCGGCACGGGGCTGCTGGTGGGTTTGCTGGCGCTGCTGCTGCTGATTATCTCGCGCATCACCTGGAACAAGCGCGCCGTCGCCGTGATTACGGTGCTGCTGGCGCTGCTGTGGCTGCTGCCGCTGGTGTTCACCGTGCTGATGAGCGTGCGTCCGGATAATGTCGCGCTCAACAGCGGCAACATTTTCTTCGCCTGCGCCAACGATGCCGGCAGCAGCGAGAATGCGCCGTCAGGGCTGGTCATCGCGGGCTGCACACTAACGGGCGACAACTACGCACGGGCGCTGTCGGTTGCACCCTGGGGGCGGTTGTATCTTAACAGCGTGGTCTTTGCGGCGGGCACGCTGGTCGTGCAGTTGGTCACGGTGACGATGGCGGGCTATGCCTTCGCACGGATACGCTTCCCTGGCAGAAATCTGCTGCTGTTCGTCATTCTGCTGCAAATCATGATTCCGGCGGGCGTGCTGATCGTGCAGAATTTCCGGCTGGTGCGCGAGCTGGGCGTGTTCGATACGTATATCGCGCTGATGATGCCTTACTGGGGGTCGGCGTTTGGGGTGCTGCTGCTGCGGCAGACCTTCCGCGAGGTACCTATCGAACTCGAAGAAGCGGCGCGCATTGACGGGGCGACCTGGACGCAGGTCATGCGCCATGTGTATGTCCCGCTGTCCATCCCGGCGTATCTGTCCTTCGCGCTGGTCAGCATCAGCAGCCACTGGAACGAGTTCCTATGGCCCTTTATGGTCACGCGCAGCAACGATGTGCGCCCGCTGACGATTGGCTTGAATATCCTGTACCAGCAGACAGACAGCGGCGTGTCGTACAGTGTGCTGATGGCGGGCACGATTCTGGTGATTGCCCCGCTGGTGCTGCTGTTCATGCTGTTCCAGAAGCGCTTTATCGAGAGCTTTGCCAGCAGCGGGCTGAAGTAGGGCAGTGCCTATGGGGCGAAGCATGTGTCGCCCCTACGAGTGAGACACTAACAACCTATCCATAAACCGGTTTTCCTGAACAAGGGCATTGTGCGCTTTAACGATTAAATGCGGAGAACAGGGGAGGACATGCGCTGCGCTTAGTCCTCCCAAACTGCATCATCCCCTTGTCCGGGTTTACGGATAGCTGCTAAGCGTGGATGTCACGCCGCTGGAAGGCGAACACTGCCAGCGCGAACAGGATTATGGTCGCGGCAGTCAGCAGCAGGAAGTCGCCCCACTGAATGCCTTCATTCATAATCGTCACCGAACGATGATAGGTGTAGAACGATAGATACTTGAGTGTGCCCAGCGCGTCAGTTGCCACTGTTGAAAGAGTCGTCACCAGATACGAGCCGACGATCAGCACGCCCGTCAGCGCGCCTGCCAGAAAACGCGAGCGCAGCAGCGTCGCCAGAAACAGCGCGATTGCCGCGATCAACACGGAAATCGGCACCATTGCCAGTGTGCTTGCCGCAATCTGGCTGAAGCTGATGGTCATTTCCGGCGTCAGCGCAATACCGAGCACGGCGAAGGCGCTGTTGATCACCAGCAGCAGCACGACGATCACGATGATTGCCAGAAACTTCTCCGTGACCAACTGCCAGCGCGGGGTCGGCGTCGTCAGCAGCAAATCCAGCGTGCCGCGATCTTCTTCCCCGGCAGTCGCGCCAATACCCAGCAGCACCATGTAGATGGCGATATACAGCGGCGTGAACGCCACGACATAGATGGCATAAAAGCCCGGCGGAGTCAGGAATGCCGCCGCGTCTGCCGCGTCACCCAGGAACGCGCGGTAGATCGGGCTTTCCAGCATTTGCGCCATGCCTTCAAACTGCGTGATGGTCGGGAAAAGCAGAATCACAAACAGCGTGAACAAGCCAATCACGATGCCCCAGCCGAGAACAATCCAGCGGGCATCGCGCAGCGAACGCCAGAAAATAACGCCGCGGCTGGTGAGCGCGCCGCGCGTCTCAAGGCTGCCATTCATGGTTTTGCTGGTCATGCTTTTGCCTCCCCGTAATATTCCAGGAAAATCTCCTCAAGGCTGGGTTCGACGTATTCCATATCCACGACGTGATACTGTGCCGCCGTCTTAATCACCGGGTCCAGTTCCCCGTTGACGCGCAGGCGCACACTGCCGTTGAACACCGTCACATCGGACACGCCGGGCAGTTGCGCAAAACTTTCCCGGTTGACACTCGCGCTCGCGCCATCTGCCAGATGCAGCGTCATCCAGCGGAAGCGCACCTGCTTGAGTTCGCTGATGCGCTGCACGGTTTCCAGTTCGCCGCTGCGCAAAATGCCCACCCGGTCGCAGATATGCTCGACTTCCGGCAGGATGTGCGAGGACATAAACACCGTGCGTCCCTCGTTGCGCACTTCCTGCATCAGTTTGTTGAACGTCTGCTGCACCAGCGGATCCAGCCCATTGGTCGGCTCATCCAGAATCAGCAGTTCGGGTTTGTGCATCAGCGCCTGAATCAGCCCCAGTTTGCGCTTCATACCGGAGGAGTAATCGCCCACACGGCGGGTCATGTCCAGATCCAGCCGTTCTGCCAGTTCGCCCACGTATTGACGATCCAGCCCGCCGCGCAGCCCGCCCAGATAGGCGACGGTCTGCCAGCCGTTCAGGTGCCGCCACAAGCCCAGCTCACCCGGCAGAAAGCCAATGCGCGGGTGCAGCGCAAGTCGCTCGCGCTGGACATCCAGTCCGAGGATATGGGCGCTGCCCGCACTGGGGCGGATCAAATCCAGCAGCAGACGGATGGTGGTCGACTTGCCCGCGCCGTTGGGTCCCAGATAGCCGAAGATTTCACCCTGCTGCACATCCAGATGCAAATCCTTGAGGGCGTGAATGCTGCCGTAATGTTTCGTCAGCCCGTTGATCGACATCACCACCTGATTTGTTCGGTTCATACCGAGTCTCCTTAATCCAGGTGAAACGCTGCTCAATCAGGTGCGTCGGCTCATTTTTAGGCGCGCCTAATTGCTATGTTGCATCATACCACAAACTCGTGCGGGCGGAGAGGTTCCCCCCCCAGAAATTGGGGGCAGATTGCTGCCGCCAGTCAGCAGGTGGGCAGTGGTGCGTCCGCGTTCAGTTTTCCAGCGCCGCAACGATGAAACTGCGTCCCCAGGTGTTCCAACTGTTCGAGTCAATGCCGTTGCGTGTGCTGCCGCGATAACCTGTCTGTCCGTCGAGCAGTGTCAGGCGGAAGATGCCGCCTTCTGCCAGCGTAATCACACCTGCGTGTGCCGCTGCGGTGCATATTGTGGAACTATCCGTGTAAACATCGGTGCCCCACAGCCGCCCCCCGGCGCAGTTCGCCGGGCACTGCACCACCAGCGACGTGCCGGGCTGACCGATTATCGTCTGTCCCATGCTGGGGCACGTGAGCCGCAAATCCACCGGCACTGCCAGCGGCGTTGGCTCTATGCCGGGATCCGGGCTGCCCACGGGGGGCACGGTGATGCTGGGCACGGCGGTGCTGGGTCCGGCGGTGATGGACAGCGTCAGGCTGTAGCTGCCGGTGGTCGTGCCGTTCATCAGGTTCAGGCGGCTGGACAGAATCAGGTACGCCCCATCTGCGGGCAGCGTAAAGGCAATGCGCGCGCTGCCGCGATTGCGTGCGCCATCGCTGTTGACCGCCAGCACATCCTCAAGAAAGCCTTCACCCGTCAGCATCAGCAGGCTTTCCAGATTACCGCCGGTGACCGTCATGCTGATTAGAACTTCGTCACCAGCACGCCCGCCGAAGCAGTACACCTGCATGTAGGCGCTGTGCAGGACTTCGCCTGTGACGGCTGCGCCATAACCGATCACGGAATTGCGGGTGGGCAGCGCGGCGCACAATGCCGCCGCTTCGTCGAGGGTGATGCCCGGATACGTGCTGGGACCTGCCAGGAGTTCGAGGCTGAGGACAAACCGCCCCGCCGTGCTGCCGTCTTCCGCGCCCGCGCGTGAGGCGATAATCAGGTACAGGCTGTCGGCGGGCAGCAGCAGTTCCAGCGCGGAGTCGGTGCTGCGCTCACTGCCACTGCTGCCGCTGTTGTTATTCTCGGCAATGATTTGCTCGGCGACGGTGTCTGCCAGCACCAGCAGGGTATCCAGATTGCCGCTGGTCGTGGTCATGCTGATACGTACACGATCACCCTGCCGTCCTTCAAAACAATAGCCATACAGGTAGTTTTCGCTGTCAATGCGTCGTCTGACGCTGTCGCCAAAAGCAATATCAAAAATAATGCTGCCGTCTTCGCCCACCCGGTCACACGGGTTATCCCCCTGGGCGTGTGCCGCGAACGACGGCAGGGCGCTCCACGCCAGCAGGATGCTCAACAGCAGGGCAAGCGTTACTCCTCTTACCGGAATCATCAAGCACTCTTTCGTTGATTCTGCCTGCCAACCGTACATGGTCTAGCTGCTCGTGCCGCAGACGCTGTGCTGCGCATGCTTCCATTATGCCTCAAATCCGGGCGGTTGCCCCGTGCGAACCCGGCATTTCACAATATTTTTACGGCTGAATACGGCTGTTTGGGTGTATAGTGAAACTGACTGTGCCCACGGCACAAGGTAAACCGTAATAGCCGGAGCTGTGCCGGGCACAGGGAGCGAGCAAATTTTCCGCTAATGTGTTTTGTCCAAATGATTCAAGGAGCGTTCTCGATGAAATCTTTGCGATCATTGAAGCCGTTGCTGCTGCGCAGCCGCTACGCGCTGATCCTGCTGCTGGTCCTCGTGCTGGCGGGCGGGGCAAGCGGTATCACCTCCGCGCAGAACAATCTGTGCGCCACTGCCGGTCAGCGTGGGGGCATCGTCTTCGATATTGAGTATGGCGACACCGTCAGTAACAGCATTAGCAACAGCAACTACATCTGGGGCTACTGCTTTGAGGGTGAAGAAGGCGACGAGATTCGCATCACCATGGAGGCGACCAGCGGCAACCTTGACACGCTGGTGGCGCTGGGCGACCCCACGCTGGATGAAGTGTTTGCCCAGAACGATGACGCCCGCAGCGGCACCACTGACTCCGAACTGGAATTTGTGCTGCCGGATGACGGCGAATACCTGATCATCGCCACGCGCTTTGGGCTGGACAGCGGCAGTTCACGCGGAGACTTTGACCTGACACTCGAGCTGCTCAGCGGCGGCGGTGGTGGCAGTGGTCGCGGCGGTGGCGGTGGCACGCCCGGCGCGGCTTCCTGCGCTGACGTGGATGTTGACGGCATGCAGGTCATCGAGTACGGCGACGAAGTGGACGGCGAAATTACGGATCGCAGCTTCACCCAGGTCTACTGCTTTGAAGGGCTGGCAGATGATGAAATCGTCATCAGCATGACTGCCGCCGATGAACTGGATACCCTGCTGATATTGAGCGATACCGCGCTCGATGAGTCCTTCGCCCAGAATGACGATATCGAACGCGGCAATACCAACTCGCAGATTGAATTCACGCTGCCGGACGACGGCGCTTATCTGATCGTCGCCACGCGCTACAACCTGGAAGACGGGCGCACCGAAGGCGAATACACCCTGACGCTGGAAGTGACCGCCGGACCCAGCACCGAAGCGCCTCCCAGCGGTGGCGGCGGTGGAACTGCTGCCGGCGCCTGCGCTGACGTGGACATTGACGGCGTGCAGGTGATTGCTTACGGCGACACCGTCAGCGGCGAAATCACCGACGACGCCTTCGTGGTGCTCTACTGCTTTGAAGGGCTGGCAGATGACGAAATTGTCATCAGCATGGAGGCGGCGCGCAACAGTGAACTGGACACACTGATCATTCTGACAGACAGCACGCTGGACAACACGCTGGCGCAGAATGACGACATCGAACGCGGCAACACCAACTCGCAGCTTGCATTCACCCTGCCGGAGGACGGCGCGTATCTGATCGTCGCCACACGTTACAACCTTGAAGAAGGACGCAGCGAAGGTGACTACGACCTGACGCTGGAACTGACTGCCGGACCGAGCGCGGACGGCGACACCGGCGATGACGGCAAGGACAGCGGCGGCGGTGATGACGGCGGCGGCAGCGCGACCGGCGGCGGCAGCAATGCCTGCGAATCAGTGGTCATCGGTGATGATGTGTCCTTCGAAATCATGGAATCCGGCGACACGATCAGCGGCTCGATTGACGATAACAACCCGATTCGGCTGTACTGCTTTGAAGGGGAGGCAGGCGATCAGGTGACGATCCGTATGGAGGCGTCCAGCGGCGACCTTGATCCGCTGTTGATCCTGACCGATCCGACCTTTGAAGAAGCATTCGGGCAGAATGACAACATCAGCAGCCGCAACACCGATGCTGAAATCGTGTTTGAGCTGCCGGCGGATGGTGTGTATATCATCGCGGCGACCCGTGTGGACGTTGTTGATGGCGACACCGCCGGGCGTTTCGCGCTGACGCTGGAGATTGAGAACTAGGTATCTATCCGAGCGATCAGATTTTCTTGTAGGGGCGAGGCGTGCCTCGCCCGGCTGCCGGATAGATTCTATGCACGACCAGATTAATAACATCTGATATAGGGGGCGGTTTACGTGCCGCCCCGCCCTGGGCACACGCCGCGTGCGCCCCTGCGGTTGGGCGTCTTCTATTCAGGTCACCCAATAACTATGGTTCTATCAACCCGGACAAGGGATTATGCAGTTTTCCAAAAACAATATGGAGTTTGGGCGGAGATGCGGGCGCATGTCCGCCCTTAATCCACACCCTGCATACGATTCGTAGGGGAGGATTAAGTATCTATCCGAGAAATCAGATTTTCTTGTAGGGGCGAGGCATGCCTCGCCCGGCTTGATGAATTTACGGATAGACTCTAAGCGCAGCGCACGTCCGCCCTTGTTCTCCGTATTTAATCGTTAAAGCGCATAATCCCCTTGTTCAGGGAAACAGGTTTATCGATGGGCGCTTAGTCCGCCTCGCGCACGACCAGCAGCACCTTGATCGTGCCTTCACTGCCACCGCCCGCGTGCGAAACCAGCAGCGTGTACGCGCCGCTGTAGGGCGCTGCGTAATCCTCAATAATGCTGCTGAAATTCGCCAGGCTGATGTCGTCGCGGCTGAACAGCGCTTCGCCGTCGGCATCGAGGATAATCAGCAGCGGGTCAACCAGCCCATCGGGCGAATAGGCGACGAATGTTAAAAGTTGCCCTTCCTCCGCCTCGAATTCATAGCGGTACACGCGCCCCTCGGTCATGTCAATTAACTGGGTTTCTGCCGGGGTCAGGGCGTCGCCTTCCACCGCTTCCAGTTCAATTGCCTCAACCCATGCCAGGTGATCGGGTGCCGCGCTGACGCTGTCGCCCGCCTGCTCATACGCCAGCCCGCGGCTCAGGTAGACACTTTCTGCGGGCAGCCCCAGGTCAACTGCCATTTCGAAGTCGGCATTGGCGGCGTCAATCTCGCCCATGCGGATATAGGTGCTGCCGCGATTCAGGTAGATGTTGATATTTGCCGGGTCGAGTTCCAGTGCGGCGGAGTAATCGGCAATGGCGAGTTCATAGTCGCCCAGGTCGGTATAGACCAGCGCCCGGTTGGTATAGGCAAGCACATAGGTCGGGTTGAGTTCAATCGCGCGGCTGTAGTCCGCCAGTGCCAGTTCCAGTTCACCCAGGCGGTAGTAGGCGACCCCGCGATTATTCCACGCAAAGGCATCCTCCGGTGTCAGCTCAATCACGCAGGTATAGGCTTCGACTGCGGTGGCGTAATCCCCATTCTCAATCGCGTTAAAGCCGCGATTAAAGCATTCCTCAGCAGGCGAAAACGTCGGCGTAGGCACCAGTGTCGGCTGCGCGAGCACTTCCGCGGCGCTGGCGGGCACTGCGCCGCCAAACCCCGGCAGCAGCAGGCTGGCAGCACCCAGCAGGACGAGCAGTACAGCGGAAATCACAGTAGATGTTCTGGTAAGGCGGCGGCGAACCATTGTCCCTCCTGATCCATGCGATTGGCAGTTGGTTGTACCTGTCTGTTTCAGTATGGCAGTCCCCCGCGCCGTGCGCAAGAGGCGGATTGGGCGGGCAGCAGGCGGCAGTTCCGCCAATGACCTGCGCTGGTCTGCACCCGGTACAATTCCTGGTTCCCAATCCATCTGTGGTCTAATTTCTGTGTGTATAATATACGCAGGCGCAGCACCGTCCGCTCAACGTGAACGAGGCTTTCATGAACGACGTATTCATTTCGTATTCCCACGAAGATCGTGTATTCAAGAACCGTCTGCGCACCACTTTTCTCGCCGCTGGCTATCAGGTCTGGTCCGATGATGACATCCCTTTCGCGTCCGACTGGTGGGCAGACATCTGTCGCAACATCGAACAGGCGCAGGTGGTGCTGTTTGTCATCAGCCCGTCCAGCCTGTCCGCCCCCATGTGCCATCTGGAACTGGCGCATGCCCGCAGCTTCAACAAGCGCGTGATCCCGATCCTGTTCCGGCGGGGCGATGAAAACACGGCGCTGGCGGGGTTGATGACCCGCGCGCTGAACGTGATGGAGCGCACGATTCTGGATAACCGCGATATGCTGGTCATCGCCCGCGACAACTGGGAGCTGATCAACGGGCATCAGTGGATCCGCTTTGATACCAGCGAGCCGTTCGAGGCGTTGTTCCGGCGGCTGCAAACCGCGCTGGAAACCGACTTGCAGCATGTCTATATTCATACGCGCCTGCTGCTGCGTGCGCAGGAATGGCACAACTCCGGGCGCGATGTCAGCCTGCTGCTGGCAGGCAGCGAGATTGACTCGGCGGAAAACTGGCTGCAAGCGGCGGGTAGTGCCAATCCGCTGCCGCTGCCGCTGCACACGGAGTATATCCAGCAGAGCCGCCGCGAACACCAGCAGCGCGAGGCACAGGCGCAGCGCATTGATCGCCAGCTCAAACGGCTGCGGCGCGCATCGCGGGCGTTCGCCGGGTTTGGCGTGCTGGCGGCGCTGGCGGCTGTACTGCTGCTGGTAATCGGGATTCAGGTGGGCGGGCAGGCGGCGGCAGCACAGGCAACGCTCGATGTGGTCAATACCAGCGTGAGCGTTGCCGAGGGGACGGTGACCCGGCTGGCGCTAGATGTTGGGCTGCTCGGCGGAGTCAGCGAGTCGCGGCGGCTGGCGAGTGCGGCGGACCTGGCGCAGACCGATGGCGATGTCCAGTTGGCGCTGCTGCTGAGCATCGCCGCGCTGAACAGCAGCTATTCTGCCGAGGCAGAAGCCGCCCTGACCCGCGCATTGGGCAGCGATGCGCCGTTGTTTACGCTGGCGCACAACGACAGCGTCAACAGCGCCTATTTCAGCCCGGATGGGCGGGCGATTGTCACCGCCAGCGACGACGGCACGGCAGTCGTCTGGGATGCGCTGGACGGCAAGCCGCGGTATGTGCTTGATGAACATTCTGAACAGGTCAACAGCGCCATCTTCAGCCCCGACGGACACTATATCGTCACGGCGGGCACGGACGAGGTCGCTATCGTCTGGGATGCGCTGACCGGGCGCTGGTTTCGTTATCTGCAAGGGCACCGCGCGCGCATCAACAGCGCCGCCTTCAGCCCGGACACCCGCCTGATTGTGACCGCCAGCGCCGATGGCACGGCGATGCTCTGGGATGTGCAGACCGGCAGTCCGCTGCTGACACTGGCGCATGCCGAAGAAGTCTACACGGCGGTGTTCAGCCCGGATGGACGTTATGTGCTCACTGCCAGCGCTGACAGCACGACGATTGTCTGGGATGCCGCCAGCGGGCAGCGTGTGCGCCTGCTGGCAGAAACCGAGTTCAGGCGCTGGACGGCGGTGGCGGCGGTATTCAGCCCGGATGGCAGCACCGCGATTACGCGCTACCGGCACGGGGTGCTGACCCTCTGGGATGTGAATGCGGGACTTCTGGATCAGGAGTTAGGCGTGCTGGGCAACTTTGTTGATGGGCTGAGTTTTGCGGCGTACAACCCGGCGGGCGATGTGCTGCTGACCACACGCGGCATTACGGCGGTGCTGTGGGATTTGTCGTCCGGTGCCGAGCTGCGCACACTGGTTGGGCATACGGACCGGGTGTACAGTGCCGCCTTCAGCGCCGACGGACGCCTGATTGTCACTGCGGGGCAGGATGGTCGCGCGCTGGTCTGGTACGCCGACTACCGCGAAATGGTCCGCTATGCCTGCCTGTTTACCACCCGCGACCTGACGCCGTCGGAGCGCTTTGAGCATGGCATTGCGCTGGGCAACCCAATCTGTCCGCAGTTTGCCAGCGAGTCCAGTGCCGGCGACACTGCCGCAGACGTTACGCCGTCTGCCACGCTGACGCCCTTGATGACCTGGACACCCGCGCCCTTTACGGCGGCGACGCTGCCTGTTTTCACACCCTTGCCGACGCTGGCACCGACCTTCACGCCCGAAAGCGCCGCGCAGGCGGCAGTTGTGGGCGAAAATATCGGGCGGATTGCGCCCGGTGGCGGGCAGGTGTGGCTCTATGCCGGGCAGGCGGACGAACTGCTGACCGTGCGCGTGCTGGCGGATGCCCCGGCGAATGCCGCGTCTGATGCCGAACGCACCGCGCAGAATCTGTTCGACACTCGCCTGCTGCTGTATGCCCCCGATGGCACGCTGCTGGATATGGATGACGATATTCGGATTGGCGAGCTGACTGACTCGGAACTGGTGGGCGTGCAATTGTCCGAAACAGGTGTCTACCGCATTGAAGTGCGCAGTTTTAACGATGCTTCCGGCGGCGGCTACCGGCTGGTGATCGAAAGCCTGCTGCCCACACCCAACGCCCTCAGCGCGCCGGGCGGGTAGTCATACCCCGAAAAATGCCAGCAGCGCCGACCAGATCACAGCGGTCTGGTCGAGCAGTTGGTGGTCGCTGTCTACCAGCCGCAGTTCGACATTCGGGCGTCCCTGCGCGAAACGCACACTCTGCTCGTGTGGCACGCTTTCGTCGTGCAGTCCGTGCACAATCAGCGTCGGCAGCGCCAGCGCTACGCCGTAGCTGTCGTACTGCATAAGATCCTCGACCAGCCCGTAATGCACCGGTTCTGCACTGCCGCTGGCGAAATTGTGGAACGCGAACCAGCCGCTTTCACGCCAGCGTGCCAGTCCGTCCGCGCCCATCTGGCGGTCCCGGTTGGCAGCAAAATCAAACGCCGGGGCAAGCAGCAGCAGTTTTGATACCCGCGCTGCCTCTGCCGCACGGTAGCGATCCACAAAATGCAGCGCCGCCAGCCCGCCCATGCTGCTGCCAATCAAACCGACCGGACCAGGCGGACAGGCGCGCACTGTTTCCGCTACCCGCGCCAGCATCGCCGTCAGTGTCAGGTGGGCGAAGTCGGGCGCGTTCAGGTCGGGGATATGCAGCGGGATGCCGCGCGCTGCCAGCCGCGCCGCCAAATCCTGTGCCTTCTTGCTCTGCGGTGACGAAGCGAAGCCATGCAGGTAGATCAAATGGGGACGAATGCCGCTTTCCACCATGATTTTTGTCACCTTTCGCGTGCTGAATGCGCTGCTGCTGCGTAGTATAGGCAAAGTGTCTGCCCGCTGACCGGGTCTGTTAGACAGGCTGCTGCCTGCGCCGCCGGACAGCGTTTTGACCAAGACAAAGGAAACTGTAACGATGAAAGCACGCGATGTCTATAACGTTCTGATGAAAGTGCTGCTGCGTTCCCCGCTGCACGGTGTCGTCAGCGGCACGTTTATGCTGATCACGTTTACCGGGCGCAAAAGTGGCAGCGTCTATACCACGCCGGTGGAATATTTTTCTGTGGATGGCGCGATGTGCGGTTTCAGCGCAACAGAACGCACCTGGTGGAAGAACCTGCGCGGCGGTGCGCCGGTCACGCTGCGGCTGCGTGGGCGCACAGTGCCGGCGCAGGCACAGGCATTTACAGATGACGACTTCACCCGGCAGACGATTCGCGGCTATCTGGCGCAGCATCCGCGCCGCGCGAAGCTGTTCGGCATCACCCCCGCGCCGGACGGCACCCTGCCCGATGCGGAAATTGAACAGGCGGCAAAGCGGCTCGTCGCACTGCGTTACACGCCGGAATAGCGCAGCGCCCGCGCCACAGCCGCCGCGCAGCCGCGCAGGCAACAAAACAGGGGCACACCCGGCGGTGTACCCCTGCAACAACTGCATCGTTAGCCCGCATCCGGGCAGGCGTGCTGCCTACAGGAATTCCCAGAATTCCGGCGAACGGAACAGGGCGCTCAGCAGCAGTTCGCGCACTGCCAGCAGTTCCTTCGGCAGGCGGTCATACAGCTTGACGAACAGGTCTTCGTGCGAGACGATTTCCTTCTTCCACTGTTCACGGTCAATCTGCATCAATTCGTGGAACTGCTCTTTCGAGAAGTCCAGCCCGCGCCAGTCGAGATCCTCGTAGTGCGGCATCCAGCCCAGCGGCGACTCCACACCGACAGCTTTGCCGTTAGCGCGCTCGACAATCCACTTCAGCACGCGCATATTCTGCCCAAAGCCGGGCCACAGGAACTTGCCGTTTTTATCCTTACGGAACCAGTTGACGCTGAAGATACGCGGCGGGTCGGCAATCTGGCGTCCCACGCGCAGCCAGTGGTTGAAGTAGCTCGCCATGTGATAACCGCAGAAGGGCAGCATGGCGAAGGGGTCACGCCGCACAACGCCGACCGCGCTGCCAATTGCCGCCGCCGTCTGTTCGCTGCCCATCGTCGCGC
>DAOTWP010000202.1:0-16366 GCA_034435675.1 Anaerolineae bacterium
AGTGCCAGCTTTGTCGCGCTGATCCTGCTGCCATTTGGCATTCTGGGCATTGGCGCGGCGGTCTGGGCGAACACCCGCGAACGTGCGCGCACCCGGCGCAAGTCGGACATCAGCGCCTAAGGACAAACAGATTAATTCTGTGGGAGTGTTTTCCGCGTAGGGGAGGATCTCAGACCCTCCCCTACGGGAGAAATCACGAATGTTCAGACCGCATCTGAGGAGCAGTCATTTTGATTTATCCATTAGTAGTCCGACAGGATGAAATTGCCAGCTAAGCAAGGGGATCAGTCCCCTTGTGCAGACAACAGGTTGCTCGCAAACCGAAAGTGCTGCAAGCTTACCGAAGCATCCGAGCCAATACTCAGACCGACACGCAAACCAACCATCAGCGCATGAAACTTCATCCATAGAAGGAGACGGCGTACACATGCGACTTAACCGGGGTACTCTTATCTTTCTGGCGGTCAGCATTGTCGTGATTTTTGCGGTGGTGCTGTTCAACAGCACAGCGCCCGCGACGCAAACCGTCCCCACGCCCTCGCCGGGTCCGACCATCGCCGCCGGACCACTGTTTGCCGCTGTTGACCCGCTGGGGGTGGTCACGGTGGATGTGCGCAACAACAGTGACAGCAGCTTTATCACCTACAGCAAGAGCGCGGCAGGCATCTGGAGCATTTCGCAGGCGACCAACCTGCAAGCAGGATTTGAAGCGAATCAGGGGACCATCTCCACACTGGTGCAGAGCGTGGTCAGCATTGTGCCCAGCCGCAGTTTCCCGCTGGAAGGCAGCGGCGCGTCCCTGACTGACTTTGGACTGTCGCCGGAAGCCTACACGATTACGCTGACGACCAACACCGGCACCAGCCACCGCCTGCGGGTGGGCATTCAGTCGCCCGGCGGCGGTAATTACTATGCGCTGGTCAACGATGACCAGACGACGATCCACATTGTTTCCGGGCAGGTGGTCACTACGGCAACCGGGCAGATCACTGCGCCGCCGTATGTGACGACCACCACGCTGACGCCCGTTGCAACACCGACCCAGCCGCCGCAGATCGTCGTCTTCCCTGGTCTGTTCGGGGCGGACATCAGCCGCATTGACATGCGCAACAACAGCACTGGCGAGTTTGTCACGCTGAGCAAGAGCACGCTGGATATCTGGACGATTGACGCGGCGACCAACAGCCAGCCGCGCGATGCTGACCAGTTCCAATCCGGGCTGACCGCCGAGACGATCAGCGCCTTCCGCGCCAGCCAGGTGTTCAACCTGTCCGATGTGGGCGGCGACCTGTCCATCTTCGGGCTGGCTAACCCGCAGTACACGCTGACACTGACCACACGTACCGGGCAGCTCTGGACGATCCAGATCGGCAGTCAGAATCAGGCGGGCACGGGTTACTTCGCAGTTGTGACCGTTGCTGCTGCGCCGACCCAGACCCCCGAAGCGACGCTGGGACCCGAACTGCCGCCGGAAGTGACGGCTGAAGCGACCGCCGCCGCTGCGGAAGGCACGGCTGAAGCGACTGCGGCTGTAGAAGCGACTGCGGCTGTGGAAGCGACTGCGGCTGTGGAAGCGACTGCCGCGCCGGAAGTCACCGCTGCCGCGCCCACCGCGACCCTGCAGCCGGAAATCCTGATTTACGTGATCCCGGCAAGCTCGGTGGATACGCTGCTGCGACTGGTGGCAGTGCCGCCGTACCTGATCCCGCCGGAAATCACGCCCGAAGCAACGCCCGAAGCAACGCCCGAAGCAACCGGCGAAGCAACGGTTGAAGCCGCCGGCGCGGCTGGCGCAGAAGTCACTGCGGCTCCCGCTGGCGCAGAGGCAACCGCTGTTGCGCCCGAAGCAACCGCCGCGCCTGCCGAGACAACGGCTGAAAGCACCACTGCGCCTTAACCACGCAGGGCGTGTCTGAGAGTTTCCGGGCGGGTCTGAGACTCGCCCCTACGGAAGCAGGCATGCCAAGAACCTATCCATAAGCCTGTTTTCCTGAACAAGGGGATTAATCCCCTTGTCCGGGCAAGGATTTACTCAGCAAGCGCAAGTTCTCCATAAGCAAAGGGCGGCAGTCTGCACGACTGTCGCCCTATGTTTCTTCATCAGTGCCTTCGTCCGCGTCGTGGCGCTTGCCTTCTGCCAGGCTGGAACGCCAGCCGTACTGCCCGATCAGCGGTACAAAACGCACTGGCGTCAGCGTTTCAACATACAACTGCTTGCCCTGCCGCGTCACCCGCTGGATGTCCTGGCGCTCACGATCCCCAACCGGCAGCACCAGCCGCCCGCCCTCGCGCCGGAGCTGCGCACACAGCGGACCGGGGACATGGGGCGACGCCGCAGTGACCAGAATAGCGTCAAAGGGGGCTTGTGCTGTCAGCCCCTGGGTGCCATCGCCGATATAAACCTGCACGCCGTAGCCCAGCGTGCGCAGCAGCCGCTGTGCATTTTGCGCCAGCGCCGGATGCCGTTCGACCGAAAAGACTTCGCGTGCCAGTTCCGCCAGCACCGCCGCCTGATACCCCGACCCCGTGCCAATTTCCAGCACGTGCTCGGTGCCTTCCAGCAGCAGCATTTCGCTCATCGCCGCGACGATGTACGGCTGGGAGATTGTTTGCCCATCACCAATCGGCAGAGGTCCATCTTCATAAGCCTGTTCGCGCAGTTCCGGGGGCACAAAGGCATGGCGCGGCACATGCAGCATCGCCGTCAGCACGCGCACATCACGAATGCCGCGGTCCTGGAGCTGGGTTTCGACCATTTTCTTGCGCAGCGCGGTGTACTGCTCTTCACTGAGCATCGGCTTCCCTCGCTGGCAGCCACAAACACTTACGGCGCGGCAAATTGCCACGTCAGATGCTACATTCACAGTAACACAGGATAGACTCCTGGACAATACGGGGTTGGGTATTGGTTGCGAACAGGTCAAACGGGTGGTAATGTTGTTCAATTGGTATCAGAATATCCATCAGGATGTTGCCGTTTATGACTGAGAAATTACGCGAATATCAAGGGGAAGGCATTATCGTCAGCTACGACGTGAAACGCTGCATCCATGCGGAACGCTGCGTGCACGGGCTGCCAGGCGTGTTCAACCCACAGGCGCGCCCCTGGATTCAGCCGCAGCATGCCAGCGCAGATGCGGTTGCCGCAGTGGTGGCGCAGTGCCCCACCGGCGCGCTGCACTTCAGGCGCACGGACGGCGGCGCTGAAGAAGCCACCCCGGCGGAAAACGTGGTGCGCGTGGTCGCGGATGGTCCGCTGTATATGCACGGGGATGTGACCCTGACGGACGGTGACGGCGTGCCGGTGCTGCGCGAAACGCGCGCTGCCCTGTGCCGCTGCGGCGTTTCGGAGCACAAGCCGTATTGCGACAACAGCCACATCAAGATGCGTTTTCAGGACAGCGGCAGACGTGCGCCGGACGCCAGCACCGCGCCTGAGCCAGCCGCGCAGCCTGAGCCGCTGACAATTACGCCGAGACAGCATGGTCCGCTGGTGCTCAAGGGACAGTTTGAACTGCTGGATGCCGCCGGACAGGTCATCTTCCGGGGCAATGATACCGCCCTGTGCCGCTGCGGAGGGTCCGGCAATAAACCTTTCTGCGATGGCACCCACAAAAAAATTGGTTTCAGATCAGAGTAGGATTGCGTTTATGACCACGCCATGCACCGCCACATTGCGCAGTATCAATGACCCGAATCGCCGTGAAGTCAACGTCCGGTCCGGACCGGGCACCACCTTTCCCCTGCTGCTTAAAGGCGCGGTGGGCACGGGAGGACTGCGCGTACTGGACGTGAAGCCCGATAAGGACGGCACGCATTACGAGGGTAAAGTCTATCAATGGCTGCAACTGGTGTTTCCTGATGGACAGACTGGCTGGGTGCGCGACGACCTCGTCCAGATTGTCGGCGATTGCAGCACATTCGGCTATGGGGTGATCTGGACAGACGCCTTTGCCTTTCCGTTGCAGCGCACAGAACTGATTCCGCTGCCGCAGTCCGCCAAAAGTGCCGAGGTCAGCCCCAAGTCTGCCGCCGCCGCCCCCGCCGCCGAAAAAGCTGCTGCTCCGGCAGGTCCGGCAGCATCTCCCGCTGGCACAGACAGCGACGAACGGGTACGCCAGGCTGCGTTCAACATTACCTCGGCGTTTGAGGGTGGCGGCTATGCCACCTATCAGAATTATGACAAGGGAATCATCAGCTACGGGCGCTTTCAATTCACATTCGCGGCAGGCAGCCTGATCACGGTCGTCAACATGTACGTGCAGGAATCGAACAGTCCCACCGCGAACGAACTGCGCAATCTGTATGTGGGCAGACTGAATGCCAAAGATGCCGCCCTGCAAAACGATACCCACCTGCGCGATTTGCTGATTGCGGCGGCACAGGACAGCATTATGCAGTCTGTGCAGGATCGTGTTGCCACAACGGGGTTCTGGAATCCCGTGCACGAGTTGAGCATCAACCCGCGCGGCATCAGCTCACCGCTGGGGCGTGCGCTGCTGTTCGACATGTCCATTCAGCACGGCTTGTACAACAAGGTGATGAACCGGGCAGAAGATTTCTTCAAGGTGCAGTACAAAACGCGCGTAGATCAGAACGGTGTCGGTGAGGAACGTTTTATCGCGCGGGTGGCGATTGAGCGCCGCGACAGCCTCTACCGCCTGGCAGAGCAGTACCCCAATCTGGCAGGCGTGCGCAGGCGCGGCGATTTCTGGGTAGAACTGACCGAACGTGGTGATTGGGCGCTTGCCGGGGATGACAGCGGCACGGTGGATGTGCTGGGCAAGCGGGTGCAGGTACGCAACCCGTAACACGGCGCGCGGGCACCTGATTTGCGGTTGGCGGTGGCGGGCAGGGCGCCAGCCTGTTTCGCGGCGCTGCCGCGCGTTCATGGCGAGGGGCGTCATGCCCCTCTCAACAATCGCGTCGTGCTGCGCTGGCGGCGCGGTTTTTCACGCCGCTGCGTCGCGCGCCGCGCGCAGGGCGTCGCGCATCAGCAGGCATTCGCGCACGGCGTCCACTTCCAGCATGCCATGCGGACCGGGACCCTTCATCAATTCCACGCAGATTTTGCCGTCGTAATGCGCCTCGCGCAGCGCCGCGACCACACGCGGCACCTCAATGCGTCCGCGATTAAACGGCGTCTGCATCTGCGCGCGCGCCGCCTGCCGCAGGTGGATGTGCCGGGCATGGGGCAGCAGCGCCGCGATGTCATCATGGAAGACATCCGCACAGACCAGTTGTGCCCAATCTACGGTAAGCTGCAAGCCTTTGACTTCGCGCACGAAGTCCCGCGCCAGCGGCGCAGATTGCACCATGCTGTCCATGTGCGGCTCCATGCTCACGCGCAGCCCATACTTTTCACTCTCGGCGACCATCTCGCGCAGCGCCTCACAACTGCGCTGGACCGCGCTGGTGTCTTCCGGGGGGTGCACCAGTCCCGGCGAGACGGTGATGCCCGGCGTGCCCAGCGCCTGTGCGAAAGGCAGCAGTGCCTTGAACGCCTCAATATCGCGGCGGCGCAGGGTTTCGTCCAGCAGCGAAATGCGCGGCAGCATCAGGTACAGATCAGCAACTTCCAGATTGAACAGTTTGAGGTCAGTGCGAATCGCGGCGACCGTCTGGCGCGGGTGCTGAATCGCCTCGGCGGTGTGCAGGTGCGCGCCGCTGCCCAGATCCACATAGCGAAAACCCATCCGCGCGATGGTTCCGAGTGCTTCTGTCAGCGAAAGATCGCTGAATGCCCACGTATGGCAGGAAAATTGCACGCCGCCAACTCCTTTTCGCCCGTGCCGCTGCGTCTGGTCGCCGCTGCGGTTGAGGGGATGCCCGCCTACCAGTTAGTCTGCTGATTGTAACGCGGTTGGCGCTTTGCCGCATGGTCGCTGCCCTGCGCGGCAGGGGGAATTGTGTTACTATGGGCGCTGTTCAACGCGGCAGCCGATTGCGGCAGCCTGGCAGGGCAGTCCCCCCAATCATTCGGGGCAACGAAAACGCGCGAGCCGATCTATAATAAAAACAGGTGCGCGTGGGGTCCATCGCGCCGCTGTCGAAAGACAAACACAAACGGATGTCGTGCCTTTATACAGGGCGGCAGTCGTCCGGTGGAGGGTTGAACAGAGAGGAAGACAGATGTGATTGATCTGGGCTGGCTGGTACTCGATCCCAATATTGTTTACCTGATCCTGATCTTCGGGTTGTGGCTGATGATCACGGCGGTGTATGTGCCGGGCACGGGCTTTGTCGAGGCGCTGGCGGCGGTCGCGCTGATTGCTACCGTCATACTGCTGGCATCCACGTCACAAACGAACTGGTGGGCGCTGCTGCTGGTGATTGTAGGCGTACTCGGCTTTATGCTGCTGCCGTTCACCAAAGACCGGCGTGTGCAGCTTGCCGCGATTGCCGGGCTGGGTTTGCAGGCGGCAGGCGGGCTGTTCCTGTTCAGCACTGCGCGCGTAGAACCGCTGCTGATCGCGCTGACGGTGGCGCTGCCGCTGCTGTATCATCTGTATGTGCTGCTGCCGATTATGAACAACCTGCGGGACATGGAGCGCACCGCCCCGGTGAACGGCAATGTGAACACGCTGCTCATCGGTGCGAATGGGCGCGTGGAACAGGCGCTGCGCGGCGCGGCACGTCCCACCGGCACAGTGCTGGTGCGCAGTGAATTGTGGACCGCCTTTAGCGATGAAGAACTCGCCAGCGGCACGCCGGTAACAGTGGTGGATGTCGAAGGCGTGCAGTTGTATGTTGAGCCGACGAAGCAGAAACGGCGCGAAACCGAAGACGTACAACCGGACGAAGCAGCGCATCCTGACGCTTCGCTGCCATAAGAAAGGGACAGGCATGGTCGAACTCATTGATCTGGGACAGGCATTGCAGCAAATGTTTGCGGTGCTTGCGTTCGTCGTGCTGCTGTGGCTGTTCGGCTGAGTTCCACCGGGTGTGCGCGGCGTGGGTCTCACGCTAGTACAACCAAATTGAAAATGTCGGATGTAGGGGCAGGTCTCAGACCTGCCGCTACGGAAAATAATCCCGCGAGATTTCTGTGGTTGTACTTAGTACACCAACAAGGTTAAGTTGACTACTCAGATACAGCCCTCAGTCCCCCGCTCCCCAACGCCGCGTCGCGGCTGGGCGAGGGGGAGGGAAACTCCCCGGCACCTGGGTTGCGCCCCTCTCCTGGTGCCGAAGGCACGGTCGGGAGCGTGGTTGGGGGTGAGGGCTGGACAAGGGCATCGGGTGTCATGCTCATCTCGTCGGACTACTAAGGTTCTGTTCGTCAAGCCGGACAATGGGCTTATGCGCTTTAAGAAAATAATCAGGTTACCGGTTCTAGGGTTGAAGCATGCGTCAACCCTGCGAAAAACGTTATCCGATTAAATCCTTGAACTGCATCTCCCCCTTGTTCGGAAGATAAATGTCTGGAAGGGTTCCAAAGCGTAATCCACAGCCATATAAACGGGAGGTTCTAACGTGGATGACATCAATATTGGGTTGATTCTGATTATTTTCCTGCTGCTGGTACTCGCCTGGCTGATTATCAGCTCGATCCGCATCGTTGCGGAGTATGACCGGTTGGTGATCCTGCGGTTGGGGCGCTATGCGGGCACGCGCGGACCGGGCGTGGTCTTTGTCATCCCGCTGCTGGAGGCGGCGCTGCGGGTGGACACGCGCGAGCGCTTCCTCGAAATCCCTTCGCAGACGGCGATCACGCGCGATAATGCGCCGATCGGCATTGACTTCTTCGTGTACTACCGGGTGTTTGACCCGCGGCTGTCGGTGATTGCGGTCGATAACGTGGTACGCGCCTCGCTGAATATTGCCACGACGACGCTGCGCGCCGTGATCGGTGACATCGAACTCGACCAGGTGCTGGCGCAGCGCGAACAGATCAACGATACCCTGCGCGTCAAGCTGGATGAAGTCACCGAGCGTTGGGGTATCAAAATCACCAGCGTGGAAATCCGCGAGATTGAACCGCCGCGCGAAGTGCAGGATGCCATGAACCGCCAGATGAGCGCCGAGCGTGAACGCCGCGCGACAGTCACACGGGCGAGTGGTGAACGCGAGGCAGCAATTGCCGTTGCCGAAGGTGAAAAGCAGTCGGCGATTCTGCGGGCGCAGGGTGCGCGCGAATCGTCGATCTTGCAGGCGCAGGGTGAACGCGAGGCACAACTGCTGCGGGCGGAAGGCTTTGCGATGGCGCTGGATGCGATTTACCAGCGGGCGAAAAATCTGGACAACAACACCATGCTGCTGCAATATCTGGAGACGCTGCGCCAGGTGGGCAGCAGCCCGTCCACCAAGTTTGTCGTGCCAATGGAAGTCACCGAACTGATGAAGAATCTGGGCACGACGCTGGGCAGCGCGGCGCGCGGCGGCGGCGACTAGTAGTCCAACAAGATGAGCATGCTGGCTGAACAAGGGGATTAATCCCCTTGTCCGGTCTGCAAATTAATCTTGTCAGTGCACTAAGTACAACCAAATTGAAAATGTCGGATGTAGGGGCAGGTCTGAGACCTGCCCCTACGGAAAATAATCCCGCTAGATTTCTGTGGTTGCACTTAGTATACGGACAAGATGAGTATGACGCCCGCTGCCCTTGTCTAGCCCTCACCCCCAACCCCTCTCCCGACCGTGCCTTCGGCATTAGGAGAGGGGAGCAACCCAATTGCCGGGGATTTTCCCTCCCCCGCGCTCAGCCGCGCAGCGGCGTTAGGGAGAGGGGGACTGAGGGCTGTATCTGAGTAGTCAAATTAATCTTGTCAGTGTACTAAGTACAACCAAATTGAAAATGTCGGATGTAGGGGCAGGTCTCAGACCTGCCCCTACGGAAAATAATCCCGCTAGATTTCTGTGGTTGTACTTAGGGGCTATTCGTAAACCCGAACAAGAGGATTATGTTCGTTAAGAAAATAATCAGGTTACCGCTGGCAGGGTTGAAGCATGCTTCAATCCTGCGAAAAACGTTATTCGATTAAATTCTTGAATTGCATAATCCCCTTGTTCAGGAAGACAGGTCCAGGGGTAGGTGCTAAGCCAACGGGCGCAGGTCGCCCATGCCGCAGTGGGCGCGCTGCCGCAGACCCCGTACAGCCGCGCTACATCTGGCGTTCCAGCTCCATAATTGTGCCTTCCAGCAGTTCGACCTGGCGTTTCATGGCGTCCGCGCTGAAGTCGAACTTCGCGCCCGCCGCGGCGAACAATTCCGGCAGGCTGACTGTGCCGCCCAGCGCCAGCGCGCGTTTGTAATCCGCCACTGCCTGCGCCTGGTCACGGCGGGCATTCGCCCACACCTGCACCGCGCCGGTCTGCGCGATGCCGTATTCCACATAGTAGAACGGGTAGCGGAAAATGTGGTGCTTGCGCTGCCAGCCAGTCACGCGGTGGTCTTCCAGCCTGCTCCAGTCCTGCGACGGAATAAAGCGCGCCCACAGGTCCCCCCAGGTTTTGTCACAATTTGCCGGGTCTTTTGCCGCCTGCGGGTGCAGCGCTGCCCACAACTGGAAGGCGTCCACGACTGCCATATAGGGCCAGAAGTGGATGATCTTTTCGAGGTGATCCATGCGCCAGCGTGCCGCGTCTGCCTCGTCAAAAAAGCCTGCCTGTGCCAGATACGGCGCGGACAGCAGTTCCATGCTCATCGCCGCTACTTCGGCGAACTCAATGGTCGAATAGCGTGTGGCGATGTACGGCAGTCTGCTGTAGGTTAGAAAACCGTGCGTGGCGTGCCCCATCTCGTGCAGCAGCGTGCGTACATCTTCCTGACTGCCCACGCCATTCATGAAGATAAACGAGCGCTTGCTCAGGGGGAAGCCAGTGCAGTAGCCGCCGGGACCCTTGCCCTTGCGGTTGTCCAGGTCAAGCAGATTTTCTTCTGCCATGATGCCGTAGAAATGCCCGACTTCGGCATCCACCAGATCAAAAATGCGCTGCCCCTTGTTGATCAATTCCTCGTTGGTTTCGTAAGGTTTGAGTGGCGGCTTGCCGGTGGGGTCTACCTTCAGGTCCCAGGGGCGCAGCGTGTCCAGACCGAGCAGTTTGCGGCGGCGTTCGTTCAGCCGCGTGGCGGCAGGCACAACCACCGTTTCGATGGCGTGGTGAAAACGCTCGTTGTCATCGGGCGTGTAATCCAGCCGTGTGAACTGCTTCCAGCGGAAATCGCGGTAATTGTCGAAACCAGCATTCTTCGCCATCTGTTCGCGCAGGTCGATTGACCGCACCCACAGCGTATTCATTGCCGCGCGATCCTGCAACTGGCGTGCATACGATGCGCGCCAGACCTGTTCGCGCAGGGCACGGTCATCGCTGGTCAGCAGTGTTTCGATAAAGCGCAGCGTGCGTTCTTCGCCGCCCCACTGCACGGTTTGCGCGCCCAGCACTTTCGCCACTTCCAGACCGATCTGTGTTTCCTGTGTCAGCAGCGGCAGGTTTTCCTCGCGGAAAATTTCGACCTGCACACGCATGCGCTGCAAGCGCACGGCGTAGCCTTCTGGCTGCAAACCCTGTGCATCCACTGCCGCCAGCAGCTTCATGTCCAGTTCGTAGCCCGCTTTTTGCAGCGGCGGGTCAATGTTTTGCAGCCAGAATTTGTAACGCTCCTCGGCATCCTGGTCGGTGGTGTCCTGCGTGGTGGCAACACTCAGCCTGCTGCGGCGTTCAAACAGCAGTTCGCTCAGTGCGGTGTAATCGCGCAGCCAGCGGTCCAGCGTGTCGGCGTTCAGGTCACGCGCCTTCAGCGCCTCGAAATACGGCGCGATATTGTCCCATGTCCAGTCAGCAATTGCTTCATGGGCTTGTGGCAGACTGTCAAACATTATTTGCGTCTCCTTGATAACATTTTTTCAACGAGGCGACTATAACGCATCCCCGCCCGCGCGGCAACAGACCAACCCAATTGGGCAGCTTTCAGCGGTTCGGCTTCAGCGTGCACAGCGCCTGCCGGATTTCCCCCAGGTGGTAAGCGTTGTGCATCAACAACCCCAGCGCCCCACGAATTTCGTCCTCATTTTCCCACGTGGTTGTGCGTGCCAGTTCGCGAATCTGCCCGTAGGTTTCGCGCAGGCGCTGCTGGCTGTTCGCCCATTGCTCCGGCGTGACCGCGCGCACCGTGCGCCAGATTTCGGTCCAGTCCACCTGCGGGCGCTCGCCGCGCACAAACCGCAGCGTAAGATCCATGTAGAAGCGCAGATGCTCCACATGGGCGGCAATGCTGGCGCAGTTCGCCGACACCGGGCGGGAAGCCTCTTCGGCAGTGACCGTCGCCAGCGTCTCGAACAGCGACGTGCCCCGGTCAAGATAGGCGCCATGCACCTGCTCGAATGTTTCTTCCAGCGCGATCAGCATCGCCGCGCTGAAACGTTCCTGAAACGACTGTTCAGACATCGTAACCCCTCCTGCTTTGTATCGTGGCATGATAACACAAAACCCATAGGGGGCAAAACAAATGTTCCAGCACGCGGCGTTCAATTTCTGGCACCCGGCTGCCAGAACACGAGTCCGCCAGTCTGCGCAATACCTGCCCAGGCAAACGGGTTTCAGGACAGGGGGATTAAAGGCGGTCTGAATATTCATGATTTCTCGCGTAGGGGAGGGTCTGAGACCCTCCCTTACAAAGGCAACGGCGGCAGGAGCTTCGGGCAACCTCTATTCCCCCCATCCGGGTTTACGGATAGCCGCGCCTCGCTACAGCCCGTAGAGCGCGGTGAATTTGCGGCGCAGGTAGGCGACATAATCGCGCGATTGGATACCCTCGCCGCACACACGCCGCGTCAGTTCGTCGGCGGTAAATTTGCGCCCGTGCTGGTAGATGTTCTCTGTCAGCCAGCCATGCAGCGTGCTGAACTCGCCGCGCGCGATCTGGTCGGGGATGTTCGGGTGTGCCTTGAGTGCCTGATTGTAATACTGCACGCTGAGCAGGTTGCCCAGCGCATAGCCGACAAACGCGCCCATGCCGCCCACGCTCCAGTGGACATCCTGCAAAATGCCCACGCGGTCATCCGGCGGGGTGATGCCAAAGAACTCGTTGAACTTCGCGCGCCAGGCGTCCGGGGCGTCGTCCAGCGTCAGGCTGCCATCAACCAGCGCCTGCTCAATTTCAAAGCGCAGCATGATATGCAGGTTGTAGGTCAGTTCGTCCGCCTCCACGCGGATAAACTGCGGGCGGGCGCGGTTCACAGCGCGGTACATCGCGTCGGGGCTGGCAGCGCGCATCTGGTCGGGGAAGATTTCGCGCACCTTCGGGAAAATCCATTCCCAGAATTCACGACTGCGCCCAACCAGATTCTCCCATGTCCGGCTCTGCGATTCGCAGACTGCCTGCGAGAAAATCTCCATATCGCTGAGGAACGTGCCGTCCAGCGCCGCCGCAAAGCCCTGCCCGTGCAGCCCGTGCCCTGCCTCGTGCAGCGTGCCGTAGAACGCCGGGTTGAAGAAATCTGCCTGAAAGCGCGTGGTCAGGCGAATGTCGCCCTTGGCGATCTGGATGCAGAAGGGATGCGGCGCGACATCGAACGTCGCCCAGTTGCTGTAATCAAAGCCGATTGCCGTGCTGGCGAACAGTGCCAGTTCGCGCTGGCGATCCAGCGAGAAGGGCTGGTGCAGCAGGCGGTCATCTACCCGTTCCTGCACCGCGTTCACCGCCGCCACCAGTTCGATCAGCGCGGCTTTCTGTTCGCCAAAGATGCGCTGCACCTCGGCGGTGGTCAGCCCGCGTTCCCAGCGCCCCAGAAAGGCATCATAGGGCTGGGTCACTCCGCGCAGTTCTGCCTCCTGCATCTTCAGGTCGAAGATGCGCCGCAGCGCCGGGGCGAACATCTGCCAGTCGTTGGCAGCTTTGGCACGCCGCCACGCCTCAAAGCCTTCAGCGGTTGCCTGGGCATACGCCGCGACAAAGTCCACCGGCAGCGCGCGGGCATGCTCGTAATCTGCCTGTGCCACGCGGATCATGCTGGCGGGAATGCTGGCATAGTCGCCGGTATCGACTTCCTGCTGCGCTGCTTCGATCAGGTGGGCGGTCCTGTCGCTGATCAGCAGGTCATGGCGCAGGCGTTGCAGGGTCGCCATCTGTGCGGCACGGGCGTTACCGCCGTCGGGCGGCATGTGCGTGTTCTGATCCCATTGCAGCAGCCAGTAAGCCATGTTCAGGTTGTGAATGTCGCTCAGGTGGGCGACAAGTTGTTCATAGGCGGTCATCAGGGTTATCCTTTGCGGTTGTTGCTAAGCGCACGCAGTGGTCGGGGCAAGCAGTCCGCACGCGAACAGCGGGCGCAGGCTGTGCCCCATGCGGGAACTGCTCTGGGGCACATTATGCCGCATTTGCCGCGCCTGCGCAGCATTGAGGGGTACATGCTGGCAGCGTGCATGCAAAGTCAAGCTGCCAGCGCACAAAGGACAAGGGAAGCAGCGGGGGGCTTGCTGCCCGCCCGCCGTTTCAACCGATATTGAGATTGTCCACGATTACGCCAGCGCCAGCCGTTCACGCCGCGCGGGTGCGCGGATGACAAAGCCAATCGCCGCCACCAGCAGGGCGATCAGCACCAGCAGCACCAGCAGATGCGGCGCAATGTCCGCAAAGCCGCCGCCCTCCTGCGTCAAAATCAACACTGGCGCGATGATGTAGTAAGTGGGGAACACCTGCCCGATCACCTGCGGAATATCCTGGAACAGATAGACCAGCGCCGGGGCATACAGCAGAATGCCCAGCCCTTTGATGGTGGCAAACAGTGTGCTGGTATCCTTGATGAACAAGCCCAGCAGAATGCCAAACGCCGCCGCCAGCCCGGACCCCAGCGCCAGCGTGAGCAGCAGCAGCAGGGTCTCGCCGTTGAACGCGCCGTTCAGCAGCAGGGTCAGCACAGAAACAATCACGCTCAGCGCCGCGCCGACCAGCGCTTTGGCAAGCAGCACTTCGCCCAACCGTGTTGGCGTTGTTGTTAAGGCGGTCAGCGTGCGCTGCTGCTTTTCTTCCACCACCGACGCCGCCGGAACCATCGTGCCGCCGATCATCACCGCCATCAGCAGGATAAACGGCAGCAGCCGCTGCTCTATCGGCATGGCGCTGCCATCGCCCAGGTTGACGACGTTCACTTGCAGCGGCAGGTCGCGCCCGGCAGTCTGGTTGACAATGCGCTGGAGCGCCGCGCCAAAGACCACCCGATCCTGCGCCAGGCTTTGCCCCCAGACGAGCAGATCAAGCTGCACCGCCTGCCCGGACGCCAGCGCGGCATCGAAGCCGTCCGGGATGACCAGCCCCAGATCGAACCGACCATCGGCAATCGCCTGGCGCAGCGCGGCTTCCGAATCCACCACCGTGAGGTCAACAAACGCCAGTTCTGCCAGCGCCGTGCCAACCTGCGAGGGCGCGCTTTCGACCACGCCGACCTGAATACGCTCGGAAAAGAGCGAACCGAACAGCAGCGTGACCACCAGCGACATGACCAGCGGCACCACCACTGCAAAGATCACGAAAAAGCCCGACGCGCCCCCGCGCATTTCCCGGCTGATGAGCAGCCGCAGGCGATTAAAGTCCATACAGTTTCCTCCTCAACACCCCGCCGCCCAGCAGCAGCACGCCCACACCGCCCAGCAGCAGCACACCCATATGCGTCAGCACCGCGCCCCAGCCCGCGCCGAAGTTCGCCACCTGATCGACCGCGTCCACCAGCCAGTAGGTTGGGATCAGCTTCATCCAGTCCGACGTGCCGCCGGGGAACAGCACGGTCATCGCCGGGATGCTCAGCACCAGCACCGCCAGAATGCCCCAGCCAATCACCGAGAGCATATCGCGCGCCACAGAGGCGATCAAAAACGCAATGCCTGTGACCATCAGCGACCCCAGCAGCAGCACCAGCAGCACCAGCACCGGCTCATGCTGCAAACCACCGGTAAACAGCATCAGCAGCGCCGCCTGCGCAAACGCCAGCCCCACGCCCATAATGCCCTTGCTGACGAACAGCCCGGTCATGTTCATCGGCGTGGTCAGCAGCGCATACACCGCGCGCGACTCGACTTCAGTGGTAATCAGGCTTGCCAGCCCCATTGTTTCGACCATCAGCACAAACACGGCGAACAGCGGCACAACCCGGTCACGGAAAGGAATCTGCTGCCCGACCAGATCAGCGCCGATCACCTCCTGCCGGATGCTGACGGTCGCCGCCTGCCCGCTCAAGCCGTAGCCCAGCCCTTCCAGCAGCGCCACCAGCGCCTCCTCACGTTCGGGCGGGGTTTCCGGCGGCAGGTACAGCGTCAGCTCGTAGCCGCTGAACAGGCTGCCCGTGAGGACAATGCCCGCCACCACCGTGCGCTCGGCAACCGCCTGTTCGACTGCCGCAGCGGAATCCAGCAGGGTGATGGCGATGCCGCTGCTCTGCTGCGCCTCGTCAAAGGTCGCGGGCAGTCCCCCCGCATACACCGCCAGATCCAGCGTTTCATCCACGCTGGCGGGCATCAGAATAAACAGCAGCACATAAGCCACCAGCGCCAGCACGGTGATGAAGGCAAAAAAGCGATCCCGAAAGTAGAGCGTCAGGTCCTTGCCGACCAGCGTTTTGACAATCTGCCAGTTCATGACGCCAGCCCTCGCCCGGTGATCTTGATGAAGATGTCCTCCAGGGTGGCCTCTTCACTGTGCACCGTCACGACGCGCTCGTTCTTGAAAACCTGCTGAACCGCTTCGGACGTGTCGCCGTTGTCCAGCAGGATTTCGCGCGTTTCCAGCCGCCCGTCTGCAGCTTCGACCTCAACCTTAAGCGCGCGTTTGCCATACTGCTGCTTCAGCCGGTGCGGCGTATCCAGCGCCACAATCTGCCCCTTGTTGATGAACCCGACCCGATCCGCCAGCTTGTCCGCTTCGAACATGTCGTGCGTCGTCAGGAACACCGTCGCCCCGCGCTGGCGTTCGGCTTCAATCAGGTTGCGGATCGACTCCGAAGAAACGGGGTCGAGTCCGTCGGTCGGTTCGTCGAGGAACAGGATTTTGGGCTGGTTGACCATCGCGCGGGCGACCATCAGGCGCTGTTTCAACCCTTTGGAGAAGCCTTCCACACGGTCTTTGCGCCGGTCTGCCAGCCCAACCTTTTCAAGCAGCGGCAGCGGGTCAAACTTGCGGATGCCAAACAACCCGGCAAACAGCTTCAGGTTTTCCTCGGCAGTCATGCGCTCGTAGAGGTTGTTCTGCTCAAAGCAGACGCCAATCTGCGCCTGTATTCGGGCAGTATGCTGAGCGATGTCCTGCCCCAGCAGCAGCGCGCGTCCGGCTTTGGCACGCAACTGCCCGGTGAGGATTTTAACCGTGGTGGATTTGCCAGCGCCGTTGGGACCCAGAAAGCCGAGGATTTCGCCCTCCGCTACCTGAAAGCTGATC
>DAOTWP010000203.1:0-39736 GCA_034435675.1 Anaerolineae bacterium
CCGCGACCTTGCACTGCCCACCAGCGGCATGTATATCATCGAAGTGCGCCCTGAAAAGTATCTGATGCAAGGGGCATACACGCTGGTCATCGACTCGACCCTGCCTTGATCCGCGCCGCTGTGCCCGGCAGCGCCAGAATAATGGCACCAGCAGCAGGTTCGCTGCATAGTGTTCAACATCAGCACGCAAACAAAATGCCGGGTCGAGTATCCCGGCATGGTGTTCGCTTCCGTAGGGGGTGCTTGATGGTCATCCGGCGAGTTCTGCGGCGATGCCCGCCTCTACCCGGTAGCTCTCCTCCGGCAGGTACTGCCTGAACAGCGTGAAGTTCGCTTCTGCCTCAGTCATCATGCCCAACTGCTGCTGGGTGAAGCCCAGCACCAGGTAAATTTCCGCGTAACCCGGTTCCACTGTAAGCACTTCCACCGGCAGCAGATCTGCCGCTTCCAGCAGGTACCCCAGCGCGCGTTCATAGCTGCCGGCGTGGAAGTAGTAGTTGCCCAGACTGAACGCCAGCATCACATCGTGCAGCATATCGCCATCGCCAGCGTCGCACATTTCCTGCGCCTCGGCGGTGATGGGTGCGCCGAAGAGCAGCGCCAGCGCCAGCACCGTCAGCGCAATCACAATGGCGAATGTCAACCATCCTTCATGCCAGCGTTCACGCCTGCCTGCGCGGCGCGCAAGGCGCGGCTGCCGGGCAAGTTCGCGTTGTGCTGCTTCTTCGCGGATTTCCGCCGCCCGCTGGTACGCATAGTTCCGGTTGTGGTAGTAGTTGCTGTTCATGATCTCCCTGCTCCCTGACTATTGCTGCCTCGTTCGTTATGACTACAGAGTAGCAGGAGGCAGGGGGGCAGGTCGTCCACTCTACGGTGAATTTGCAGAGCGCCGGGGGGTGAAGAAAAGGGGTATCAGACCAGCTTGAGTTCCTGGGCGCGGGCAATCGCCTTGCCCCGGCTGTCGGCATCTATTTTGCTGTAGAGGCTGTTGATATGCTTCTTGACAGTGCTGATCTCGACCATCAGCGCATCGGCAATTTCCTGATTCGACAGCCCGCTGGCAATCATCATCAGCACCTCTAACTCACGATCCGTCAGCGGATCAGGCAGTTTCTGGTTCGCCGCCTGAAGCTGCAACCAGCGCACCTGCTGGCGTGACTCATTCAGATCGGCTGCCGTTTGCTGGAACCGCCGGGCATTTTCCAGCACCACCACCACATGATGCGCGAACGCTTCCATCAGGGGCAGCAGCGACTCCTGAAATACCCCTCTGGTCACCCGGTTGTCGGCGTAGAGCACCCCGATGATTTCGTCGCACTGAATCAACGGCATGCACAGCAGCGAGCGCAGCGATTTGCTTTGGACGCTGGAAAAGTGCCCGAAACGCGGGTCACCCTGGGCGTTGAGCGCAATGACCGGTTCGCGCCGCCTGACGACATAATCGACGATGTTTGTGCTGAACAGTGCATCGGCTTCATCCACCGTTGCGTGATCCCACTGGCGTGCGGCTGCAATTGCCAGTTCCGCCTCCGGTCCTTCACGCAGCAGAACATAAGCGCGTTCCGCCCCGACAATGTCAATCACGGTGTCCAGCACGCGCTCCAGCACCGTGTCTGCATCCAGCGCACTGGTCAGCAGCGCAGCAGTGCTCAGCAGTGCCTGCAACTTGCTGACATAATCGAGCACCTGCTGCCCGTAGTGTTCCACCTGCATGAAGGCGAGGCTCAGTTCCCGCGGGCTGATTCTCTCCGCGTGCGGGTCGTTCAGGGAAATTGCAAACTCGGACAGCTTCTGTCGGAAAATACTAGGGATTGCATAGTGATTCATCTTTGCCTCATCACTGGCAGGCAGGCTTCAGAGAATAAGTAAAATGCCTATTAATATTATCTGCTATCTTGTTGCCTGAGTCAAACAACAGCGCCGCCCAAAAATCCTGTCCAAACTATCAGCGGAATACCGCCAAAAGGCTGAGGCGATTATGCGCATAAGCGGGTAGAATGGCTATTGCTCAGTCTGCCATTCGTGCTGTATCATAGGCAGCAGTGCGAACATTTGTGCAGTCGCTTCTCAACAAATCTTAAAGGTTCAACAGGTGTCAAATCAGGGCTTGCGTTTGCGATTCGTTTGCACCATAATGTACTCTAGTGACCCTTTTAGGACACCCTTCACGCGGTAAATCGTGATGGACCAGAAAGGCAGGTAATCTGTTGCAACTCACAGTTCCAGCTCCGCTTTACGAAGATTATGACTTAAAGCAGGCGGTCTCTCAGAACCGTCTGGTCGGGTTGTGGCGCGTGCTGACCGGCTACCGCAAAATGTACTTCTGGGCGACCTTCAGCATGGCAATGTCGGCAACTGCGCGCACACTATCCCTGCTGCTGCTGGGACTCCTGGTGGATCAGGTGCTGGTGCAGCCGGGGGTCGCCGCGCTGGTTACGGAGGGCGCGCAGGTCAACTTCTTCGCTAACTATGCGCGGATTATCGAAAACGCCGCGCCAATCCTGCTGCTCGTTGCGCTGGGGTTTGTCGGGCTGGCGATGATGCAGGGCGGTGGCAGCTTTATGGCGGGCAAGCTGGCGGCGCAGGCGGCTGAAGGCATGGCGATGCGGTTAAAGGATTACCTGTTCGACCACATCCAGCGGCTGCGCTTTGCCTACCACGACAAAATGCCTACCGGCGATCTGATCCAGCGCTGTACGTCCGATGTAGACGCCATCCGCCGCTTCTATGCCGAACAGGCGCTAGAAGTCGGGCGCATTATGTCGCTGTTTCTGGTCAACACTTTCGCCCTGCTGCTGCTCAACTGGCAGTTGGCGCTGCTATCGATCATGGTCATCCCGATTGTCATTGCAGTATCGGTCTGGTTCTTCAGAATGATCTCGCGGCGTTATGAAATGACACAGGAGCAGGAAAGCATCGTCTCAACTACCCTGCAAGAAAACCTTTCCGGTGTTCGCGTGGTCAAGGCATTCGCCCGGCAGGGGTACGAGATTGACAAGTTTGAGCGAAACAACTGGAAGCAGTATCAGCTTGACCGCGTATTGATGATCGGGCACGCCTTTTACTGGCCCGTCACCGACCTGATGACCGGCGCGCAGTTGCTCTTTGGTTACTTTATCGCTGCCGTTGCCGCGATCAACGGCACCATCTCGGTAGGGCTTTATGTCGCCTACGTCGGTATGCTCATCCTGATCATCTTCCCCATCCGCAACCTGGGGCGCGTGATCATTGAGATGGCAACCGGGTCGGTGTCTTACAGTCGTGTGCGCGCCATCCTCGAGCAGGACCGTGAACCCCTGGGTGAGGATCTCACCCCGCCCGTAACAGCGCTGAGCGGCTCGCTTGTGTTCGACCATGTCGGCTTTGGCTACGAAACCAATCAGGAAGTCCTCAAGGACATCAGTTTCACTGTCAAGCCAGGTCAGATCATCGCGCTGCTGGGGTCAACCGGGTCGGGCAAGACTTCGTTAATGAACCTGCTGCCGCGCTTCTATGAGTACACCAGCGGGAGCATCCGGCTGGACGGCGTGGAGCTGCGCGACTATCCGCGCGCGTTCCTGCGCAGGCAGATTGGCATCGTGGAACAGGAACCATTCCTGTTCTCGCGCTCCATCCGCGAAAACATCACCTATGGTGCAGGGCGGCAGGTCAGCGACGAAGAAGTGATTGCTGCTGCGCGTGCCGCTGCCGCGCACGAGTTCATCGCCAGCTTCCCGGAAGGTTACAGCACGCTGGTTGGTGAGCGCGGTGTGACGCTCTCCGGGGGGCAGAAACAGCGTATTGCCATCGCGCGGACGATCCTGAAGAACCCGCGTATCCTGATCCTCGACGACGCCACCTCATCGGTCGACACCGAAACCGAGGCAGAAATTCGTGAGGCGCTGCGTAATCTGATGACAGATCGCACGTCGTTTGTCATCGCCCACCGCATTCAGAGCGTTATGGACGCCGATCTGATTGTGGTGATGGACAAGGGGCGCATCGTGCAGATGGGCACGCATGAAAGCCTGCTGAAGCAGGACGGCATTTACCGGCGTATCTACGATGTGCAGTCGCGCATCGAAGCTGAACTAGAGGAAGAGATCAGCCGTGTCTGAAGAAATCCGGTTCGAGGAAGAAGAATTTCAAGGGCAGTTCAACGGGCGCACGCTGCTGCGCATCATGGGTCAGGTACGGCAGCATTGGCGCTGGGTGGTCGGCTTTCTGGTCGCCATTCTGATCGTCTCGTCCCTTGAATCCTTCTTCACGTTCCTCAACAAGCTCATCATTGATGAAGGCATCCTGGGACAGAATCAGGACCGGCTGGTCACGCTGATCGTGCTCTATGCCGTGCTGATGGTGTTCCAGGCGGCAGCAGTGTTCGCGTTCATCTATTTGGCGGGCGTGCTGGGCTTCCGGGTGCGCTATGACATGCGCAAGAAGATCTTCGAGCATCTTCAGAAGCTGTCGCTGTCCTACTTCGATCGCACGCCGGTTGGCTGGATTATGTCCCGGCTGACCTCGGACACTGTGCGCATCTCCGATCTGGTCACGTGGGGCATGCTCGATGTCACGTGGGCGGTGATGAACATCATCACGTCGCTGATCTTCATGCTGATGATTAGCTGGCAGTTGACGCTGGTGGTCGTCGCCTTGCTGCCGGTGCTGCTGGTGGTCGCGATCTGGTTCAAGCAGCGCATTCTGGTCGAGTACCGCGATGTGCGCAAAGCTAATTCGAAGATCACCGGTGCATACAATGAGAACATCACCGGTGTGCGTGTGGCGAAGTCGCTGCACCGCGAAGAAGCAAACCTGCACGAGTTCCAGGACCTGACGCACGGCATGTACCGTTCGTCGTATCGCGCGGCGTGGTTCTCAGCGCTGTTTCTGCCCTCAGTGCAGTTGCTCAGCGCGCTGGCAGTCGGCGCGGTGGCATTCTTCGGCGGCTTGCAGGTGGAGCTGGGCTTCATCACCATCGGCGGCATTCAGGCGTTTGTCAACTACATCACGTTCATGATGTGGCCCGTGCAGGACCTTGCGCGTGTCTACGCCAGTATGCAGCAGGCGATTGCCTCTGCCGAGCGCAGTTTCTCGCTGCTGGACACCACCCCGGAAGTCACCGACAAAGCGGGTGCAAAGGACCCCGGCACGCTGCGCGGCGAGATTGTCTTCGAGAATGTGGAGTTCTACTACACCGCCGATAAGCCGGTGCTGCGCGAGTTCAACCTGCGCGTCAAGCCGGGGGAAACCATCGCGCTGGTCGGTCCTACAGGCGCGGGCAAGTCCACAATCGTCAACCTGGTCTGCCGCTTCTACGAGCCGAAAGCCGGGCGTATCCTGATCAACGGCACCGACTACACCGACCTGACGCTGCACGGCATCCATTCACGCATCGGTATTGTGCTGCAAACGCCGCACCTGTTCAGCGGCACCGTGCGCGAAAACCTGCGCTATGGGCGACTGGAAGCCACCGACGAGGAGATCGAAGCTGCTGCCAGACTGGCAGGCGCAGATGAATTCATCCGCACGCTCGAAAAAGGCTATGATGAACCGGTTGGCGAGGGCGGTGTGCTGCTCTCGGTGGGGCAGAAGCAGTTGATCAGCCTGGCCCGGGCGATCCTGGCACAGCCGGACATCTTCGTGATGGACGAAGCAACCAGTTCAGTGGACACGCTCACTGAAGCGCTGATCCAGCGCGGCATGGAACAACTGATGCAGGGGCGCACGAGCTTTATCATCGCGCATCGCCTGTCCACCATCCGCAATGCTGACCGCATTCTGGTCATTGAGGGCGGGCGCATCTCAGAAATGGGCACCCATGCGCAGCTCATCCGCCAGCGCGGGCACTACTACAACCTGTATACGCGGCAGTTCCGCGCCAAACTGGAGGAACAGTACGAAGCAATGCTCTCCACCGCCGAGGTGGAAGCCCTGGCAGGCGACTGAGGCTGTACCGCAGGCGGTTCACACAGAGTAACTCTCAAAAAGGCAAGCGCTTGGCTTGTCTTTTTGTTTCTGTCTGTACCGTCGTGCGCAGATACCCCTGTTCTGGCATATACTGCATATGCAAGCAAAGCAAAATGCCCGCAAGAGGAGAAGGAGCAGCGCCTGTATGGATGCAGAAACCCGCGTATTGTATGCAGCACTCAACATCACTGCCCGCTTCGAGGGTGGCTACAGCAGCTACCAGAACCACGACAGCGGCATCATCAGCTATGGGCGCTTCCAGTTTACGCTGGCAGCGGGTTCGCTGGGCAAACTGCTGAAGAAATATTTCGCCAAAGCCAGCGGCACTACTGCCGACGCCCTGCGCGCCTATGAAGAACGAATCGGCAGCCGCGATGCCCAGCTCCGCCACGACATGCAGCTCAAGACCCTGCTCAAAGAAGCAGCCGAAGACCCGCTGATGCAGGCGGCGCAGAATGAACTGGCGGCGGAAATGTACTGGGAGCCGGTGCAGCGCCTCAGTGTCACGCCGCGCGGGGTAAGCCTGCCGCTGACACGCGCGCTGATGTTCGACATGGCGATCAATCATGGCGTGCTGCACAACATGATTGAATTGACTGAAAACGCACTCAAAGTACCCTTTAAGTCTAAAATGCCTGACAACGGCGTTAACGAAAAAGTCTTCGCAGCCAAGCTGGCAGAAATCCGTAACGAACGCATGTACCGGCTGGCAGACGAACATGGCTGGGGTGGTTTGAAGGTGCGCGGCGATTTCTGGGTAAACCTCATCAAAAGCGGTGATTGGGAGCTGCAGGGCGATGCCAAAGGCAATATCGCCGTAAAAAGCATTCCGCTGCAAGTGCGCAATCCAGTCATCCCTGGCAGTGGCGCAGCAACACCCCCCGATGACGATGATACGCCCGTTACTGCTGAAATCCGCGTGACGCCGAAGGAAGATCGTGTGAATGTGCGTAACGAAGCGCGGGTAGGGGCACCGATTGTGACGGTGGCAAATCTGGGCGATGTGCTGGATGTGCTGGAACCTGCCGAAACTGCCCGCGACAAGGTCGGCGACGACGGCACATGGCTGAAAGTGCGCGCTGCCGATGGCAAAGAAGGTTATACCGCCGCGTGGCTCTATGCGCTGGTTGAGGCAACCCCGCCCACTGATGAACAGCCCCCTGCTGGCGAACAACCGCCTGCCGACGAACAGCCACCTGCCGACGAACAGCCACCTGCCGACGAGCAGCTCCCTGTTGATGGACAGCCATCCGCACCTGCCGCGTTGTATGTGACGCCCACTGACAACCGGATCAACATTCGTAGCGCACCGGAGTCAGGCGCGCGTATTGTTGGTCAAGCGCTGCTGGGCGATGTGCTGGATGTGCTGGAACCTGCTGACGTCGCGCGTTCCAAAGTGGGCAGCGGCGGGCAGTGGCTAAATGTGCGTAAGCAAAGCGGGTTGGTGGAAGGCTATACGGCTGCCCAGTTCTATCGAGTGTACGAGAAGAAACTGTATATCATCGCTAAAGAAGGCGTGCGGGTGCGCAGCGCACCGGTCAATGGCGCGCAAGTCGCTGTGCTCCGCGCGGGCGAAGTGCTGGAAGTGATCGAACCCTACGAGCAGGGACGTGCCAAGATCGGCAAGCAGGATCAGTGGCTGAAGGTGCGCACCGCCGGCGAGCAGGAAGGCTTCACCGCCGCGTGGTTGTATAACGTCTATCAGGGTGATCTGCTGGCAGCAGGCAAGCTGCCGCCGGAACTTGCCAAAGTCAATATTGTGGGCGTCAATCTGGATGTGCGTCACCCATTGGGCACGCCGGATCCCGCACGGCTGGGCAAAACCGGCTGGCTGCGCTTTGGCTACAACGTGTCTGCCGGGGTTGGTTCGACGGACATCAATGCCGCGTACAATCTCTATCGCCCGCGTTTCGAGACTTATGCGCGCGCAGGCAAAAAGATCCTCATCGTGTGTACCCACCAGACGTTCGGCGAAGGCGCAGGCTACAACTGGGAGCAGATGGATGCCTTCAAATGGCGTGATCTGAGTGACAAGTTTGCCGATATGGTCGGCAGGATCGTGCGCCAGTACGCCGGATCAAGTCTGATACAGGCAATTCAGGTCTGGAATGAACAGGACGCGCATCAGGGCGCGCGCGCTTCGGTGCCGCTGCCCGCGGACGCCTATGGCTACATGCTCAGCAAAACACTCCAGGCGGTGCGCGCCGCTGACCCCAAACTGCTGGTTATCACCGGAGGGCACGCCAGCGGTCCCAGTTCCGGCGCTGCCTATGCCCGCCGAACCATCGCCGCCATCGCCGCCAGTCAGCGCCCGGACGGCATCGCCTTCCACCCCTATGGGCGTGGCGCGATGCAGTCTGACCCCAAATACCGGCACTTTGGCAATATAGATGAAGAAATTAATGCCTATGCCAGCGTGCTGCCCGGCACGCCGCTGTGGATCACGGAATGGGGCGTACTCAATGCGCCGCAGTCGCCGCCCGCGGAAATCAGCAAATACGCGCAGGAATTTATCACGCGGGTCAAAACGGTTCATGCGGGCAAAGTCGCCGCCGCGATGTGGTTTGCTTGGGGCGAAGGCATGGATAACGGTTACGGTGTAGTTGGCCCGTCCGGGCAGGATCGCCCACCCTTCACGCATGATTATGTAAACCTCTGATCCTCAACCGCCAGCAGCCGGGCAGCAGATGTCCGGCTGCTGCGCCTTGCAATCCTAACGAAATTTTAGGCAGCAGCGCATATAAAGTTTGTAAACCCATGCGCACTTCTTTACCTAACGGATAGGGATGTGCAAGGTTGCTTGCCCTACAATGGAGTCAACAATTGAACACCCAAAAATGAAACCTTCAGGCGAAAGGTTTTATGAAAAAGGTAAAATTGCGTGTGAATTTCGTATTTAACCCATGTATGATTGTCGCCACAAGACACACCGGTCTTGTGTTCGGGGCTATTACATGGGCGTTTGCGCGTTCAAGCCATACATTGTTAGGCGTGTAGCATAAAGTGGGGAGAGGGTTATGGTGCGTGGGTTCTTGGGCAAACGAGTGTCTGCGACTGCCTTGTTGCTGGCAGTATGCGCAGTTTTTATGTTGCCGGTTGCCAGCAGTCAGGCAGCGATAGCCCTTGTCATAAATGAACTTGATTATGATCAGGGCACTACTACTGACACAACCGAATTTATCGAGTTAAAGAATACTGGCACGGCAGCCATCAACCTGACCGGGTTTAGCCTTTCCCTCGTTAATGGTGCCGGCGGTGGTGCTACGGTGTACCGAACTGTTGCACTGTCCGGGACTGTTTTGGCAGGCGACTACTATGTCGTCTGCATTCGCTCAGACACCCCTAATTGTGACTTCAACATCACTCCAAACAATGACCTCATTATCGACACCACGGGTGCCGTAGCACTGGTAAGCAGCACTGGCGCGATCATTGATACTGTCAGCTACGAAGGCAATACGGGCGGCGGTTACACCGAAGGCTCCGCCACGCTGTTGTTTGACGATCCCACTGGTGCCAGCACCGGCATCTCGCGCTGCCCGGACGGCACGGATACCAACGTCAACAATGCCGATTTCCGCAACCAGCGCGCCATCACCCCCGGCACAACCAACAACTGCCCTGCCACGCTGGAAATCTGGCAGGTGCAGGGGTCGGCACATCTCTCCACCTATGCTGGGCAGGTGGTTACATTGGAAGACAATATCGTCACAGCGGTGGGCAGCAACGGCTTCTGGATGCAGACGCCGGATCTTCGCGCCGATGTGGATGCCGGTACGTCGAACGGCATCTTTGTGTTCACCAGCAGCACGCCCACGACGGCAGTTGGCGACCGCGTGAATGTCAGCGGCACTGTGACCGAGTTTCGCCCCGGCGGTGTGTCGTCCGGCAACCTGACGATCACAGAAATCACCTCGCCCTCAGTGCAGATCATCGTCACCAGTGCGGCGCTGCCTGCCCCGGTGGTCATTGGCACAGGCGGACGTATCCCGCCAACCAGCGTGATTAATGACGATGGCGCGGGCAATGTTGAAAACCCACCCGCGACCTATGACCCAACCACCGACGGTATTGACTTCTACGAAAGTCTTGAAGGCATGCGCGTGCAGATCAACAGTGCGCGCGTGGTCGGCGCCAACAATTCGTTTGGCGAAATCTGGGTGGTGGGTGACAGCGGCGGAAATGCCAGCCCGCTGACCCCACGCGGGGGCATTCACATCACCGCCAGCGATTTCAACCCCGAACGTATCCAGCTTGACCCCACGCTCTACCCGGCAGGGGCGACATGGCCCAACCTGAATGTCGGCGCGCAGCTTACCGCGCCTGCCATCGGTGTCGTCAATTACAGCTTCGGCAATTACGAGGTGTATGTCACGCAGGCGTTCACCAGTCCGGGCAGCCCCATCACCCGTGAGGTCACACCGTTGGTGGGCGCTGGCGCAAACCTGACGATTGCGACTTTCAATGTCGAGAATCTCGCGGGGAACGCCGCTACCAGCGAGTTCGATGCACGGGCGCAGCAGATTGTCAACAACCTGCGTTCGCCGGACATCATCGTGCTGCAGGAAATTCAGGATAACAACGGCGCGACCAATAACGGCGTGGTGGATGCCAGCACGACCTATAACAACCTGATCGCGGCAATCATTGCGGCGGGTGGGCGTTCCTATGCCTTCACACAGATCAACCCGGTCAACAATCAGGACGGCGGTCAGCCCGGCGGCAACATTCGCGTGGGCATTCTGTATGACCCGCTGCGGGTCAGCTTTACGTCGCGCCCTGGCGCGGGTTCGACGACAGATAACGCGGTAGTTTGCTCTGCGGGGACGCCGCAATTGGCGTTTAGCCCTGGACGGATTGCCCCTGGCAACAGCGCCTTTAACGACAGCCGCAAACCGCTGGCAATCGAATTTGAATTCGGCGCTGAGCGCCTGTTCCTGATTGGTCTGCACCTCTCCTCGAAAGGCGGCGATGACCCGCTGTTCGGTTTCCGGCAGCCCCCGCAGGAAGTCACCGCCGCGCAGCGCCAGCAGCAGGCTCAGCTCGTCAATGACTTCGTGGACAGCCTGCTTGCCTGTGATGCGAACGCCAACATTGTGGTGCTGGGTGATATCAACGATTTCCAGTTCTCGCAGACACTCACGACGCTGTCGGGTGGTGTGCTGGATAACCTGATGGATCTGCTGCCTTCAAACGAGCGTTACAGCTACGTGTTCCAGGGTAATTCCGAAGTCCTCAGCCAGATTCTGATCAGCGACAACCTCTCCAGCGAGGCAGCGCCAGTCTATGATGTAGTGCATATCAATGCAGAGTTCTTCGATCAGGTCAGCGACCACGACCCCAGCGTCGTCCGACTGACGCTGAACACCAATACTCCGCCCGTGGCGCAGAATGACAACGCGCTGACACCGTACCGCACGGCAGCATTGAATATCCCCGTGCTGACGAACGACAATGACTCCGACGGCGGCACGCTGACCGTGACCGGCGCGACACAGGGCGCACACGGCAGCACCGTGGTCAACCCGGACAACACAATCAGCTACACGCCTGACAACGATTTCGGCACACCGGGCGCAATTGTCAACGATACGTTTACCTACACCATCAGCGACGGACAGGGCGGCACGGCAACAGCAACGGTGACGGTTAGTGTGTGGCGATTGGCACTGATCCCCCTCTGCTCCAATGATCCGTTGGCAACACTTAACTGGCAGGTGGTCAATCCACTGAATTCGACGGTCAGTTTTGTTTACAATGTGCTGGGCACCAACCAGATTGGCACGCTGAACGCGCCCGCTGGCACAAGCACGTTTAGCACCACGACGGTCTATAGTCAGGGGCAGCCGACCGGCAACAACACCAGCGTCAGCTACAACGGCGTGCAGCACGATGTGCAGGCGCACACGCTGGAACAGTGCCAGCCCAGCAGCTTTGAGAACCTGACCATTACGCCGCTGTGCAGTGGGCTGAATGATTACGATCCCACGACGCAGCGCCTGTGGCGGGTGAGCAATCCCAATTCCTATGGTGTGCGCTTCGATTATGAAATCACCGCCAGCGGCTTTACCCCCGTGACAGGAGGCGGTATTGTCAGCGCGGGCAGCACCCTGCTGATCCTTTGGGAAGGACCTATTCAACCGGAGACACAGGCACAACTGACGCTGCGTTTCACCAATGCGGCAACGCGCCAGCCCGCGCAGGTCAACGCAACCGGCGATAACACCGCGTGCGTGGCACAGTTGGTCGTCGAAGCACAGTGCGGAGCGAACGGCGTGCAGTTTGTTGTCACCAATAACGGCGCTGCCATGCCCGCCCCACAAAGCTACAGTATTGACGGCAGCCCTGCCGGGCAGTTCCAACTCGGCGCGGGCGAAAGTATTACGATTGACGCAGGCTACGGCACGCACACGTTCAGCAGCGGCAGCCTGAACGCCAGCCTGACCTGTGATGCGCCGCCCAACCCGCCTGTGCTGGCGGTCAGCGGGCAGTGTGGACCCAACGGCGTGCAGTTCGTCGTCAGCAACAGCGGCGGACCGATGACGGCGCCACAGGGTTACAGCATTGACAGCAGCTCCACCGGGCAGTTCCAGCTCGGCGCAGGCGAGAGCGTAACGCTTGAAGCGGGCTATGGCACGCACACGTTCAGCAGCGGTAATCTGAATGCCACGCAGACGTGCGACGCACCGCCCAACCCGCCTGTGCTGGCGGTCAGCGGGCAGTGCGGAGCGGATGGCGTGCAGTTTGTCGTCAGTAACAGCGGCGGCGCCATGACCGCGCCGCAGGACTACAGCGTAGATGGCACAGTCGCCGGGCAGTTCCAGCTCGGCGCGGGCGAGAGTGTAACGCTTGAAGCGGGCTATGGCACGCACACGTTCACCAGTGGCAATCTGAATGTTACGCAAACCTGCGATGCGCCGCTGCCCGTTGTGCTGCAATGCCCGGCAGGATACACGCAGATCACGCTGACGGATACGTGGCCCCAGTTGAACCTGCGCCCGGACTGGAATGCCGAAATCGCGCGCAGCCATACCTTCGCACTGCCTGGCGCAACGACGGCAGACAGCTTTGTGCTGGTGCTCAGCCGCGTGGGGCATCCTGACCGGGGCTGCCCCGACTCCGGCGACCCGACCTGCGACGACCAGAATAACGAGTCGTTTGATGTCCTCAACGGCGACACTAACGGGACATTCGTTGGCAACGTGCCGGATCATGGCAATAACCGCATCGCGGCGTTTACGTTCCCACTAGCGCTGGAAGCGGGCGACCATATGCTGACCTTCGCGCATGTACCCGCCGCGCCCACCGACAACAACCCCTGGGGCAGTGTCAACTATCAGGCAGCTTACTGCTACATGGCAGCCGCAGAGCCTCTGCCGCAACATCCGCAGATTGCCCCACCGCCCGTGGGCGAGCAGCAGGACAGCGCAAAGCCTGAGGATCAGCCGGCTGATCCGCCAGCAGTGCCGCCTTCAGAAAGTACAGAAGAAGCCGGGATCAGTGGTGGCTGAGCGCTGACCCCTCGCAAACACACAATCAGCAGCAGTTAGCAAGCGTCCCGGTGAAAGCCTCACCGGGGCGTTTTGTGTCTAGCGCTTTGCACAAGCATTGCAGTATCTAAACGAACAGCCTTTGGCGAATTCTGCTATAGTGAGGAAAAGGCAGGCGGCTATTTCCCCCGGCTTTTCCATGACAGTTTGTGTTCAGCAGTCACCTGTCCACAGCGGGGATGCCGCCCACTGCGGGTTTACACAGACGAAAAGTGAGCGAAATCGAGTGCAGCGTTATGCTTTATGACATCACCCGCACCGTTGCCCCGGCGACACATGTCTGGCCCGGGGACACACCTTACAGCGTCACGCCCGTGCTGCAACTGGCAGCAGGCGACAGCGTTAACCTGATGACCCTGACCCTCAGCGCACACACCGGCACCCATGCGGATGCCTATTTTCATTACGAAGCGGATGGCGCGCATCCGGCAGAGATGCCATTGGACGCCTACGTGGGGCGGGCACGGGTGCTGACCGTCAGCAAACGCAGCGGCGCACTGCTGCCCGAAGACTTCGCGCCCGACGCGCTGGATGGTGTTGAACGCCTGCTGATCCACAGCCAGGTAAGCGACCTTGCCGATAGCCGCTGGACAGAGGAATTCCCGTACCTCAGCGTTGCGCTGATCGACTGGCTGGCAGACCGGGGGGTGCGGTTGATCGGGCTGGATTCGCCGTCGGTGGATGCGTTTGACAGCACGGATCTGCCCTGCCATCATGCGCTGTACCGCCGCCGCGTCGTCAATCTGGAATCGCTGCTGCTGCGCGGCGTGCCCGATGGCGATTATGAACTGATCGCGCTGCCGCTTAAGCTCGACCTCGCCTGTGGGTCGCCCGTGCGGGCGGTGCTGCGTCGTTAAGCATCTGCTAAATACAGAGGAGAATGGTTATGCAAGGGCTGGCAATGATCTTTTTTGGGCTGTTCGCCGTGGTGCTGGTGGGGATGTACCTGGCAATCCGCCGCCAGTGGGCAGCGCCGGGCATTACCGCCGGTGTCGGCGTGCTGCTCAGCATCGTCTCGATGATGCTGGTATCGCTGGCGCAGAACAATGAAACCCTGCTGGCGATCATTATCGGCGTCGTGATTGGCGGGCTGTTCAGCGGGGCGACGCTGGCAATCGCGTGGTATTTCCAGAGCAACGAAATGCAGCAGCGCGCCCGTTTTGCCGGCGACATGGGCGACGAAGGCGCGCAGGAGTAGCGGCACAGCAGGGGCAGGAACACACGCCTGCCCCTGCCAGCACTGTATCTCACGGTCCTGTGCCCGTGCTGACGATGGTCAGGCTGTACTGCCCGCTGCCGTCAAAGCGGGTCGCCTCAATGCTGTACACGCCATCCTGCGGCAGTCGCACGCTGACAAGCTGCGCGTCGCGCCCCAGTGCTGCGTCAAAAGCATCGTCGTTTTCATCCAGCAGCGTGCCATCCGGTGCATAAAGGCGTACCAGCGGATCCAGCGTGCCGACACCCGCGCTGCGCAGGGTAATCGTGATGACCTGCCCGGCAGTGCCGCTGAACTGCCAGACCTGCGCCGGGAACACGGCGCTGAGGCTGCCATTTGCCGTGCCCGTCCCCGCTGCGTCGAGTTGCAGCACCTGCGGGGTACTCACCCCCAGCGTATAGGCACCTTCGCCCTGCACCAATTCCACAATCACGACATACGTACCGTCTAGCGGCAACGCAGCCCCGGCAAGCTGTGCGTCAAACGGGTTGAGCAGCGCGCTGCTGTTGTGGTCGTCGTTAAAGGCTATTTCGCTGCCATCGGGGCCAATCAGCCGCAGCGCCAGATCAAGCTGCCCTGCGCCGCTGCTGTCCACCGCCGTGATGGTCACCCGCTGACCGGCAGTGCCTTGCAGCAGCCAGCGCTGTGTTGGGCTGCCCACATTGAGCACACCCTGCACAGCCACACCCGGCACAAGCTGCGTGCTGCCAATGCGCCCGCTTTCGACGGCGGTGTTCATCGCGGCGACAGCGCCAAAACTGCCATCGCTGTCCACAACAAAGACCGTGCCCTCGGCATCCACTGCCACGCCCACCGGGCGTACAAATTCGCCCGGCAGCGGGAAGTTGGCGACCACCCGCCCGACGCGCCCCCGTTCTTCCCCGGCAAAGGTGAGCAGCAGCACACCGGCATCCTCCGTCGCAATCACCAGCAGGTCATCGTACAGGGCGAAATCGGTGACGGTGGGCGGCAGCGCCAGTGACTCGGCGGCGGCGTTCACTGCGCCATCCGCATAGCGCAGCAGGTCGCCCTCCAGCGTCAGCAGCAGCAGGTCACCCTGTGGGTCGGTGGTCAGCAGCGGCGGCGTGAAGGACGGCGTACTGACGCTGATTTCGCGCGCCGCCCCCGCGGGGTTGAACACGCGCAGAACCGCGCCGCTATCGGTCGCATCGCTGGCATAGACATTCCCGGCAGCATCAACAGCGAGACTGCGTGGGGCGTCCGCGCCAAAACTGCCTTCGCCCACGTTCGCCGCCCACATGCCATCCGCGCCCAGCACGCGCACACAGCCGCACAGCAGGTCGGCGACATACACCGTGCCATCTACACCTACTGCCACATCAGCAGGCAGCGCGGGGTCTTCAAACGGCGTCAGCGCCAGCACCGCACCCGTGACCGCATCAAGCTGCACCACCCCTGCCAGCGCGTCCGCTGTGTAGAGCCGCTGCGTCTGCGGGTCGAGCGCCAGCCCGGCAGGCTCGACAAACGCACGCTCGCCATCCGCCAGTGTCGTGGATGTGTACCAGACCACGCCAAATGCCAGCGGCGCGGGCGAGCCATCAGCAGCGCCATCCTCCGCGTAGGCAAGGCTGGCGGCAACGGCGTCGTAAAGCTGCAAAAAGTCGGCTTGCACGTCAGCGGCGGCACGCCCGGTCATCAGCAGCACGGTACCATCGGGTAAGCCGGCTAGCTGCGCAACACCAACCAGCAAACCGTCCGCACTGCTGCCGCTGGCGCGCAGTCCCGGCTGCCCGAAGAACTCCACCTCCGCTGGCGGTTCCGCAGGGTCGGCAGGAGTGCCCAGCAGTTCCAGCGAGCGCAGCAGTCCCGCTTCTGCATCCGGCACAAGCGTGGCGTCTAAAAACAGCGTCAGCCGGATAGCGGGGATGCCCGGTGGGCGGTCAGGCACGGACGCCAGCGTGGCAGCGAGGTCAAGCGTCAGCAGGCTCTGGCGCGTCTCGGCGTAGGGTTCGTCCCAGCCTTCAGGAACTGCCAGAGTCAGGCTGGCATCTGCCCAGAGATAGATGGCATCATCGGCACTCGAACCGGCATCGTCAGAAGATTGGGCGGCGGCACAGGTCAGTGGCAGCAGCAGCAGCAGCGCCACTGCTCGAATCACGTGGGTTCGCATCAGCAGATCCTCTCAACAAGCCCGGTTAAAAGCACAGGCAAATATGCAGGGCATACCGTCTGAACCTGCGCAATGTTACGGCACCATACGTCAGGGTTTGGGGATGGTTGCCACCACCGGCAGCCCCAGCGCCTCGACATCCTCACGCCGGCGCACGGTGGTATCCAGATATTCGACCAGAAACGCCAGCACCACCCCCGCCAGCAGCCCCAACCCAATGCGCAGCAGCGGACCGAGTCGGTCGGCAATCGGCGGCGGTGATGGGGTGATCTGTGGTTCGTCGAGAATAGTGACTTCGGCGGGCGCGTTGCCCAACTGACGGAAATACGCCGCGCTGCGCGTTTGCAGCACCGTAATCGCCGCCTGCGCGATCTGCGCCAGTTCGTCCGGGTTCGACCAGCTCAGGAAAATCTGCCCGATGCTGCGCTGGTTGTCCGCCGCGATGCCCAGCCCGCCCAAATCAAGGTTCTGCCCCTGTGCCGCCAGTGCCTGCTGCACCTCAGCACGAAAGCTGCTGGTCGTCACCCAGCCGGTCAGGGCGTTGACAGTCAGTTCAGAGGCAAGCCACACATCCTGATAATCGCCATCGCGCGCGGCGGGCAGCGCATCAAGCTGCTGAGCGGCGCTGTAACGAATGAGGGTCGTAAACTGGCGGGTGGCAGTGCTGCCACCCAGCAGTGCCGGCAGTGTCAGCGCGGTGGCAATCACGGTGGGGATCAGCACCAGCCACCAGCGGCGCAGCAGTACACGCACAATCAACAGGAGTTCCAATAACGCCTCGCTTTCGTCTAGTACCTAGCTATAAACCTGACTTGCTGAACAAGGGGGTAATCCCCCGTTCGGGCTTGCGGATAGATGCTTAGGGCACAGACACACGTTGCCGCGAGACATTATAGCCGCTGCGCACCCCCTGCGGAAACACCCGCACAGTGAGTTAATCTGCAACACCCCACAATTTGACCGTGTTATCGCCGCTGGCACTTGCCAGCACCTTGCCGTCCGGGCTGAACGCCACCGACAGCACCGGCTTATCGTGCGCTGGCAGGGTCAGCAGCAGATCGTCTTCGTCCACGTCCCACAGCTTGATGTTATGGTCGCGCCCACCGGACGCCAGCAGCACGCCGCTGGGGTTGAAATCCACCGCGTCCACGCCGCCGCTGTGCGCGGTCAGCACGCTCAGTTCTTCCATTTCCAGCAGATCCCAGACGCGCACGGTCATGTCCTTGCCCGCCGATGCCAGCATGCTGCCGCCGCTGCTGACTGCCAGATGCCGCACCCAGTCATCATGTGTGCCGATCACCGTGCCGCTGGTCTCGCCTTTCACATCGTGCAGGCGGATGGTGCTGTCGCGGCTGCCCGATGCCAGTACGGTGTTGTTTAGCGCAAAGACCACCGTGTTGACCTCGTCCAGATGCCCCTCAAAGACGTTGCACAACTGCCAGCGCTGTGTATCCCAGACGCGCAGGGTGTGATCTGCACTGGCGGACACCAGCAGCACGCCGTCGGTGGAAAATGCTGCTGCGTTGACTGGACCCTTATGCCCGTTGATGCGCGCCACGCGCTTGCCACTGCTGGCATCCCAGACCTGTACGGTGCTGTCCTCGCCTGCTGATGCCAGGAACTGCCCATCCAGGCTGAAGGCGATGCCTTTGACAGCACCCTCGTGACCTTGCAGCCCCAGCGGGTGAGCGTCGGGCACGCCCCGGTAAAGCCAGACCCCGGTGGCGTCGGCAACTGCCAGTGTCGTGCCATCCGGCGACCAGCGCACCTCGGTAATCCAACCGCGTTTGATCGTCGCCACGTGGGCACAGGCGGCGACATTCTCGGCGGTAATCGGTGCGAGATTTTTCATCGAAACAACCCTTTACTTACGTTCTTCACAAATTGCTTTCTGCATGATACACCCTCTCTACGTTTGCCGCGCGTTAAAGTATAATCTGCCCCCATGCATATAGGACTAAACGCACACTTGCTCTCCGGCACGTCGGGTTATCGCTCTGCCGGTATTCATGGCTACATGCTCAATACGCTGGTACACCTGCCAGCCGCCGCCCCGCCGGACTGGCGTTTTAGCGTGCTGGTGGGCGCACAGACGCGCACCGACTTCGCCGGGTACAGCATGCGACGCTCACGCTGGAACACCGAACCCCCGCTGCGGCGCATCCTGTGGGAACAGTTCGTCCAGCCGTGGCAGTTGGGCACGTTCGATTTGGTGCATGCGCTGGCGTTTGTGTCGCCGCTGGTGCTGCCCAAACCGAGCGTCGTCACGGTCTATGACCTGAGCTTTATCCACTACCCGCGCGCGCTGAGCACAGCGCGGCGGCTGTACCTGCGCCTGTTCACTGCGCTGAGCTGCCGGCGTGCGCGGCGGGTGATCGCCATTTCGCAAAGCACTGCCGACGATCTGACGCGCACACTGGGCATCCCCGCCGAACAGATTGATGTTGCGCCGGGGGCATATGCGCCGGAGGTGTTTCATCCCCTGCCGCCGCCGCAGGTTGCCGCCTTCCGCCAGCAGAAAGGGCTGCCCGCGCGTTTCTGGCTGTTTGTCGGCACGCTGGAACCCCGCAAGAACCTGCTGACGCTGCTGCACGCCTATGCCGCGCTGCCCCCCACAGAGCGCCTGCCGCTGGTGCTGGGCGGCGGCAAGGGATGGCAGTACGAGGACATTTTCGCTACAATTTCGCGTTACAGGCTGGAGCAGGATGTGCTGCTGCCGGGCTACCTCCCGGCTGAAGAATTGGCGCTCTGGTACAATAGTGCCGAAGTCTTTGTCTATCCGTCGGTGTTTGAAGGTTTTGGCTTGCCCGTGCTGGAAGCAATGGGCTGCGGCACGCCGGTGATTGTGTCTGCTGCGTCCTCGCTGCCAGAGGTCGCCGGGACTGCCGGGCTGCTGCTGCCGCCGCTGGACGTGGCAGCCTGGACAGCCGCGCTGCGCCGTGCCGCAGGGGATAGCGCGTGGCGACATGCTGCCCACGAACGCGGACTGCGCGAGGCGGCGCGTTTTACCTGGGCACAGACCGCCCGCGTCACCATCCACAGCTACCAGCAGGCGTTGAAGATACGAAACTATGACCAATAATAGCAGTCCTCCTCCGAACCCCAGAACTGTGCTTGAACCGCGCTGGTTAATGCCTTTGATTGACATGCTGCTGGTGGTTCTGGCGTTCGGGCTGGCGTACTTCGTGCGTTATAACCTGCAACTGCTGCTGCCCGTGCAGGAGGTTTTTTACGCACCGTTTCAACCTTACCTGCCCTACACCGCCATTTATGCAGGCTGGCTGTTCATCCATTATCAGGGCAGCCGCCTCTACCGCCAGACACGCGGGCGCTCCTTCATGGACGAGTTGTATATTATCATCAACGGCGTGACCAGCGCGACCGTCGTCGTCATGGCGATCAGCTTTGTGCTGCAACCGCTGGTATTCAGTCGCCTGATGCTGGTCTATGTGGCGGTGATCGCCATCGTACTGCTGGCGCTGGCGCGCATCGTGCGCCGCATGGTCTATGGCTATCTGCGTTCACGCGGGATCGGCGTGCGGCGCGTGCTGATTGTCGGGTTGGATGAAGTCGGCAAGGCGGTGCTGCGCACGATGGTGGCGCGTGCCGAACTGGGCTACCGCCCGGTGGGCTATGTGGACGACAACCCCGAAGAAGCGAACACCGATCTGGGGCGCGTGCGCGGCTGCGGTGCCATCAGCAATCTCGCCAGTGTCATCGCCGAACAGCGGGTTGATCTGGTAGTGATTACGCTGCCCTGGTCGCAGCATACGCGCATCCTCGACCTGATCGAAATTTGCCGGGCGCACCAGGCCGAAGTGCGTGTTGTGCCGGATGTGTTTCAGTTGAATTTGCGGCAGGTGCAAGTCGAAAATCTGGACGGCATCCCGCTGTTGGGCGTCAACGGCAGTGGCCACCTGAAGGGCGGCAACCGGTTGCTCAAGCGCGGTATTGATCTGGCGATTGTGCTGCTAACCTCACCCATGTGGCTGCTGCTTTTTGCGCTGACAGCGCTGGCGATTAAGCTGGAAGATGGCGGCAGTGTGTTTTATGCCCAGCGGCGCGTTGGCGAGAACGGCAAAGTGTTCGACATTATCAAGTTTCGCAGCATGATTCCCAACGCGGAAAAGCTGCATGCCGAACTGGTCAAGACGCACGAACTTGACCCGCGCCATCCCAAGCTGCATAAAGATCCCCGCATCACCCGCGTGGGGCGCATTATTCGCCCGCTGAGCATTGACGAACTGCCGCAGCTCATCAATGTGCTGCGCGGGCAGATGAGCCTGGTCGGACCACGCCCACCCACGCCGGACGAAGTGGCGCTGTACAAACCCTGGCATATGCAGCGGCTGAATATTATGCCGGGCTTGACCGGCTTGTGGCAGGTCAGCGGGCGCAGCGATGTACCGTTTGACGAGATGTGCCTGTTGGATATTTACTATATAGAGAACTGGTCGGTGCGGCTGGACGCACAAATCTTGATTATGACACTGCCGCGTGTGCTGCTGGGCAGCGGCGCGTACTAGATTCCAATACCCATGGGCGACAAACGGGCAGCCACACCAAGCTGTCCGGGTAATTTTCCTGCTGGCAGGATCGAGAGGGCGTGAGATTGATCTATGCTCAACCATCCCATCTTCATGTATGTGTCCGAGGTCTATTTGGAAGTCATCCCCGCGGGCAGTTCTGTGGGAGATTACCAGTCATTGCTGTTTCCGATCACTGCGGAGGGCATGGATTACGGCTTTTACTGCCGCGTGGGGCAGATGACCGGCACACCGCCGAATGAACAGGATTTCCACGAGCTGCTTGAAATCTACATTGATGAACTGCCCTACGAAACCGAAACGATTGGTGTGGATGTTTCGCTGGACGCGCGCAAGATGCTGCTGGTCGAGGTCAACGCGCGCAAAGGGGCGGAGCGTCTGCCGCTGCAAGTCTTCGGTCCGTTTCAGGTCAACTGACTTCAGGTCAACTGACTTCAGGTCAACTGACGCACCAGAAGGGCAGCATTTGCCACCACAACGCTGGCGGCACAGTGGGCGCAGTATGCTGTGCCCCGACAATACCCCTTTGCGCCCTGCGCACCTTCGAGGTTTGATCTTGCCGGTGGGTGGGTAGAGCGCGATTCCCCAGACTTCAAAACCAGGCTAGTCTCAAAAACGTATTAGAGATAATAGCGTATGCGACCCCTCTCTACCTTCTGCGCTGCACAGGCGTGAAACCTGTTTATGGGCGCGCAGCGGGCGGTGAGCATTGTTGGTCGTGTTCAGTCGCTTGCACACTCCGGAGCCGGGTACTTGCTTTGAAACGGACTTTTTGCTGATTACCCCCATATTCCCCGCGTGAAAGGCGCGTTTGTACAGACACTTATGATCACACGCAGGCACACTCAGGAGCAGGAACGGGTCGCGAATGCCTATCGCGGCGCTGCCAGGTATTACGATGCACTGGTAAATGCCTTCGGACTGATGGGGCTGTACGGCTTCCGGCGACAGGCGGTGCGCGCGCTGGCGCTGAAGCCCGGCGACACAGTTGTGGACATCGGCTGTGGCAGCGGTGCGAACTTCGCCCTGCTGGAAGAAGCCGTTGGCGCAGAAGGCAAAATCATCGGCGTTGATCTGACCGACGCCATGCTCAATCTCGCCCGCCAGCGCATCATAAAGCACCGCTGGAACAACATCACACTGGTCGAAGCCGACGCGGGGCAGTTTGTTTTTCCAACGCAGGTGGACGGGGTGCTGGCGACCTTCTCACTGGTCCTGGTGCCGGACTGCAAGCAGGTCATCCTCAACGGCTGCGCGGCGCTCAAACCGGGCAGCAAATTCGCGGTGCTGGATATGTCCTGGCCCCGCTGGCTGCCGCTGTGGTGGTGGCGGGCGCTGTTTTTCCTGCGTGGTTTGGGCGTGAACCGAGCTGTGCTGGAACGGCGCAACTGGGAAAGTATCTGGCAAACGCTGCAAACCAGCCTGACTGAAGCCCGGCGTAAGCACTACTGGCTGGGCATGTATTATCTGGCAGTGGGTACACGCCAGAACGCCTGACGCTGTACGGGGAGAGGCGCGCTGCGCCGCTGCCCTTAAGGTTCAATGGTTCCACAGGCTGTTGACTGCTTCACTATGCATTGGAGTTAAGGATACAGATGATGAAAAGCGTCTTGCTCCACCCTGTTCGCCTATCGGTTCTGCTGTTCTGCGCCGCGCTGTTTCTGGGCACTGCCATGCCAGTCGCGCACGCACAGGCAGCTAGCAGCACCGCAACCCTGCGCGTTACCCAGTTAGCTTACCGTTCGCTGGGTGACGATAACTATCTTGATACAGCGGATATCTTCGTGGATAGCAGCCTCATCGCCGAGGATGTGCTCTACAGCCTGACGACCGATTATGTAAACCTACCCTCAGGTACACACTCCGTCACTTTTGTGCTGACCGGGGAAACCGAACAGGATGGACGCACAGTTGAGATCACGCTGACCGCTGGTCATGCCTATCACCTGGTCGCGTATGGCGATTTTGCCGCAGGCGATAACAGCCTCACGTTCGTTCCGATTGATGAAACCATGCTGACCGCCGACAAAGGCGTCGATACCGGGGGCAGCGCCATGATTATGGTGCACCTGCTGGATGAGGTTCCCGCGCTGGACATCTACTTCGGCGCTGAACTTGTCATTGAAGGATTGGCTTTCGGGAATGCGGCGGCGACAGCTCTGCCGCTGGCAGCGACAACCCTGCGCATCACCCTGGCGGGCGCGGCTGATGCAGTGCTGATCGAAACGAATCTGGCAGATGTCGGTTTTGCGTACCTGCCTTATACGGTGGTGACATCCGTTGGCATGGGCAGTCTGGAATACGCCCCGCTCATGCGCTTCACCAGCGCGCTGCCCATCGGCGACTGGCTCGCGGCGGTGGGCGCTGTAGACGCAGGTTTCATCTACATGGCGGAGGCAGTCGAACTGGCAGGGCTGCATGACACCCTCAACGGTGGAGGACCGTTCACAGTCTTTGCGCCCGTTGACCGGTCCTTCGAATATCGCGAAGTGCCGGCGCTGGCTGAAAATGTGTCCGCATACATTGTGCCGGGGCGCTTCTCGCCGTTTACGCTGCTGCAGCAGGAACGCCTGAATCCACTGGAAGGCGCGCCGCTGGTCTTCAACTTCGGGCAGACCGAAAGCGGGCTGTGGGAGATCAACGGCAGTGCGGAAATCTGGAATGACTTTCAACTGGCAAACGGGGTTGTCTACCGCATCAGCGGACTGCTGAATACCGGCGGATAAACGCAATCTACACAACTGCAAGCTGGCGTTCAGTTCGGTCCTGTCAAGGCAGGTGCGCTGCCGGAGGAAACGGCTCCTGGACGCCAGCATTCACGGCAACTCAAACACGCGATTCGCTGAACCCTCACGGGAGGTAACCCGCATGTCAAAGGCTTCGATTTCCTTGATGAACCGAATCATGAAACCGCTGCTGCACTCACCGCTGCATTTTCTCGCCAGCGGCTGGTGCATGCTGATCACCGTCAAGGGGCGCAAAACGGGCAGGCTATACACCACACCTGTCTATTACAAGCAGGAGGGCGACTGCCTGCGCTTCTTCAGCGGCAAAACGCTCAAATGGGTCAGCAATCTGCGCGACACTGCGCCGGTCACGGTGCGGCTGCGCGGCAAAAACCTGGCGGGCACGGCGGTCTGCTGCCCCAATTCCCCGACCAGCGCGCAGCTTCTGGGGCGTATGTACCCGCGCATGTCGCCCGAAAAAGTCGCGCAACTGGTGCTGATTGAGGTAAGGTTGTGAAACTGCTGGCGCTGGAACGTGAACTGGGCGATTTCCCGGCGGCGGCGTATCAGCCGCACCTGAAAGCGGAGGCGGCACAGGTGTGGGCGCTGTACGAGGCGGGAATCCTGCGCGAAATCTACTTCCGGGCAGACCGGCATACCGCTGTGCTGGTGCTGGAATGTCCCGACGAAGCCGCCGCCCGTGCTGCGCTGGACAGCCTGCCGCTGGTGCAGGCAGGTCTGATCGCTTTTGACTTGATCCCACTGGCACCCTATACGGGCTTATCGCGGCTGTTTGACACCAACACACCAACACAGGAGCAGGCATGAACCAGGATCAACTACAAGCACTGCTGGATCGCCAGATCAACAGCGGGAAGGTCTTTAACATTGCCGCCGGGGTGCAGTCCCGCGATGGGCGCGTCAACGTCAGCGCGGCGGCGGGCAGGGCAGATGCCGCCAGCGGAGCCGCCATGACACCGCAAACCCCCTACGCGCTGGCAAGCATCGCCAAAATGTACACGGCGGCGGTCATCATGCGCCTGCACGAACAGGGACGGCTGAGCCTTGACGCGAATGTCGCGCACTATCTCCCGGCGGCACTGCTGACGGGCATTCACGTCTACAAGGGGACGGACTACAGCGCGCAGCTCAGGGTCTACCAACTGGTCAACCAGACATCCGGTCTGGCGGATTACTTCGAGGGCAAACCGGCGGGTGGGCAGAGCCTCTTCGAAACCCTGAAGCAGGGGCAGGATCGCGGGATAAACACGCAGCAAATCGTCGAACTTGTGCGCACGCTGCCGCCCAGGTTCGCCCCCGGCGCAGGCGGTGGCAGGAAGGCATTCTATTCCGACACCAACTACCATCTGCTGGGTGTGCTGATTGAGACGGTCACGGGGAAGACACTTGCCGAGAATTTTGAGCAGTTGATCTTTGCGCCGCTTGGGCTGGAACACAGTTTCGTCTATGATCCTGCCGCGCCGCGGTTCCAACGCCCGGCAGATCTCTTTCTTCAGGGGCAGGTGCTGCACGCGCCGCAGTTTTTTGCCGCGCATATCGCCGACGGCGGGGTGTTTGCTACGGTGCAGGACAGCCTGCGTTTTCTGCACGGGTTCTTTGACGGCAGACTGTTTGACGCCCACCTGCTGGAGCGCATGACGCAGCGCTGGAACAGCATCTTCTTCCCGATGCAGTATGGCTATGGCATGATGCGCATCAACCTGCCGCGCCTGTTTTCACCGTTTCGTCCCTTCCCTGACATGATCGGACACAGCGGGTCAACCGGCTCATTCGCCTATTACAACCGGGCACACGGCATTGCGGTGGCGGGCACGATCAACCAGATCGCCGCACCGGGCAGGGCGGTGCAGTTAGCGCTGCGCCTTGCCATGCTCGCCGGCGCATAAGTAAGGCACGCCGTGCCTGCTTCCCGTTTGCCCGCCTGCCCGTGAAACGGTTGAACCGCAAAGTACGTCAAGAGCATTGAAAAGGCGGATTTCTTTGTCCGCATGGATGAAACGAATTAAACCACGATGACGCGGAGGACGCCCAGGGAGTTAGCAAAGCATGCTGCACGCCATCCGCCCGAAGTCGCTGCGTTTACACCAAGGAGTCGTTATGACCTTCTTCGCACTGCTTCAACATGGATTACTCTATGGCGCTGTGCTCGCCTTCCTGCTCAACTGGGTCTTGCTGGGCAGCCTGTATCTTAATCCCGAGATTGGCTGGCGCACCTATCCGCCCGCTGTTAAGGAAAAATTCGGTCCGATCAGCGCCCGCGCCAGCAGGCAGCGCCTGGTTTTTGGCGTCGTCTTCCTGCTGCTGATTGTCGGAACTATTGTGCTGGCTTTGCGACAGCTTGAGGCGCAGGTTCCAGAGCCGCTGACATTTGCCCAGGCGTTCCTTTGCACGTGGCTGATTTTAATCGTGTTCAATGTGGTTGATCTGCTGGTGGTGGACTGGCTGATTTTCATACGACTGCAACCCCGCTTCATCTTCCTGCCCGGCACGGAGGGCATGGCAGAGTATGCAGATTTCCGCTTCTACCTGGACGGTTTCATCAAGGGACTGGTCGGCGGCACAATTGGCAGCCTGCTTGTGGCGGCGCTAGTGGCGTTGTTCTGACATCGCCCGCTGCACCCCGCAATGATCGAACGCGAAGCCACGAAGAGGCATTGCAGGGGCGGACCTCCGGGTCCGCCCGCCGTACCGCAGATTAAAGTGACGAACAGGAAGGCACCAAGCACACGATGGGCACTTGGAGAGGCGTGTTGCACAGCGCTCGCCGCGTGAAATACTAATTGCACTGCGCAACCGCGAAGGAGCATTATAGTGGCGGGTCGCCATGCGCTAGCCGTTTGCCCGCAAAATCAATCGAACCGGAAGGCACAAAGCACGCATAAGGGACATTATAGGGGCGGGCTACAGCACACCCGCGCCAGTACCGCCCACCGTGCCCGCGTGACGTCGCCCGTAATGCGGCGAACGATGCGGGCAGCGTCCCTGCGCGGCGCATCCTGCCAATTGCCAACCGCTAATTATCAGTTCACCAGATCATGCTCAATGAGGTAGTTAGCGTAACGCTGGCGCACCACCTTCTTGTCAAATTTGCCGACGCTGGTCTTGGGAATTTCGTCCACAAACAGCACTTCATCAGGAAGCTGCCATTTGGCGAAGCCGTTCGCCAGCAGCATTTCGTGCAGCGCGTCTTTGGTCAGCGTCACGCCCTGCTTGGGCACTACCACCGCCAGCGGGCGCTCCTGCCATTTAGGATGCACTGCCGCGATTACGGCGGCTTCCAGCACGTCGGGGTGTCCCATCAGCGCATTTTCGAGGTCAACCGTCGAAATCCACTCACCGCCGCTCTTGACCAGGTCTTTGGTGCGATCCACGATCTGCATGTACCCCTCGGGGTCAATCGTCACCACATCGCCAGTGCGGAACCAGCCGTCGGGCGTGAACGACTGTGTCGTGCGTTCGTCCTGATAATACGACGCTGCCACCCATGGACCGCGTACTTGCAGTTCGCCCATGGTCTTGCCGTCCCAGGGTACGGTGTTCCCGTCCTCGCCAATCGCGCGCAGTTCCACACCAGGCGAAGGCAGCCCCTGCTTGGCGCGCACATTGAACTGCTCGTCTTCTTCCCAACCGTCCATGTGGCTTTTCAGCTTGCAGATCGTGCCGATGGGACTCATCTCGGTCATCCCCCACGCATGGATGATCTGCACGCCATATTTCTTCTGGTAGGCGGCGATCATGGACCTGGGCGCAGCAGACCCGCCCACGGGCATCGCCTTGAGCGAACTGATGTCGTAGCTGCCTTTTTCCAGCACTTGCAGCAGCCCCAGCCACAGTGTCGGCACGCCCGCCGTGTAGGTGATCTTCTCCTGCTCGATCAGCCCGGCGAGGTCGGGCGGTTGCAAATGCGCGCCGGGGTAGACCTGTGTCGCGCCGAGCATGGTGGCGGCAAACGGCACACCCCACGCCATCGCATGGAACATCGGCACAACGGGCATAATCACATCGCGCTCGGTGATGCCCAGCGTGTCGGCAATGCATGCCGCCATCGTATGCAGGTACAATGCGCGGTGCGAATAGACCACACCTTTGGGGTTGCCGGTGGTGCCGCTGGTGTAGCACATGGCGCAGGCATGGTTCTCGTCCAGGTCAGGGAAGGCGAAACTATCGCTTTCGGCGGCGAGCAGGTCTTCGTAGCTGACGGCGTTGGGCAGCGTGGTTGCGGGCATCGCGCCGTTGGTCATCACCACATAATGTTCTACGGTCCTGAGGTGCGGGGCAATGGCTTCGACCAGCTTGAGCAGGCTGTCGTCCACAATAATCACCTTGTCGGCGGCATGGTTGATGATGTAGATCAACTGCTCGGCAGGCAGGCGCAGATTGAGCGTGTGCAGCACGCCGCCCATGCACGGCACAGCAAAATACAGCTCCAGATGGCGGTGCGTGTTCCACGCCAGCGAGCCGACGCGGTCGCCATCCTGCACGCCGAGGCGCGTCAGGGCATTTGCCAGCCGGTTGCAGCGGGCATACCACTCTCTGTAAGTGTAGCGGTGCATGGTGGGACCAAACTTTGTCGCAATCGTTTTATTGGGATAGAGCTGCGCGGCGCGTTCCATAATCGGGCGCAGCGTGAGCTGGTAATCCATCATCAAACCCTGCATAAAGCACCTCTTTTTGAGTTCAACAATTTTCGGCAGATGCCTGCGAACAACCGTGCAGGCACAGCCGGGAATATAGCACCGACGCGGGGAAAATCAAACAGCCGTCACAGTGTGCCGGGGGGGTGCAGTCGGGTATCCTTATTGTGCAGGTCAACCAGCGATCACTTCAATCCTGCCTGCACCTGTATTGTAGGTGCAGGCAGGGCAGTGCCATCAGAAGCCAGATACCCGCACAGCATCAATGGTCACCCGCAGCGTGACGCGCGGACGGTTCAGAATAGCAGGGCGTTCTGAGCCAGTTGCAATGGGGCGCGCTGTGAACGTGTCACGGTAGCGCTGCCCCAACTGCGCGTAATCCTGTCCGGCCTGCTCCGGCGCTTCATTCAGTTCCACGGTGCCGAGCAGCGTCACGTAGCGGTAACCTTGCTCAATGCAGATCGAAACACGTGGGTTAGCTTTGAGATGGCGGTGCTTGAGACTGTCAGCCGGCGTATTCAGCAGTACGGTGTTTTCGTCCAGCAGTTGATACCACATGACCGTCTGATGCGGCAGTCCGTCCGGGCGGATAGTTGCCACAACTGCAAAATGAACTGCATCCAGAAAAGCGCGTACATCGGGTGACATCTCAGGCATGATCCACTGTGCTCCTTCTCACCAGGACGGTCAAAACTGCGCTGACGATCGCTGCGGTGACGACGTGCATCGCCAGCAAATAACCGCGCACATCGCCCACGACATTCAGCGTGAACAGAGGAATCAACGACAACAGCAGGACAACTGCGGCGGTTCCCTGAAAAATGCGCAGCGGTCTCGCGGTAAAACGACTCAGCCCGAAGTACAAACCAGCAGCGCCAACTGCCGGGAGGATGCTCATGATCAGGATCATGGGCAGAGCCAGTTCAAGCTGGCTGCCATCGGGCATGGGAACTTGCAGCCTCACGTTTCCAATTGATTGGGCGATACTGTAGATCATGACATTGCCCAGGGCGGCGGCAGTTCCGGCGATCAGGACGATACGCAACAGCACCATGTATTTCGTCTGGGATCTAACTTTCATCGTCGAGTGACTCTCCTTGGTTGATTGGTTTGTCGGCTAAGTAAATAGCCGCAAAACACCTAGGGCAGGTTAGCCAACATTTGCGCCAGCAGGCGCTTCATCACGATCTGCTCCGCGTCAGAAAATCCGGCTGTGGTCTGCGCTTCAATATCCGACCAGATTGTACGAATAGACTGATGCAGTTCTCGTCCTTGTTCGGTGATATAGACCCGCAGAACACGACCATCATGCGCGTCAGGCTGGCGGGTTACATAACCAGCCTTTACCAGCCGGGTCAGCGATTTAGTGACTGTCGGCGCCTCGACATTCAGCGCTTGCGCCAGCTCAGTTTGGCTGAGACCGTTATTAGCGATCAGGTGCAAAAGCAGCGCTTCCTGGCCGGCATACAAACCAATTTCGTTGAGCCGGTGCTCTGCGGCGCGGCGATGGGCACGGCACAGATGGATGAGCAGTTGACTGATACTATCGTCGTTCATAGCCCTATTTTAGTTAGCCGACAAATTAAATTTAGCATACTCGCTGGCTTTGTCAAGATGTATTTGAACAAGTCATGCGGCACTAACCGGGGTGTTCGCATGGGTGCTGCCTGCTCACATCCCGCGGCAACCCTGCGCCTGAGCCGCTTGCCAGTACCTTGTTCACGGCGTCTGCCAGCAGCGCATGTTAGGCAGCGTGCATGCGTGCCGTGTAGCTTTCCAGCGTGTCGCCCGGCTTGAATGGCACAACCGCCTGCGCGATGACCTCGCCCGCATCCACTGCGGGGATAACGTAATGCAGCATGCAGCCGCACAGTTTCACACCTAAACGCTTCCGCGTAGTTTCTTCGGTCTGCTACCGTTGACCTATGCTCCTCGATTCAGTGGGCGTGTCTCTTGATCGTCCTCCCCTGAATTCGGAGTAAGGTCACATCGGCTGCCTGGCGGCATACCGCCGATTCTTACAGATTATTTACATGCCCTGTTATGTATTGAGGGTAAGCACTGGCGCTGTGCCTGCGTCCAGAAGCAATACCAGGGACCGCGCAGCAGATTACGTTATGACTGCAAATATGCCTGTTGCTAAATGATTACCGAGAGGATGGTTAGGCAGCGATGAAAGTTAATTGACTTTGCTTGTTACGCTGTCATACCATTAAACATGCCGATAATGTGTCAGCCACTTTGACCATGAACCCAGTTTGAGACAGAAAGAATTCACGATGAACAGAACCAGGAATGGCAACGGTAACGGCAGTGACAAGGGTGTGTACAGCAATGGCAATGGGCACGCTGCACACACTGGCCACACGCACGATCATGACGGGGATGACGACCTTCTGATGACGATGCAGCGCAAGTTTTCGTCACAGGAGTTTCTGGATATGTTTGAACTGAACCTGCCACCGGTGCAGCATGGTATCATCGAGAACGCGACGCGCAATATCCTGGAAGCCGTTGGCGAGGATCCCGCGCGGGAAGGACTGCTGAACACGCCTAAGCGGGTTGCCCGGATGTACGACGAACTGCTCAGCGGCTACCGCACCGATCCGGCAGAGGTCATTAACGAAGCGGTCTTTGAAGTCCAGTACGATGAAATGGTTATCGTGCGCGACATTGAGTTTTACAGCCTGTGCGAACACCACATGCTGCCGTTCATCGGGCACGCACACATCGCGTATATCCCCAATGGCAAGGTGATCGGGTTGTCCAAGATTCCACGCATTGTGGATGTCTTTGCGCGGCGTTTGCAGGTGCAGGAACGCATGACGCATCAGATTGCTGATTTCATTGACGAAGTGCTCGCGCCGAAGGGCGTCGCGGTCGTGCTGGAAGGTGTGCATATGTGCTCGATGCTGCGCGGTGTGAAGAAAAGCCACAGCAGCATGACTACCAGCACCATGAAGGGCGCATTCCGCGAAGATGAGAAGACCCGCGCGGAGTTTATGTCGCATCTGGCGCGCCGCGAATCTCCGAACTTCTTCTAGCGCGCTGCACGTATTTAGCCGCGCTATAGAAAACACATCCGGCAGAGTTTCAGGGTGTGTTTTTCATTTCTGTACCGCCATGTGTTAGGGCAAATGCAATGGTAGGGCATACCTTTGCAGCGGGAGTGTGGTGCGCTGCTATTTTACGTTATTTGCCTCAAAATCGGATCACGCTGAATAGTGCCATCTGTGCGTTTTGCGCCAGATTACGCCCATCTGCATACCCGCAGCACCCCCCTCCGCGAGTCGGGCTGGATGGCAAACTGGTGCCCATTGCGCGCAGACTGCGCCTGGGTGCAGTCTCACGTTCCACGCACAAATGAGTATAATGATAACGACACGATCCAGTAGAATGACAGCAAACTCCCGTGGAAGTTATCGGACTAGCATATTTATTAACATTCACCGCTGCTAACGGCGCGGCAGGCGCGCCACAGGATGTCGCGCGGCAACACATACTGAGCATTACGCTGTGGGGCGTGATTCTGCTGACGGCAGCGGTCATCATAACCAGTCTGGTCACGACAGGACAGGCTGCTGCTGACAGCTTTCGCTTTGCACCGGAAACGCTCCTGCTGACCGTGCTGGTCATTGGCGCACTGGGTGGCAGCGCGGCGGTGGTCAGCAGCCGATCCACACGGGTGGGTGTGCAGCGTCTGGTGGGCGGCAGCGGGCAGTACAACCCGGACGCGCCGATGCATACTGCTGCGCTGGTTATCGTCCTGACGTTCAACGCCTACCTGCTGGCAGCGTTTTTGCTGCAAGGCGGCAGAAGCGCGCTCAGCAGCAGCTTCAGCACGCAAGGCGTACCCAACAGCGCTCTGCTGATCCAGGCAGTTATCTTCGTTGGCGTGGCGTTGTGGGGTGTGGGCTTGGGGACACGCCGCAGCCTGCCGCAAGCGCTGCAACGGCTGGGATTGTGGTCTCCCAGCAGCGGACAGGTGCTGGCTGGCGCAGGCGCGGGCGTCGGTTTGCTGGCGCTGGCGCTGGTCTATGGGAGTATCTGGCAGTTCCTGCTGCCACCGGAACAGATTGCGCAGCAAACGGCGGCGGCAGAAGCGCTGGCGCTGGCGTTCGCTACCCTTCCCGGCGCCCTGCTGCTGTCAGCATCATCCGCCATCAGCGAAGAAATCCTGCTGCGCGGTGCCGTCCAGCCGGTCTTTGGCAATATGCTGACCAGCCTGTTCTTTGCGCTGCTGCACACCCAGCACCTGATTACGCCGGGACTGCTGCTGCTGTTTCTGGTCTCACTGGCACTGGGGTGGCTGCGGCAGCGCTATGGCACAACAGCGGCGGTAGTGGCACACTTCACGTACAATCTGCTTCAAATGCTGATGCTGCTTCTGGCGGTATCAGCTGGACTAACCTGACAGGTGCCACATGCCCAGACGACTTCTGTTCTGCCTGTTGACCATCCTTGTGGGTTTCGGCATTGCGCATGCAACCGCACAGGATGCCGAGCAAACACCGGAACCGCAGCCGGAAAAGCGTTTTATCTACCAGTGGGATGAAGAGGTGCTGTTCCCGCTGGCAGTGCTGTTCCAGATTTCGACAGAATACCCCGCCGCGGAGCTTGCCCGCGCCACGCTGACGCTGCAACCGCAGGGAGCGGACGCCATCAGGCTGGAACTGACTATTGCCCAGATTGCTGTTGAACCTGAGCCGTTTGCCCGGCTGGAATATCTGTGGCAAATCCCCGCCGACGATGGTCAAAGGCTAGGGCTGCGCTTTGGGCTGCCGGTAAGTTACCGCTGGGAACTGGTTTCTACACGCGATGAAATTGCGCGGGTAACGGGCGAGTTCATCTTCAGCGATTTGCGCGCTGAATGGCTGGTGGATCAAGATGCTGTGGACACCCTGAATTTTATCCTGCCCACGGGCGGCGCAAACCCTGGGGTAGTACGCAGCGCGGTGCGCCCAGTGTACAACCTGCTCGCCGCCAATACCGGGCAGACACCGGCGTATACCCTGATAATCTACCCTGGCGCGCTGCCTTATGGCTGTCAGCCGAACGATGTCGGTGAACTGACCCTCGGCGGGCTGGGGGCGTTTCGGATACCCTGCGACCCGGCGCTGCTGGAACGCCAGTATGCCGCGCTGGGGCTTCAGCCAGTGCTGGCGACAGAGAACAGTACCGACGCTCTGAATCAGGCGGTAAGCGCGTTTCTGGTGAACGACTTCTATCGAGAGGGCTGGACTGGCAAACAGGTACCGCGCTGGTTTGGTCATGGGCTGACCGAATTCTATATGCCGGAGGTTGACACGGCTCTGTTTGGCACAGTGCTGGCAGCCGCGCGCGCCAACCGTCTATACGGGCTGCCAGCGATGCTCAACGGCACACCGGATGATACTCTGTGGCGGGCACAGAGTTACGCGATGGTTCTTTATCTGGCGGATCGTTTCGGTGTGGAGGCGGTATTCGCCTTCGCCACACAGATCGCCGCTACCGACAGTTTCGCTGCTGCCTATCAGGTGGCGTTTGGCGAATCGGTCAGCGCGCTGCTGCCGAATCTGGGTGTCTGGTTGTTTACCGAACGAGGGCAGGGAGCATTCCGCTTTTCGGTGTACCAACCACCCACGCCAACGCCCACACCATCCTACACGCCCACTGCCAGCGACACCCCCACCGTGACGCCAACAGCGACCAATACACCAACAATTACGCCGACGGGCATCCCGCGCACACCGCTGTCATCGCGCACGCCGACCTTTACGCCCACGCCGCCCACGCCCTCGGTCACGCCGCGCCCAGCAGGCAGCCTGAATACCGCTATGCCCACCGCGCAGCCTGCGACTACAGCGCCTGAACCTATGCTGAATCCTGTCGGCATTGGGCTAATTGTCCTGCTGCTGGCGGCTATCGGTGTACTTTCGGTACTCTATGTACGACAATCCAGAGGCGGAGGGCAGCGCTAATTTTGCCGAATGGCGGAAGATGATGCAGAATCTCTATGAATTGACGCTGGAACAGCTCACACTGCTGTTGGAAGCCTGGGGACAACCGGGGTTTCGCGCGCGGCAGGTGTGGGAATGGCTGTATGACAAACGTGCCAGCACCTTCGCCGCGATGACTAACCTGCCCGCCGCGCTGCGCGCCCGCCTTGAAGCGGAAACAACGCTGGGGGTGCTGGAAATCGCCGCCGAACAGCGCAGCAAAGATGGCACGATCAAACGGCTGTACCGGCTGGCGGACGGGCAGCTCATTGAGTCGGTGCTGATGCTGTATGATGATGAGCGCCGCACTGCCTGCATCTCGTCGCAGGCGGGCTGCGCGATGGGCTGTGTGTTCTGTGCAACCGGACAAATGGGTTTTGCGCGGCACCTGACCGCTGCCGAGATTTTCGAGCAGGCGCTGCGTTTCGCGCAGGTGCTGACGGCGGAGGGTGAACGCCTGAGCAATGTCGTCCTGATGGGCATGGGCGAACCGTTCCACAATTATGATGCGACGCTCGCGGCAGTCCACCGGCTAATGTACGATCTGGGCATTGGCGCGCGGCATATCACCATCAGCACCGTGGGGCTGGTGCCGCAGATTCGGCAGTTTGCCGATGAAGGGCTGCAAGTAAAACTGGCGATCAGCCTGCACGCGGCGACGGATGCCGAACGCAGCGCACTGCTGCCGGTTAACCGCCGCTGGAAACTGGACGAACTGTTAGAGGCATGCCGTTACTACGTAGATAAAACAGGGCGACGGGTGACCTTTGAGTGGACGCTGATTCATGGGACGACGGACACACCCGAACAGGCACATGCACTGGGCGCGCGGCTCAAGGGGTTGTTGTGCCATGTGAATGTAATCCCGCTTAACCCGACAGCCGGTTATGCAGGGACACCGTCAGCACTTGCCGCAATGAATGCCTTTATTGACATTCTTGCAACCTATGGCATCAGCGCAACCGCCCGTGTCCGGCGTGGCATTGACATCGACGCTGGCTGTGGTCAGCTAAAGGCAAAGGTCATCAAACCAGGGATGGGCTAAGATGACATTGAACGGCAAACAGATTATCAGTGTAACCCCCGGCGGCGTGCTTTACCGGGATGAACTTGAGGTTGTTCACTGGGTGGATTTTAAGGAATGCAGCCGGAACTGGCTAAAGACCCGCCCCAACCCGACAGAAGGAGATCGCCGCCGGGTCGGGCTGCGCGATACCAACGGCAAGAGCATTGACGTGGAGTTTTTCACCGAGCCGCGCATCCGTTTTGTGTTCGCAGACCAGGCGGAGCGTGCTGAACTGCTGATCGCGCCGATGCGCAAATATGGCTGGTATACGTGGGATGAAAATTAATCCTGTGCCGTTTGCAGCAACCGCGAAACAAAAACCAGCGTTTCCGCTGATTCTTGTCTGTGCTTTTGTCTCTGTGGAGGTGCGGCGAGTCGAACGCCGGTCCAAGAGATTCGACCAACCACTTCTACAAGCTTAGTTGGTTATTGGCATCTCGCTGGCGCTGACCTGAACCAACTCAGTATGGCGTCAGCCAGCCGGTTTCAGCTCGCCACTGCTGTACCGGCGTCGGCAGCGGCAAAGCCTGTCTTTGGTGACGCCCACCAATCCAACCGGGCAGGCACGATTGGGGCAGACGGCTGATCTCTCTGGATCAGCACCCTCTACTGCTTAATTAGGCAGCGAGAGCGTAGGTATTGTTGTTCGCACTTACTGTGCTTGCCCGTTTTAACGCAGACAGGCGCTGCGGCTTGCCGTGGGTGCTCAACCTCCCCTGTCGAATCCGGTACACCCCCGTTTGTTAAAGCTATTTTATCAAACGTTTCAGATGATGTATAGTACGGGCAGTCATTCCGGTGTGTTCGAAATCCGGGCAGGCGTGTTGATGAAACCGACGGGCAGGAAGCGCCCCGTCGCGATGCAGGTGCATGCTGTGCCTGCGAAGATGGCACTCCCGCCCCATTTTCGAATTACGCCGGTCAATTTATAATCGTGGCTCAGTTTGTGGGCGATTGATAAAGGGCGGCAGATGAGCGAACAAAAACACAGCGACGTGCTGATTGTTGGGGCAGGGCTGTGCGGGTTGATGGCGGCGCAGGTGCTGCAGCGGCATGGTGTTGATTATGTAATTGTTGACAAGGGGGTCAGTGTCGGGGGACGTATGGCAACCCGCCGGATCGGCAGCGGGCTGGCAGATCACGGCGCGCAGTTCTTCACCGCACGCACTGACACCTTTCAGCAGTTAGTCAATCAGTGGCTGGCGGCGGATCTGGTCTTTGTCTGGTCGCATGGCTGGAGCGATGGCAGCCTGAAGCGCACTGCCGGAGACGGCTACCCGCGTTATGCAGGGGTCAACGGCATGAACGCGATTGCGCGCTATCTGGCAGAACCGCTGCACAATGTGCACGTCAACACCCGCATCACTGGCTTGCAGGTTGCGGCAGAAGGCTGGGAAGCCAGAGATGAACAGGGCAATATCTACAATGCAAAGGCGCTGCTAATGACCCCGCCGGTGCCGCAGGCGCTGGATTTGTTCTACGACAACCGGGTTGAACTGCATCCGGACGATGAGGATGCCCTCAAACACATTCAGTATGGTCCATCCCTGACAGCGATGTTCCTGATTGACGGCGCCGTGGATTTGCCGGAACCGGGCGCGCTGCAGATGCCCAATGACACGGTACAGTGGATTGCCGACAATCAGCGCAAAGGTATTTCGCCGGATGCCAGGCTGATTACGCTGCAAACAAACGTACCCTTCAGCCGCGAAAACTGGGACAGACCGGATGAAGACGTGTTAGCGCTGCTGCAAGATGAACTTGCCAAATATCTGATCAACAACGCGCGCGTAGTCGAAGCGCAGTTAAAGCGCTGGCGTTATGCCGTGGCGTTGTCCACCTACCCGCGTGACTGTCTGGTAGCGCTCAGTACGCCAATGCTTGTCTTCGCAGGAGATGCCTTTGGTGGGCGCGGGCGTGTTGAGGGCGCGACCCTCTCCGGACTGGCAGCCGGGCAGGCGCTGGTGGATCATTTCAAGCCTACGACATAAACCACTGCTGCGGGCAAGCACCAGACGATAAGCATGCACGATTCTGCGGGGCGAAGCGCACAGTTTCGCCCTGTTTTGTCGCCTGGAAACCAGACTTTCGACAGAGACCCTCACGGTATTCGCCTTTGTGGTTAAGCTGCAACTTATCTCTCAGGACTATCCTGCGCGCTCCATTGCCGCTTACTGCACAGGGAGATGTTATGCGTCGTCTAAAGTGGGTGCTGCTGGTCATTTTGCTGGCTGCTGCCGCTGCCGTCACCGGCTTTCTGGTCTGGACAGGGTCGCCGCTGGGACCTATGCCGCAGGCGCTGGACGCTCTACAAAGTGACCCGATGGTACAGGTCACAACCGACAACTGGTACACCTTTCAGCCCACGAACGAAATCGCCAGCACCGGGTTGATCTTTTATCCGGGCGGGCTGGTCGAACCGCGCTCCTATGCGCCTTACGCCCGCGCCATTGCCGGCGCAGGCTATCTGGTTGTGATTGTGCCGATGCCGTTCAATCTGGCGATTTTTAGCACCAGCGCGGGCGATGCAGTGATCGCAGCGCACCCGGAAATCACCTACTGGGCAGTCGGCGGGCATTCGCTGGGCGGGTCAATGGCGGCACGTTATGCCAGCGCACACCCGGATCGTATCAGCGGGCTGGCGCTGTGGGCAGCTTACCCGGAAAGCGGTCTTGACCTCTCTGCCAGCCGGCTTAATGTCGTTTCTGTTTATGCGGAACTGGATGGGCTTGCCACTTTGGATACGGTAGAAGTCTCGCGCGGGCTGCTGCCGCCCGATGCACAGTTTGTGCTGATCACCGGGGGTAATCATGCTCAGTTCGGCTGGTATGGTGACCAACCGCGTGACAGCCCGGCGACCATCAGCCGGGAATCACAGCAGGAACAGACGGTTAGCGCGACAGTCAACATGCTGGCAAGCCTCGCCAGGGAGTGACCGCAGCCCCGCCGCTGGTACACGCTTTCAAAATGTGGGCTTGTTCTCCTGGGTTCCACGCGCCACAATAGCGGGTACAATGGAAGTGGAGAATGACCGATGCAGCAGGAGTTCAAGCCGGGGGATCGGGTGGTCATGCGCAAAGCTCATCCCTGCGGCAGCACAGAATGGATCATTTACCGTATTGGGGCGGATATTGGCATGCGCTGTACCCGCTGCGGTAGACGGGTTATGCTGGAACGCGCAGTATTTGTGAAGCGCCTTAAGGCGGTGCTGCCTGCTGCTGTGGATCAGGAGAACCCACGTTGACCAAGCGTGTGCTTATTTTAATGTCGGATACAGGCGGTGGACACCGGGCGGCGGCAGAGGCAATCCGCGATGCGCTGAAGCGACAGCATGGCACAGCGGTGGAGGTTGAGCTGGTAGATGTTTTTCGCCAGTATTCGCCCTTCCCGCTGAAATATGCCCCGGAGACCTATCCCATGATTGTCAACAACGCGGTCTGGGCGTGGCGGCTCGCGTACAAGATTGCCGCCGAGCGCCGTCAGACGGTGAAATTCTTCTCGGCGCGCAACTACCGCACGATGAAAAACGGCTTGCAGCGCATGCTGCGCGAACGCCCCGCCGATGTGGTCGTCTCCGTTCACTCGATTCTGACCATTCCCAGCCTGCATGCGTACGCCGCGCAGCCCAAACGCCCGCCTTTTTTGATCGTCGTCACTGATCTGGTGACAACGCCTATGTTCTGGTACGACCCCCGTGCGGAGCGCTGTTTTGTGCCCACAGAAGCTGCCTATGCGCTTGCCATCCAGGCGGGTTTCAAACCGGAGCAGGTACGCCTGACCGGGCTGCCAGTCAACCCGCGCTTTGCCGAAATGCTGCCGGAAAAGCGTGCCGCCCGCGAGGCGCTCGGCTGGCATCCAGATTTGCCCGCGATCCTGATGATCAGCGGCGGGGACGGCATGGGCCCGGTTTACGAAACAGCA